>CALDFV010000028.1 GCA_937942145.1 uncultured Opitutaceae bacterium
TAAAGTGCAGCATTACGTGAGATTTATGCGTGGGAGAGTTGGGTCTAGAGTTTAGGCGCGAGGGGGAGGGGTGATATTTTGTCTTTGTAAGACTGCGCGTCGACAGTTGACTCGGTGTGGAATGATTGGGGCCCGCTTTTCAGTCGGCGGCTCTTTGAGGGGGTAGGGAGGACCGGCTCGGTCCTCCGTGTAAGGTCACCACCCTCTGAGGACCGAGCCGGCCTCTCTGCCTTGTTCTCCGGGTCGACCTGGTAGTTGGCAAGTTGTGTTTCCTGGATCAGTCGATGCAGTGGTATGGGGGCCTTTTTAGGATTCGATAAATAGAAAATAGATGCGCTACTTGTTTTTGAATCGCTTTTCGATTTTTGCTTTGAGTTGGGCGACTACTTCTGGTTGCTGGTCGGCGACGTTGCGGGTTTCACCTTCGAGGGTGCGGTGATCGTAGAGTTCGATGTAGCCATCAGTATGAGCGATCATGCGATGAGTCTCGGTGCGAATGGTATGGCCATAGCCTTTGCTAAAATAACCGAAGGCATCGTGCCCAGGCGCGTTTGGCGATTCGAGTATAGGTTTCAAGGATACGCCATCGGCGTGCTTGGCTTTCGCAATGCCAGAGAGTTCGACAAGAGTCGGAAAAATATCCACTGTCTCGACCATGGCATGGCTTAACTTGCCGGGATTAGGTATGCCTGGATAACTGATGATGAGTGGTGAGCGGAGGGATTCCTCGAATAGGGAGTGTTTGCCCCATATGGAATGTTCTCCCAGGTGCCATCCGTGGTCGCCCCAAAGGACAACAATAGTGTTTTCGCGGATACCGAGGGAGTCGAGCTTGTCGAGGGCGCGTCCCACCTGGGCATCGGCATAGCTGACACAGGCCGCGTAGTGTTTGCGGACTTGCAAGGAGTAGTCGGCATTGGTGTTGGGGTCCATGCCATCACGCTTGTACTTGTAAAATTCTCCGGACTTGTGCCAGGTTGTACGACCTTTCGGTTTCTTAGGGTGAGGTACTTCCGGGAGTTCAGCGTCTGCGTAGAGATCCAGATATTTCTTAGGAGCGCCGAAGGGCAGATGGGGTCGCAGGATTCCGAATGCCAGGAAGAAAGGCTTGTCGTCTTCCTTGGTTGCGAGGGATTCAAGCTGCTCGATGGCCTGGTCAGAGCTGATGCCATCCGGGTAGATCTGGTCGGGACCTTCATAAGCTTGAAGGAGATCCATCTGGCTGGCGTCACCGCGAATTTCGCCATGGGCTTGGCCGTGCATCCAGCCTCTGGGGTGTTGCCAGGCGCCCGCTCGAAGCAGGTGTCGATCCCAGGAATGGGGCATTTCCGGAATGGTTTGATCGTCCCAATCGGGACCGCCGCGGCCACCGGGGTGATGGGACACTTTGCCTACCGAGACGGTGCGGTAGCCATTTTGCCGAAACCAAGCGGGCATGCTGGGCGGAGAGGCTTTTGCATTTCTGGCTAGACCCTCTGCCCGATCAAACAAGGCCGCGTTGCTAGGACCGCCGTAGGTTCCGGTTAATAATGTGTAGCGCGACGCGCCGCAGGTGGGGGCTTGGACGTAATGCTTGTAGAAGGCGCGACCTTCCGCGGCGAGCCTATCGATATTTGGAGAGTGGATGTAATCGACCCCGTAGCAGTTTAATTCCGGTCGTAAGTCGTCTACGCAAATAAGGAGAACGTTTGGCCTCTTATCGGCGGCGAACAGACTAAGCGACGCGATTGCGACTAGTAGGGATAGCAGGTTCTTCATTGAAAAGGAGCATTTGGAAGTGGAATCACATTTCAAGCCTGTATGCCGGACGTACTCGTTTTGGGTGAATCGTGATGAACGGAACACTAGCCGATAAATATCGATTTTGCTGGATTCGCTTCCCGCGACGGTCTTTGCCGACTTTGGTTCGCTTGGATACTCCGGCTACGGAGACTTTGACGGAGGCTCCCGGCTCGCCCCAGCCCCATACTGGGACCGGCATCTCGCGTTGCAAAACCATGTGCTCGGAAAACGGGGAGGCCAGCTCTAGCTGTGACGTTTCAGCTTGGACCTGAAGAGCCAATAACAGAGTGGTTAGGGCCCTGCAGAAATTCTTTAGTAGCATTTCGGTACTCTTTGGTAATGAAGAGAAATTGCAAGTAACTCCCCGTTCTGACTGCCGCTCTGCCAAGAACTAGTTTGTGACATTAGAATTGGTTCTGACCGCGATTGTAAAGGATTGGAGGATACGATAAGCTTGCCCATTGACCCCAGTGAATGTTGTGCCATAGAGTTCCGTTCCAGTGAAGAAATTGACCATTCCACTAATAGTCCTCGTCGCAAATCTGGTTTTTGCTGAGCCGACGGATTTTGATCGGCGGTCGTTTCACGCTCCGCCCAAGCCCCTCTCGCCTGAGGCGGTGACTGAAGACTGGCCGCGGTTTTTGGGTCCGCGGCATGATCTGCACTCCAGGGAAACCAAGCTGCTTAAGTCCTGGCCGGCGGACGGGCCTAATCGCGTCTGGGAAGTAGAGCGAGGAAACGGGCATGCGCCCGCGGTCGTCTCGGGCAACTACTTGGTCATGATCCATGAGTTGAATGGGCGTGAGACGATTGAATGCCTAGAGCCAGAAACGGGGAAGCGGCATTGGATACACGACTATCCAGTTGAATTGGGTTCCAGTTACGGAATTGCGGACGCGCCGCGTTCTGGACCGGTTATCCATGGAGAGCTCGTTTTCACAGTTGGAGTGAGGGGTGACCTGATCTGTTTTGACTTGGAGACAGGTGATGTGGTTTGGAGCAGGAATCTAGACGAAGCGTATGGACCGGCTCCGCTCTTTTTTGGTCGAGGAAGCTGTCCGGTGGTCCATAGGGAACAGCTGATCGTCAATGTTGGGGGTCAGATGTGTGTCGCCAGTTTTCACATAAGAACCGGAAAGTTGCTCTGGAAAATGGAGCATGAATGGCATGCGAGTTATGCGTCGCCTGTTCCAGCGATGCTTCACGGTGAGGATCGGGTTCTCGTATTTGCGGGGGGGATGGTTCGTCCTCCCACAGGGGGACTGTTGAGTATCGATCCGGATACGGGGGCCCTAGACTCCGATTTTCCTTGGAGAGCTCGAATGTATGCCTCGGTCAATGCCGCCTCACCCGTGGTCGTGGGTAACTCGGTCTTCATTACGGAGGGATACTCCGAAGGCGGGGCGCTAATCGATTTTGCACCGGATGGTTCTTCAACCCTTCGCTGGAAGGCGGATCGCTTTGGGGGTCAATTCACAACACCGATTGCCCATGAAGGTTATCTTTATGGTGTCGACGGTACTGCTGGCACGGAAGTGGTATGCTATGAGATAGCGTCAGGTCGCGAGATGTGGCGTGACGGGATTGATCTCAAGGACGCGCGGCTGGGAAGGGCCAGCCTGCTTCGGGTCGATGGCGCATTCCTTTGTATTGGCGGGCAGGGTACGTTGCTTTGGCTTGACCTGAATTCTACAGGGGCCAAAATTTTGGCGGAAGCGCAGTTGTTTCAGGCCCCGGAGACATGGGGAGTTCCGACCGTGAATCGCGGCTTGCTCTTTGTGAACCAGAACGCCACGGGGTCGCGTCTGATTTGCTACGACTTGCGAAAGTAAAAGGGCATCACTCACCACAAGGGCAACATTTCCCGTTGGCGCCTAAATAGTAATCCTGAATTTCTTAAAACTTAGTTGGATTGCCCATGCCCAACACTTCCCGGCCCCCAAAGAGGTGTGACCAGCTCCGATTCCCAAGCTTCCATTTTAGCCAAGAGTTGCTTGAGGACCTTTGGGTTTTTTGAGGCCAAATTTTGGGTCTCTCCAATGTCGGTGCTTAAATCGTAGAGCTCAGGCGTATTGTCCGAGGTATTACGCGCGAGCAATTTCCATTTTCCTTCTTGCAACGCGATAGGACCGTTGAGGCCACTTCTGCGCCAATATAACGTACGCTTGGGAAAACGGCTTTCCAATTTATTAAACAAAGGCAAGAGGCTGGCGCCGTCTAAGGCCCATTCGGGATCAACCTTTTCACCTCCTGCTTCAAATATCGTCGGCAATATGTCCATTGTGATAACGGGGGTTGTGATAACTGATCCCGGTTCAATGACTCCGGGCCATGACATCGCCCAAGGAACACGGATACCGCCTTCGTAGAGACTCCCCTTGTGTCCTCGTAATGGGTAATTGCTTGTGGAGTCCTTGCCGCCAGGACCTCCATTGTCATTCGTGAAAATCACGATAGTATTATCGTTCAAGCCATTGTTTTGAATCGTTGCTAAAACTTTTCCCACATTGTGGTCCATCGCCACAATCAGGCCAGCGTAGTTCCTGCGCGCGTCATGCTTGATATGCGCTATGCGTTCTGCATCGTAGCTCCCTTTGCGAGGCTCGAGCGGTCCATGTGGAGCCGTGAACGATACAAAGAGATAAAAAGGGTCTTGTTTGTTCTGCTCGATGAAGTCGCATGCGGCATCTCCAAGTCGATCTGTCACGTATCCTGATTCTGGGGTCGCCATACCATCGATTTGCAGGACTCTATCGCGATGTGGTTTAGCATAGGGGTAATAGCTCCGCGAACCCTGAAGGAGTCCGAAAAAGTGGTCGTACCCACGGCGATTGGGATGGAATTCAACGGGATAGCCTAAGTGCCATTTACCGATGAGGGCGGTTTTGTAGCCAATTTTTTGCAGTCGTTTGACTCCAAAAGTCTCTTTCAATGGAAGCCCTGATTGGGTGCCCGGAGGTAAATTGGTCTCATGACCAAACCGCTCCTGATAGCGCCCCGTCATCATTCCTGCTCTAGAAGGGGAGCATACGGCACCCGTTACATAAGCTTGCGTAAAACGCGCTCCCGCTTTCGCAATACTATCAATATGAGGGGTTAGCTGAGCCATATCGGGTTGGACGCTTTCTTGAAATCCAAAGTCGGCGTATCCGGAATCATCAGCGAAGAGAACTACCACATTGGGTTTTTCAGCGGCATTGCCGACAACGGCATAAATGGGAATTCCGAAAAAATGGAATAGCTTTTTGTAGAATGAGCTCATGGTTAGGGTTTGGGCGATGGGCTATTTGTGTTCGAAGGAGAAAGGGTAGAGGGGACTCGATCGACTTTCTGCCAGAATGCCGAACTCTCGTTTGATCAGATCACGGCGGTGGGGTCGAGCGGTAAACACGTTCTTGGGGAAATTCTAGAGAGTAGACATAGGCCTAGTTTTCGTCTGGATTAGCGAAGCCTTGCAAATTGAGGGGAAACAGGATTAATAGATGATTCTTCTTT
This sequence comes from uncultured Opitutaceae bacterium, assembly GCA_937942145.1. Taxonomy (GTDB): domain Bacteria; phylum Verrucomicrobiota; class Verrucomicrobiia; order Opitutales; family Opitutaceae; genus Pelagisphaera. The sequence continues at coordinate 5,278 of CALDFV010000028.1, forward strand.
CTTATGCATTGCCTTAGTCCTCCTGAAAAAGTCCTTTCCACGTGGCTTAGTCTCCGAAGCGTTTGCCTTCTGGTTTTAATGTCGTTAGGTTTTTCACTCGCTTGTAACGCTCAGAGTTACGACCTCTTGCTTAAAGGGGGCCACGTGATTGATCCGAAAAGTGGTCGTAGCGCGTCACTCGATGTAGCGATTCAAGGAGATCGTATCGCCGCGGTTGCTGAGTCAATTTCAGCCAGCGACGCGCGAAGCGTCGTTGATGCGACTGGTCTGTATGTGACACCCGGTTTGATCGATTTACATGCCCATCTGTACTGGGGCACGAATAATGGGACTGCATGGGCAAACAGCTTCAGCGCGCTGCCACCCGATGGATTTACGCTTCAGTACGGGGTGACAACCGCGGTGGATGCCGGTGGCTCTGGTTGGAGGGATTTTGAAACGTTCAAGGAGCAGACAATTGACAATTCCAAGACGCGGGTGAAAGCCTTTCTCAATATCGTGGGAGGAGGAATGAGGGGAGACCCTGAAGAACAGGACTTGGCGGACATGGACGCCAAGCTCGCGGCCATGAAGGTTTACGAATTCCCAGAGTATATTGTGGGAATAAAGGTGGCTCACTACAAAGGGCCCGACTGGACTCCGGTTCGTCGCGCAGTGGAGGCGGGCCAATGGGCGAAGGTGCCGGTTATGGTAGACTTTGGGCGGTCGCAGCCGACTCTGTCGATCGAGCAGCTGTTTCTGAAAGAACTTAATCCGGGTGACATTTTTACCCATTGTTTTGCGGATGCGCTGGGACGGGAATCCCTTGTCGATCGATCTGGGCTGCTGAAGCCTTTCGTCATGAAGGCGATTGATCGAGGCATCATCATGGATGTGGGGCATGGTGGCGGAAGTTTTCGCTGGAACGTGGCCGTAGCCGCCTTGGAACAAGGAATGCGTCCCCAGACTATTAGTACGGACTTACATGCGGGTAGTATGAATCGAGGCATGAAGAACCAGCTCAATGTCATGTCCAAGCTTCTGAACCTTGGCATGAACCTAGATGAAGTGATTGAGGCCTCAAGTTGGAAGCCAGCCCAAGTTATCAGCATCGATGAGGATCTCGGTCACTTGAGCGTTGGAGCTTTGGCGGATGTCGCTGTTTTGCGGAGACAAGAGGGCGATTTCGGGTTTGTTGATGTGGCGGGAACGCGTTATGATGGAAAATACAATCTAGAATGCGAGCTGACGATTCTTGGCGGTGAAGTCGTGTGGGACCGGAACGGTCTCGCCAGTCCGGCTTGGGATGAAGTGAAACTGCCGCCTTCACCAGGGCGTCCCGAAGTGCAACCTTTTATTAATCCACCCAAATGAAATACAAACGAATCGATTCTCTCATTGGTTTAATCTGCCTTTATCTTGTTTCTACGCTTGGCATTGCCCAGAGCTTGATCGCAGCGCAGAATCCTGGATACGAGGCGAAAGCGAGAAGCCTCGGCATAGAATTCAATACGGCAGCCAAGCCGAACGATCACTTTGTTCCGGCCGTGACGACTGGGAACCTCGTTTTCCTTTCCGGACATGGACCTCGGAAACCGGAGGGGGGAGCCGTCCAGGGAAAAGTGGGCCGAGACTTGACGATCGAAGAAGGGAAGGAGGCGGCTCGTTTGACGATGATTGCTCTCTTGTCATCGCTGCGGAACGAGATTGGAAGCCTCGACCGTATCCGCCGCATCGTGAAGGTTCACGGGATGGTAAACTGTCCGACAGAGTTCACCCAGCAGCCAGCAGTGATGAATGGGGCCACCGCGGTGCTGACTTCGATCTTTGGAGATGCGGGAAAACCAGCCCGGGCTGCGGTTGGAATGGGATCGCTGCCCAACAACATAGCGGTTGAAATTGAGATGATTGTGGAAATTTCGCCGGAGCAATAATCTATGCTGAGCCGAAGGAAACTGATTAAACGCCTTTCGAGTCTCCCGCTTGTGGGTGGTTTTGTCTCGGGAGGGTTCCTGGCGACTGGATCGGCTCGAGCGGCGGAGACCGCTGTACGCGACTATTTCGGAGAACTCGGAGTCCGGCCAGTGATTAATGCGGCCGGTGCCTACACGACTCTCACCGCAAGTATAATGCCGGATGAAGTGCTGGACGCCTATCGTCAAACCGCTGGGGAGTACGTATCCTATAATGAGTTACACGATGCAGTGGGAGAGAAGATCGCAGAACTGGTCGGCTGTGAAGCCGCGATGGTAACGGCCGGAGCGGCATCGGCTATGACCCTGGCGACCGCTGGAGTTTTGACCGGTTTAGACGAAGGAAAAGCCAAACGAATTCCGATCGATTTGAGCGGAATGAAGCAAGAAGTCATTGTTCAGAAAGCCCATATCGTGGGGTATACCCATGCCATTATCAATTGCGGGGTAAAATTAATAGTCGTGGAAAGTGAGCAGGCGTTGAGAGATGCGATCAGTGATCGTACGGCCATGTTGTATTTCACCGATGAGCATAGTCTGGATGGACCGGTCGGGCACGAGGCGTTCGTCGCTTTGGGGAAGGAACATGGAATCCCCACTTTTATCGACGCGGCGGCTTCGATTCCGCCTAAAGAAAACATTTCGAAATTCACCAATATGGGATTTGATCTGGTTGCCATCTCGGGCGGTAAGGCGATTCGAGGGCCTCAAAGCGCCGGTCTTCTGATGGGAAGAAAAGACCTGGTAGCGGCAGCCCGTTTCAACGGCCCCCCAACGTCTGACCGGATAGGTCGAGGGATGAAGGTGAACAAGGAGGAGCTCGTGGCAATGTGGATAGCGGTAGAGCGATTCATGAAGTCGGATTACGACAAGGAATACGAAACTTGGAAGACGCAAGTGGATTGGCTCAAAGATCAGCTGTCCCCAATTGAGGGCCTAGCGGCTGAAAGCATCATTCCCCAGAGTCCGAATACGGTGCCGACCTTGCAGTTGACGCTTCAATCGGGCAGATTTTCTACGACGGGATATGAGATCCAAAAAGCGCTTCTTGAGGGCTCGCCTTCGGTTGCGGTGGCGCGGCCACGAGAAGATGGCTTTAATCTAACCACTTGGATGATGAAGCCCCAGTACTTAGCGACCGTTGCGATACGCGTAAAAGAGGAGTTGTTGAAAGCTAGGATAAGCTAGTCGATTCAGGCGGGGAAGCGACGGCCCCACACGTACTCAAAAGGGAAGCAGTTCCGCTTCTCGATCGCCAATCGAAATACCTTGAGCTGAGAAGTATTGGCGTGTAACCGCTTCCGCTGCTATCGCGAATGACATTGCAGTGATTCCCTATGCTCGTGGAAACTCGATTGCCGGCATTAAGCTTGATAGCGGTACTTCCAGTGAGAGCTGGCTCTGGAAACGGGATGGATTGGGAAGCGACTCCTCAACGCCGATCATCAGTGACGGGCGAGTAATTATCCTTAAATACAGTGGACCGACGAGTGGCCGTGTCACTTGTTTGGACATACACAGTGGCGAGACCATCTGGGAATCGAATTTGCCCAAGTCCGCTAAGATTTTTTATGCCTCTCCTGTTCTCGCGAACGATATAATGCGCGTTGCTCGCGAAGACGGAAATATTTTCACCGTTCGTGTTACTGATAAAGGTCTCGCCGATGTAAAAGAGTATCCACTACTTGAATCCATGATCGCTTCACCCATTGCGGTGAATGGAAAACTGCTCGTCCGCAGTGATCAGCATTTGTATTGCCTCGCTGATTGAGAACTCGGTCGGGTAGGACGAGATCCTTCAGCGACGGAGCGCATGGGCGTCAACTTATCAGAAAATCGTCTTACGGAGAGGAGATTACAAAGCAATACCACGCCGCCTTGCGTCGTAGCTACGACGAGACATCGTCGTGGAACCTGCAATAAATCCCAAAACTAGAGTTAAGTTGACGCCTATGGGCGGAGCGGGACCAGTGTTCGCCTTGCAGGTTGCGCCCGGCAGGCGCTTTCGCCCTACCTGAACGATCGTTGTTATTTTTTGAATAGTCGCTTTGGTTAGACAAATGTATCTTTATGATTAAGGTTCGTGTCGTGAAATTCGTTTTCATCGCTTTTTTGCTTCTCTTTCCTTTTTTGCAGGGAGCTGAACGCCCGAACATCGTCTTTATCATAGCGGACGATCTCACTTACAGCGACATCGGTTGCTATGGGGGTGTGAATGTCGCAACACCGCATATCGATTCAATCGCGAGCGATGGGATGAAGATTACACGTTGTTTCCAGGCGTCGGCCATGTGCTCACCTACACGTCACAATATTTATACGGGTTTATATCCCATAAAGTCGGGAGCCTATCCAAATTCTACCTTAGCAAAGGAAGGTACCAAAAGCGTGGTGCACTTCTTGGGAGATCTGGGCTATCGAGTGGCCTTGACTGGGAAAAGGCACATTCAGCCCGAAAGCGTTTTTCCTTTTGAATATTTGAACGAGAAAGGAGATCCTGACCTGCAGGCTCTAGAGAGGTTCTGGTCGCAAGAGAGCGGACAACCCAGCTGTGCCTTTATCTGTTTTAACGAGCCGCATACTCCCTGGACAAAAGGCGATGCATCGGAGTTCGATCCGGATAAGCTTGTTCTGCCTCCTTATTTTGTGGATACGGATGAAACTCGTAGACAGCTGGTGAACTATTACGCAGAAGTGCAAGACCTGGACCAATCAGTTGGAAAAGTCATTGCCTTGCTAGACCGATTGGAGATGCGGGAAAAAACCTTGCTGATATTTGTCAGCGAACAAGGAATTGCCATGCCGTTTGCCAAGTGGACTTGTTATGAAAGCGGACTGCAATCTGCTTTTCTAGCCCGTTGGCCAGGAAAGATTGCACCTGGAAGTGTTTCCAATGCGATGATCGAGTATGTCGATATCCTGCCCACTTTTATTGAGGTAGCCGGTGGGGCCTCCATTGAGGTGCTGGAAGGGGAGAGCTTTATGCCCGTACTTCTGGGTCAAAGGGAGCATCACAAGGATTATGCCTTCGCCTTGCAAACGACGCGTGGGATCAGCAATGGGTCGGAACATTACGGTGTGCGTTCCATTCGTTCCCACCGCTACAAGTATTTGATTAACCTGACTCCAGAAACCAGGTTCCAAAACAATCTCACGGAGGATAAGGGAGGATGGACCGCATTTTGGAAGACGTGGGTGGATGCGGCTAAAACAGACCCTTTTGCGGAAGAAACAGTTCACCGATACCAGTGGAGACCTGCAGAAGAGCTTTACGACCTCGAGAGCGATCGCTACGAGTTCAACAATCTAGCGGGTCAAAAAGATCTAAAGGAGGTCCAGCACGATCTGCGTCGCCGCTTGCTCGAATGGATGGATCAGCAAGGTGACTTAGGCCAGGAAACAGAAATGGCTGCCCTCAGCCGTACGTTCAAGCCCGGTGGAACGGCGGGTAAGTGAGATTGCCGGTAATCTGAAGTGATAACTTGTCTCACAACAGGCAGGATGCCCGCGCTACTTTCCGAATAGGCAACCGGCCTGTACTGACATAGCTGAAGCAAAGGAGTGAGATTCTCCCCCGCCCTGACCAATCCACTCCCCGTAATCAAGTGGGACAGCTGCGTCCTTACGCTTCACCTGAACGCCATTATTCGGAACGCGGCAGACTCCAAAGCGAAGGCTCGTCGTAGCCACGTCGCAAGGCGGCGTGGTTTGGCTTCGGCCATCTCCGATCACCTCGACAAACGATATAGGCACCCCCTTTACGGCTGCTTAGGGATAAGCAGCCCTACCTTTGTCGATTTTGTGAAACGGGCACTGCAGGTAGGGCAGGACTGTGCCCAGTCCGCCGCACAAGTAGCCACATTCGCCCTACCCATGGCGAGTTACCCTCCAATTCGCACAACGTAGCGGGGGTATAAGCCGGGTGCCCACAAGCAAAGGAAGTGCAGGCTTCCAGCCTGTTTCAGTCAGCAAGAAACAGGCAGGATGTCTGTTCAACTTTAAATGGGCGCTCGGAGATCGCCCGCTACCTTGTGTTGGTCCTTACTTGGAAGTTCGCTGTATGGGACCGGTGCCTTGAGGGTTTACGGTGCGCGGTTTCTCAATCTTGCGAGCGGTTTTGGCAAGTTCGGATGGGTTGAACGGGAGGATTTTACCGTCGTTCAAATTTCTGATTTGGATGTTCTTGATTTCAACACGGTTCGGATTTCCGCGGTGGAGTTGAATCGCCAGAAGTCCTTCCAGCGCTCGCCCTTTTTTATCATGATCGATGAGCTCTGAAGTCGTTTGCCCATTGACTTTGTGTATTAGATGATTTCCTCGAGCGATGATTGTGTATTCGTTCCAATCGGTTACGTCTACCTTAACAGGTGGGTGTTCGGAGTCTAGCCATCGATTGGCGTGATCATCTAGTATGACGTTTTTTCCATTGAGCCCGAAGATGCCCCGTCCTTTCTCCTCGTAAGTCATGCCAGTATGCTCGATCGCGGGATGGATGTCGCACTGGTATCCGGAAATCACCCACGGACCGATATCGGTCCGTTCTCGACTACGGTATTGAATGCCTGAGTTGTTGTCGCCCACCATGCGAACTGTTGCCTGAAGCTCGAAGTCTTGGACTGTGCCATCTCGCCAGATAAGAAACGTATTATGGTCCAAGTCATTGGGGCCGGTGCAGGTTCCGATAACGACCCCGTTTTCAACAGTCCAGTGATCGGGAGATCCTTCCCATCCTGTGAGATCGCGGCCATTGAAGAGCGACCGAAATCCCTCTTCGGCGAGGAGGATATTGGAAAGGCCGCACAGGATGATGAGAGAGCATAGGGGTTTCATAGTGTGAAATTGCATTTGTAGAGATTAGGAGGCAAGGTCGGAAATGGACTCTTGCAATAGGGGAGACGAGGGAAGAGAAATAATTATGAGACTATCCCCAAGATTTCTGTTTGTGTGGGCGGTTGCGGCGCTACGATTTACTACAATTGCCGATGCTGGACCTTTGGCGGAGAAGGGCGAATTGATTCTATCGAATCCTTTTGAAGGCTCGCTTGAGAAAAAGGAGCTCGTTGAGATCGGAAATGGGTGGCAGCGGAGAATCAGTTTCGGTGAGTGGAGGCTTCAGGAGGATGGTTCGCTTGTGGCGGAGAACGTTCCCGAAGATGGTCACGGTCCTGTCCTAACCTATATCGCGCCGATCGGGGATATGGTCATTGAGTGTGAATTCAAAATTCCCTCTGAGCCAAAGGCCAACCGCCACTTTCGCATTTTCCTCGATCATCAAGACTATAGGGGTCACACGATCCAGTCTACGGCCAACGTGAGCTCGGGGTTCCGTCCGGTCGGGTTGACACTGCAGCATATCAGCAAGAGCGCCGACGATTCCAAAAAGACGATCCAGGACATCGAGTTTGGGCCCACAGACATTGAACTAAAGCCAGACACTTGGTACAAGATGCGGCTTGATGTTGTTGGCGACAAAGCCTGGACGTCGGTAAATGGCGTCACTTTATTTGGTCGAAACAAGGTGCTCGATGTGGTGAAGTCCAAAATTGGTCTCAACCCCGGGATAGCGGGTGGAAGTATCCGGAATTTCAATGCATGGTCGGCTAAAGGAGAGAATGACGATGTGGGAGTGAGTGAGGCGCTCCAGGAAATTAACGATCGATTTCAGAAGGTTGAAGTAGAGGTCATTAGCTGGCCGGAAGAAGAGCGCGGGAATTTTGGGGATCTCAAGCGTCTCGCTTTTATGGCCTATCCAAAAATTCGCCCATCTGGCAAATTGCCATTGCTGATAGCCTTGCACGGCGCGGGCGGCAAGCAAATGACTCTACAAGAGCAGTTGCTTCGGTCGGCAAGAGTGAAGGGGCTTGCACTGGCTGATTTGGCGGGGAAGGACCTGATTTTGCTCGAACCGAATTCAGCAGATAGTTGGGATCCGAATACGCTAGACAAAATGCTGGACTATGTACTTGAGGCCTACAGTGAGATCGACCCAAGCAGGGTGTACGTCATGGGACATAGCATGGGTGGAACAGGTACGTGGAATTGGATTCACCAGTCTAGAAGCCGATTTGCGGCTGCTGCCCCTTGTGGGTTTAGCTCGGGTGGGAACCCAGAGGGAGTCGAGAAGCTGGTGGACCTTCCCGTATGGGGCATGGTGGGCGGAGACGATGGCAACAATGTCATCGCAGTCCAGAAGATGGTGGACAATTTACGGGCGGCGGGCAGTACGAAAGTCCGGCACACAGTCTTTCCGGGCGCCAAGCACGCTCAAGGCAACGCCGCGGTTTTCAGTTCCGTGGAATTGATTGAGTGGATGCTGAGTCACTGAGCGAGGTATGGGATTCGGCTTCCTCTTTTGCGTTTTAGAAGGAATCGATATGGCTGGTTTCGTGGAGTTCGGCTCCAACCAGTGGGTTTTTCGTGACAAGACTGGGAATCACTTTAAATCTTAGAGTAGTCACAGCTCCGATGAAAGATTGCCTATTTCGATTAATCCGCGGCGCGAGTGCGCTGGTCCTTTGTTCCTTCACTTTTTCCGTTTCTGCGAGTGACGGTAATTGGTTATCCTGGCGGGGTCCGAGTGGAGATGGCGTTGCCGCGATGGGTCAGAACATTCCGACTAAGTGGTCTGAAATGCAGCATCTTAAGTGGAAGGCTCCGATACCGGGAAGGGGGCACTCCACTCCCATTGTCGTTGGCGATCGCATTTTCCTGACCACGGCCCGCGAAGAGGAGGGATCACAATCCGTTCTCTGCTATTCCTTTTCGACGGGAGACTTGATCTGGGAAAAAGTTCTTTTGGAGGGGCTTTTGCCGGAAAAGATTCATCGAAAGAATACCCATGCCTCGCCTAGCGTGGCGAGCGATGGAGAGAAAATATTCGCCGTGTTCTTTGTGGCGGGAGATCGGCTTCGGCTCTTCTCACTGGATTTGAATGGGAATGAATTGTGGCAGCTCGACGTGGGACGATTCTATCCCGAGGAGTCATTTGGTTATGGAACAACTCCTCTTTTGGCCGCAGGCAATGTCATTGTTGCGGCTGAAAGCCAAGGCGAGGGATACATTGCCGCGTTCGAAGCGAACTCAGGCAAAGAAGTGTGGCGAACCATGCGTACGGCAATACGATCGTCTCATGGATCACCTGTTCTCGCCAACTTTGGAGGTGAAGATCAAATTGTCCTCAATGGAGCCGACCGGGTTGCGAGTTATGATCCGCAAACGGGACGCGAGCTTTGGTCCGTGGAAGGCGGGGACCCCTTGGTAGCGAATTCGGTGGTTTGGAAAGACGGGGTAGTCTTTGCGTCGGGAGGTTATCCGGGAAGAGAAACCTGGGCCATTGATGTAGCCAGCCGGAAAGCCATTTGGAGTTCGCAAGTAAAGTGTTACGAGCAGTCGATGCTCGTGGTTGGCGAATATTTGTATGGAGTTGCGGAAGGGGGACTGGTTCATTGCTGGGATCCCAATTCAGGGGAGATCCTTTGGCGTGAACGATTGCCCAAAGGTCCTGAGTGCGCCTCTCCGGTATTGGCAAACGGATACATCTTTCACGCTAACGAGGAGGGCAAGGTGTTCGTGATCAAACCGAATCCGGAGAAGCTCGAATTGGTTGCGGAAAACCAACTGGGGGAAGAAATATTCGCGTCTCCCGTTGTCTGCCGTGACCGGATTTTAATTCGTTCCGCCAGTTACAATGGCGAAGCCCGCAGCGAGACGCTGTATTCAATCGGTTTTTGAATACGGTATTGTCTGTTTGGTCGCTGAAAAGAATTGGGAGTTGAATTACCCGCTACCTTGAAAACCTTGGAGAGCGGCTATGCCCTGATATTGTGAAATAAGCGTACTACGAAGCTTGTGTTTCAATCTAAAACATGAGAGATTCGACGGTATTGGTTAACCCCGTACGAATCTAAAAATACAATGACTTGGCGAATTCCTATATCTTTTCTCTCGTTCTTTCTGCCTCTTGCCGCTCTCGGCCATGGATTGGCTCCCCAGCCACCAGCGGACGAAGACCGGAAGATTGTTTTCCCCGATGTAGAGGGTTACTTGACACTCGTATTCGACCCCCATACGCACTCGGTGTTTTCAGACGGACATGTGTGGCCGAAGATTCGGGTGGGCGAAGCGAATCGTGACGGACTGGACGCCATGGCGGTTACCGAGCATTTGGAGTATCAGCCTCACCTCGAGGATCTGCCGCACGAGGATCGGAATCGCTCCTTCGAAGAGGCCGCTAACGCGGCCCGGTATTCGGATTTAATTGTTATCCCAGGAGCGGAGATAACGCGCAAGGCGCCAGCGAGCCATATGAATGCGATCTTCATCCAAGACGCGAACAAGCTCTACCACGTGCCAGAATCGGAAGCGCCGTACAGTCCGAACGATTTTCGTGATACTGCCAGAGAATGGCCCGCCCAAAATGCGATCAATGCTGCCAATGAGCAGGGCGCATTCGTATTCTGGAACCACTCTTGGTGGGCTTCGGACTTCCCCAACGGCATCCCTGTACTTTCCGACTTCCATCGGGAAAATGTTGAAAAAGGGCGGTTGCACGGCATCGAGATCGCAAATGGAAAGAACTACTCCGAAGACGCATTCCAAATCGCGCTCGACAACAACCTTGCGCTGATCGGAGTCTCCGATGTCCACGACCTCATCGACTGGGACTACGAGCCACACAAGGGAGGACACCGTCCCGTGACATTGGTGTTCGCCCATGAGCGATCTGCGAGCTCCATGAAGGAAGCGCTATTTGATCGGCGTACGGTGGTGTGGTACAAGAATTGGCTCATGGGCCGAGAGCCCCACCTCCGGCCGCTTCTGGAAGCCTCGCTTTCGTTCAGCGACGCGGCTTACCAAGATGCCCAAATTTTGAGCGTGACGATTCACAATCGTTCCGATGCAGATTTCCATTTGCGGAGCCTGAGCCCGTTTGGTCTGCACAGGCATGCATCGACGTTTATCGTACCCCAGCACAGCTCAGAGAGGATTATGGTGCGAACGGGTGAGTTAGTAGGCACCATTTCGATGGAATTTGAGGTGCTGAATGCCTATGTTGCGCCTAACGAAACGATCCGTATTGAGATGGAAGCTGAAGTTCAGCAATAGTCGTTCCCAAATATACCAAAGCGTTTCTTTGTCCTGTTTTTTGGTATCGTCTTTTCGTACTTAGCGGGGGCAGTGCCTAAAAAGGATGTATCCGTGCTCGCTTTACGCGGAGGAGATTCCTATGACGCGCCCAATTTTAGCAGGCTCTATTTTCCACTTGTCCGCACATCCTCATTGAGCAGATCACCCCGTACTCCGTGATGCCGCATGAAGGCGGTGGGAACGTCGTTGATCCGATCGATGGTAACAGAGAGAAAGCCTCCTTTGTTTTCACCGTAGTAAAGATGCATAGAGCGATTGGGATTTTGCAAAGGAGTCGCATGCTCGTCCGTGGCCGCGCCGCAACCGTATTCGAGGATTCCCGTCTCGGGATGCCTTGAAATATATTGCCAATGCCTGTCGCCGCAAATCACATACATATTATCGTGTTGGCCGATAAAGCTACGAAGCAGGTCTCCCTCGTAGGTCCATCCTGGGTCTACGTGATTGTCGCTTTTCTCCGCTTTCCACAAATGGTCAGGTCCGATGAGCGGCGTCGGACTTATTAGAAACTTGAAGGTAGCGTCCGAAGCGTGGACCGTTTGTCTAAACCAATCCAGTTGCTCCTTCCCCCAAATGGACTTATCCGGTCCATCGGGATGAAAGTTCGGGTCACGAAAATCCCGGACTTCAACGAGCCAAATCTGAAGGTCCTTTCCCCAACGGAAAGTCCGGTAGTGTCGCGGGTCGCTCATTGGAACCTGCTCGTCATAGACTTTCCGCCCATCCTCATAGGTGAACGCTCCCATTCGCGAGGTCATCGTAGGCCAGCTGTCGTTGTCCCAAGAGTCATGATCATCCTTCATGAAATAGGCGGGAACGCTTTGCAGAAAAGTTCGTGTATAGGAAAGACTGTAGGTTCGATTCCAAAAGTACCGAGCTAAATCTATATGCGTGGCGAAAGGCTGAAAATGGTCGTAGTAGACATTGTCACCCGCATGGACGAAAAATGTGGGATTCACCGTCAGCATGGAATCGAAAATCTGGTAGCCCCTTTTGCCCGCGTCACGTGTATTGAATTTGGTGCAGGTGGCGACGGTAAAGGTCACTTTTTGGATTTTGTCCTTTCTGGCGGCGGTGGTGAATCCGCCATGGAGGATAGCCGTTGGATGAACTGAACCGCTTTTTCGAGCCTCGATGGTGACGGTGTATTTGGTTTCTGGATTGAGTTTATCGAGTGAAAAGCGGTGAGTGTGATCCCGATTTGGATCGACCCGTTGCCAGTCGGTCGTTATCTTCATCGCTTCCTCTCCTGTTTTAAAATAGGTCAGCCGCACGTCCCCCGAAGCTCCCGGGAGGGCTCCTATCGCATCACCAAGAGGGAAGCCTTCAGGAAGTTGATATCCGAAACGTCCCTCCGGTCCGAGCTCCCGCGCGTCCATTTTTTGAAACTGGTTGACCTCGCTTCGGCCCTTGAGAGTGAATCCAATTCCCGGATATGCGGGTTCAGGCGATTGAGTCACCCGTACCCAAACAATGGCACTGTGATGGCTCACCTCTCCCACTTTGATCCCATTGCCGAGAAAAACGGATTCCTCCCCACTGAGACTATTTGGAGTGTAGAGAATTAATGCTGCACCGATAAAGCGCTGTATCCAGCTAAACCTCAATCGCACGGAAGTGTTTTAGGCTCACCGCTATTCAACTCGCAAACTCCCCTGAGGGTCTCGTACGAGCCAGCTTCGCCATTACTATATTTTCGACTTTGAAATAAGCTTCTAAAGCTTAAGGAACGCCAATCCGTTGTTGGGATTCATGGGGATGACGAGCTGGTGTTGTACAGAGTCGTAGCACATGGAAGCGGCGCTTGGTATGCCGGAGGCGATAAGCTCAGCTTTCTTTCCGGGTCGAATACGGGAGACGCTGCCGTGTCTAACGCTGCAAACATACTTGGTGCCGTCATCTAAAATTACAATACCGTCACTGCCTTTTTCAGCGGCCTGTTCCACTCGGACCACTTTACCTTTTGGGTTATAGGTGATGACATCGCGGTTGCCTATGTTGACTACTACGATGTTTCCATCCGGGTCAATCGCGACACCATTGGGAGTATTCAGCTTACCGTCTGCAGCGAACACGGATGATTTTCCGCCTGCGGTGATCTTATAGACCTTCCAGTCAGGCCGTGTGTTTGAGGAGTAGATAGTCCCGTCATCAGTTACGGCGATGCCGTTTAGGAGCGATGAGCCAGGGACGTGGATCGAACGAAGCGGCTTGCCTGATTTCAGGTCGAACAGGCGTACGGTGTCCGTGTCGACTGTGTAGAGAACACCATCCTTGATCACGCTCCCGAGGGGATTGTACAGCTCCAGCCCGTCGCGGGTCTCTCCAATCCACTTGGCAGTGTGAACGCTGCCGTCAGGGTTGATGAGTGATACGAAGCCGTCGTTTTTTGAGGCGTCGACACGGTCGCCGGAGTTCATGGCGAGGATAAGGTTTCGGGCGGGGTCAAAGGTCGCGCTTTCACAAAAGTGAAAACTTCCAAAGACTTTGACGTTGCCCGACATTTCCACCCAGTCCCCGGCTTCGTTTGTCGCTCCTAAGGGTTTGCCAGCGGAAAAATCCTGGGCGTGGGTTTGAAGTAAAGCGCTTAACACAGCCATTATGAGAATCGTGATTGAGGCGCATTTAGCTGGAATCAGAGGGCGAAAATTCGAAAATGGATATTGCATGATATGAGTCCTTGTTGGGTTGGAAGTTTATCGAATGGGGCGTTTTCGTGCCAGATTCTATTTACGCCAAAAAAGTTTCTGAAAGTCAATTGATAGAGGGATGCGAAAAACGAGTAATGCGGGGATTGTTTGATTGAGCTCTGGAAGGGCCCACCGAGTTTTGAGGGATTCTTTTTTAGAGGCTTGGTCGAGAATCGCTCGCAATTTTCGAACGATGCGAATAAGTCTTTTTTTCACCATAAATGAATAAGCGAGAATTCATAAAACAAATCGCAATGGTGGGTTTAGTGACCCCCGTTTTTTCCCGGCTGGAGGGAATCCTGCAGGCAGCGGAGCATTTGAGTCCGCTCGAATTGGCAAAGGATCATGAATTTTGGGCAAAGATCCGAGGCACCTACAAACTAAAGCCAGACTACATCAATTTGGAAAACGGTTTCTACTGCATTCAGCCCGAAGAAACGCTGGAACACTTTATTCAGCATGTTAGAGAGGTCAACTATCAGGGATCCTTTTACATGCGAAATTATCGGTTGGACAATAAGCAGCGTATTACCGAAAAGCTGGCGGAAATGATCGGCTGTGCTGGCGATGAACTGATCATTACAAGAAACACTACGGAATCACTGGATACGGTTATTGGTGGTCTCGATTGGAATTCAGGCGACGAGGCAGTCTTGGCCAATCAGGATTATGGAGCGATGCGAAATATGTTCGAGCTCGTTGAAAATCGGTACGGAGTCGTTCGGAAGATCATAGATGTTCCCATGCATCCAAAATCCGATGACGAAATTGTTGAGATCTATGCATCGGCGATTACTTCGAAGACTCGATTACTGATGGTGTCACACATCGTGAACATCACGGGTCACATCCTTCCCGTCCGCAAAATTTGCGACATGGCTCATTCCAAAGGAGTCGATGTTCTCGTCGACGGCGCGCATGCCTTCGGACACTTCAACTTCTCGATCGCCGACTTGGACTGTGACTATTATGGAAGCAGTCTCCATAAGTGGCTCAGCGTTCCGCTCGGGGCGGGCCTCCTGTATGCTAAGAAAAAGAATGTTCACAAAGTTTGGCCTCTATTTGCGGATGCTGCTCGAGAGGCGGACGACATTCAGAAATTGAATCACACGGGCACGCATCCCGTTCACACGGACTTGGCTATCGCAAATGCGATCGACTATCACAATCGAATTGGGGGAGATCGGAAGGAAGCGCGGTTGCGCTACATTCAAAACTACTGGACGGATCAAGCCCGAAAGATGGAACATTTGGCGCTATACACTCCAAAAGAGCGGC
This sequence comes from uncultured Opitutaceae bacterium, assembly GCA_937942145.1. Lineage (GTDB taxonomy): Bacteria > Verrucomicrobiota > Verrucomicrobiia > Opitutales > Opitutaceae > Pelagisphaera. Next base: position 20,345 of record CALDFV010000028.1, read on the forward strand.
ATCGCTCCTGTGCTATTGCAACCGTGGGAATCAAGGGAATGGAACCTGCGGAAATGGCGAAAACCTTGCTGGACACCTATGGGATCTTTACGGTCGCTATCAATGGGGGCGGGGTCCGGGGTTGCCGCGTTTCCCCTAACGTTTTTACCAGCATTGAGGAAATGGATACGTTTGTAGAGGCGCTTAGATCCATGGGCTGAGCCGGTTGGATGAAAACGCGACCGACTATTCTTCCACTTCTACAATCATCTCAATCTCCACCGCAGCGCCCAGGGGCAGGGAGCTGAAACCGCTGGCGGCCCGAGCGTGTCTACCTTTGTCGCCGAATACTTCAACCATGAGATCGGAGCATCCGTTGATGACTTTTGAGTGATCGGTGAAAGTGTCGGTGGCGTTGACCATGCCGAAGACTTTGGCGATTCCTTTCACCTTAGAGAGGTCTCCGACTTCAGCCTTTAGCGTGGCGAGCAAGGCGATCGCTGAGAGGCGTGCTGCTTGATATCCTTCTTCGACGGTAAGGTCTTTTCCCAGCTTGCCGATGACAACGGATTTATCTTTTCGGAGTGGCAGGTGTCCCGAAAGAAAGATGGTGTTGCCAATGCGTCTAGCGCCCACGTAGTTGGCGATCGATTTGCTGGGCGTTGGAAGGTCGATGCCTAGTTTTTCTAAGTTAGCCTCTGGATTGGAGCCAGCGTGGTGAGCAGCGAAGCAGGATTGAGAAAGAAAAGGGAGTCCGATGGCAAGAAGGCCAGCGGCATAGAACGAGTAGAATGAAGTTTTCATCTTTTGCATATATCCGGAGATATTGGGTTCTCCCGAACTCGCAAGCCTCTTACTTTTAACACCAAAAAAACCTCAGGATTGGGGTGAGTGCCTTGCGATTCTCCCAAGAGTACCCAATCGTGGCAAACTAGCTGCGAAGCCTATGCTTGCCATGGTCGATTAAGCCGACTATTTCTATCGCATGATTATTCGGCTACCCCTGATGTTCGCCTTTTTTCTGGCGCCCCACTGGCTCGTTTTCAGTCAACCCGACGGGCAAATCGATCGTTACCTCAAGCAGTACCCGGAGGCGGATCTAAACGGGGATGGCACGTTGACTCGCGATGAAGCGAAAACCCACCGACAAAAGTCCCGTGAACCGCAGCAGCGAAATACTCGAGACCAATCCGATCCCTCCGATGGCGACAACCAGAAGTCCCAGTCACATATTGCGGGGGTTGCCATTTCCGAATCGATTTCACCGATAAGGGAAGTGAAACTGAAATCGCAGGATGGAGTTGATTTGAGTTTTGTCTATCGAAGCCCGGTGGGCAAAGGACCACACCCGACCATTCTGTTTTTCCATGGCGGAGGAGGAAAATCGAATCTGCAGGCCTTGAAAAGCAATTTGTTGAATCAACCCATACAAACCCGATTTTTGGAGAAAGGATATTTAACAATCGCATCCACCCGAAGGCCGTATTGGAAAACGAAAGACGGAAGTCCCTCAGGCTTTTACGATGCCATTGATGATGCGGCGATGATCGTAGAAAAAGCGAAGACGCTTCCCAGAGTGGATCCGGATAGGGTTGTTCTCTATGGCGGTAGTGGGGGAGCGATTCTGGCGATCGCCACCGCGTCAAAGGTGGACCTCGCCTGCGTCGTTGCGGGCGAACCCGCAACGGTCGTTCCTCTTGACCCCAAAAAAGGTCAGGTAGCGAGTCCTGCTGATTACCGAGGGATCATGGAGAACCCGGCTAAGAGCTATACGCCGGAAATAAAAAAGGAAATGCATGGCTGGATGAAGAAAATCGATTGCCCCGTGCTGGTTCTACAAGGCAAGCATGTCGGACTCTATAAGACCAACTTTGAGATCTTCATTCCGGAAATGAAGAAGCTAAGAAAAGATATTTCGAGTATCCACTATCCAGGGGTCACGCATGGCTTTTACTGGGGAACGGTAAAGACGGGTGCGACATTTGAAACCGTGGAGACGATTATGAAAGACGTTATCGATTATATTGAAAAAGCAAAACAGGAAAGGGGAAGCTGATATGAATGAATTGGAAATTCTACAGGTTCGGGCCGTGTCTTTGGCGGTAGCGGATGCGGCGCGGGCGAGACATTTTTATGCGGAAACGCTTGGTTTGGAAGCGGATGACAATATTGACATGGCTTTCAAGATTGGTGAGGTGCTCCTTCTATTGAAGCCTGAAGAAGAGTGGTATGGAAAGCCCACGGATGAACTGAATGCCCGAGTGACGATAAGGGTGCGGGATTCCTACGTGGCGGAGAGCATCTTGCGAGAGCGAGGAGTTTCTATCTCTGATCCCGTGACGGTGTATGGCAAAAACCCAATTGGTGCCTTCCTCGACAGCGAGGGCAACAAGCTATGGTTTTGTTCTGACGCCAAGCTCGATTAGGACAGATTTTCTAAGGCGCTTATAGTCGAGGGCGGTCATGGACTGCACTCTGCAGCGCTAGCTGCTTTAGGAGGGGGACCGGCGATGGTGGTTCTCAACACCACGCGGCGCTGGCCAGGGTAGTCGTTGATGGCGGCATGCATGAGGCACTGATTAGACCACATCGCGAGCGTGCCAGGTTCCCATCGAAGCCGGCAGGTGTATTCGACTCGTTGGGCATGTGACATTAATAAGTTTATTATCGGCATGCTCTCGGCTTCGGTCATACCGGTGAAACGGCAAAGCGCAGCACTGAGGAGAAGGTGGCGTCGTCCTGTGGTCGGGTGGACGCATACGAGCGGATGCTCCGTTTCGATATCGTCAATCGCTTGTGCGTTCGACTTCACGGATAAGGCGCGGTGAGAGGCGTTGAGAGCAAATACGCCCTTGCCGGAGTGAATCCCCATCAAATCGTTGATAATTGACCGCATGGTTTCGGACAATCCTTCGTAGGCGGCAGAAAGACTCGTAAAGAGTGTGTCTCCTCCTACGGGCGGTATCTCCTCGCCATATAGCATGGTGGTTGCCGGAGGAATTTCCATCCAAGGCATGTCCATGTGCAGATCCTCACCCACCACAGGACCCCTATCTGCGGCGCTTCTGGTGAAGCGAACGATGTCATCAAAGCCATCGAGCGGAATGTGAACAGGATTTCCGGTAAAGGGCCCGAAGCGGCGCGCCACTTCATGTAAAGAGGCGGGATCCAGGTTTTGATTACGAACCGCGATGACATGATAGTGGTCGAGGGCTAGCTGAACTTGGGCAATGAGCTCTTCATCAACCGCATTGAGATTGATGCCAACAATGTCTGCACCGAGGCTGCCGGTAAGCGGACGCAACTTCAAACGAGTAAACTGAGATTCCAAATCGGGGACGGTTTTCATGGTACAAGTTCGCGCGGGGTAGTGTTTCACAAAACATTATCTTGGCCTAGGAAGTCAATTGTTCGGGACTCTTTAAAGAGTCAAACGTTGACCGATTGATCCACCATGAGGGCTTTTAATTGGACCTAGAGGCATTGTTCCTTAGCTTGGGGTTGGTTTTAGATGAGAAAAGGCGACGAGTGAACGATTATGGAAATTAAGAACTTAAGAGGAACAGGGGCCAGCGTGTCGCGAATTTGTTTGGGAACGATGACCTTTGGTGATCAATTAGATGAGGCAGCGAGTAAGCGGGTCGTTGATGAATCGATCGACTTGGGTGTCAACTTTATCGATACGGCAGATGCCTACACAGAAGGGCAGTCAGAAATTATTACGGGAAAGGCCCTGAAAGGGAAACGCGATCGCGTCTTTTTGGCCACGAAGGTCGCCAATCCGGTAGGGCCAGATCCGATCAAAGATGCTGGTCTCAATCGCTGGCACATCATTCATGGGGTTGAGGATTCCCTCAGGCGGTTGCAAACGGATTGCATTGATCTGTACTACCTTCATCGTCCCGACCGATCTACTCCGATTGAAGAAACCATGGCCGCTATGGACCATTTGGTGATGCAAGGGAAAATCAACTACGTGGGTATGTCAAACTTCGCGTCTTGGCAAGTCTGCGAAGCCTTGTGGAAAAGCGATGCTAATCGTTGGGCGAAACCGGTCGCCCTACAGCTGCCCTACAATCTCATTACGCGAAGTATCGATGAGGAATGCGTAGAGTTTTCCGAAAAGATGAATCTCGGTATGGTCGTATACAATCCCATCGCAGCGGGAATGCTGACGGGAAAACACACCCGGAAGGCCGCAGTCGAAGGCTCGCGAATGTCCGACAGCCAGATGTACATCGAACGCTATTGGCACGAATCCATGTTCGATGCGGTCGAATCCCTGCAGAAGATCGCAAAAGAAGCAGGAGTGACCCTGGTCGAACTCGCCTATCGCTGGCTGATGTCTAAAGACGTGGTAGACTCCATCATAATGGGAGTCAGCAAAATCGAGCAAGTGATGGCCAACATCGCCGCCGCGGACGGCCGACTCAGCGAGGACACGCTGGTCGCCTGCGACGAAGTCTGGAGCGAATTGCGAGGCCCACATTTTAAATACAACCGATAGGTTGCACAGATTGGTATCTAGTCAATTTTGGCCTATCGCTAGCCCTTGTCTCTAGAATCGTGAGCGGCTCGAATGAGCCCATGCCTCAGGCGAGAGATTAGGACCCAAGATTGTTGGCAGTCCGTTACATGAAATCTATACCAACCTGTTCAACGAAACTACCACCCAGCCATGCTAGAAGGGCCAAAAAACTTTAGAAGGTTCTAAATTTTTTTGGCCTTATAGAAATGGCGAAATTTGGAAATGATGGGGTGTTTAGTCGTGTTTGGCTAATTCGGTTGGTTTTGGACCCTTAGCGGTAGGGGTGGTTGGGGTTTGGGTTTCAGTGACCGCTTTTGAATTGGGCAAGCAGGGGAGATGGGGGTTGTATCAGGGTGGGATGCTGTTTGCTTGTTGGGATGAGCAATCGGGTAACGTTTAAGCCTTTGGACTACGCCTCCATGGTGGGGTTTCTGGCTTACTCGTCCTCAGTGACAGCGACGCCAATATGTTTAGTGGCAATTTCAAGGGAGCTGAATTTGTCGCTTTCGCAGGCGGGAGGACTGGAGGCGACACGGAGCATTCTGGTAATTATCGTGTTACTGATCAGTGGATATGTAGGAGCGCGTTTGGGAAAAGCTCGAGCTCTGGGGATCAGCTGTCTTGTTTTAGGGATCGCGATGGTCTGCTACAGTTTCGCTCCGGGGTACGGGGCCCTGCTCCTCGCATTGGCCCTAGTAGGTTTAGGAGGCGGCGTGGTTGCGGCCTTGATCAATCCATTGGTGCAAGAGCTCCATCCAGAGGATTCGGGAAAGTATTTGAATATCACGAACGCGTTTTGGTCGATCGGAGTTCTGCTGACTATGCTGGGAACGGGCGAGCTTCTGGACCGCGAGGTTTCCTGGCGTTACATCGTGGGCGGTCTGGGTGCGGTGAGCTTAATTGCGGGAATCTTGTTTTTGAGCTTGAGGCGGCAGGGTCGACAGCATCAGGGCGAAAGCCTGTCTTCAGTGATGCGGGAGAAGTGGTCAATCTTGCAGTCGGGAAAATTCTGGGTATTTACCGTGATGATGTTTCTAGGTGGCGCGGCGGAAGGGGCGTTTACCTTTTGGACGGCCAGTTTTATTCAGCTGAGTCATGGCGCGGGAGCCCGTGCCGCCGGTTTGGGAGTGGCTCTGTTTGCGGGCGGAATGATTGCGGCTCGTTTTGCTTTTGGGGCCTGGGTGCCGCAGTGGAGGCTTTGGTATTTGCTGTTTTACTCGGCGACCTTTGGAGTTGCGGCGAGCGTAGCCATTCCGCTACTGGAGAGTTTGTTTGCCGTTTACGTCGGACTCTTTCTAGCAGGCGTTTCGGTGGCCTGCTTTTGGCCGACCTTGCAGGCTTATGCTGTGGATCGGATGCGCTTCGATCCGACAGGAGTATTCATTCTCTTGTCCTGCGGAGGTATCGGGGGATTCGCCATGGTTTCCTGGGTGATGGGAATCGTGGGCGACCATTATGGACTCGTATCTAGCTTTTGGATTATTCCCGGTTGCCTGGGGGGATTGGCGGCGACATTACTGTGGGAGCGGAGAGGTGTGCCCAGGGGGCGAACGAGTGAAAAGTGTGCGGTGAAGTCATACTGAGGCGAAGACAAAACAATCGTCCTTTTTGATTTTCGACCTGTTTGGTTTGCATATTCGCTCTTAATTGGATTATCGGGAGAGTAGCTTTAAAGAAAACTCTTTCTGAATTGGGAACCTATGATTTATATAACTAGATTAGCCTTTTTTCTCTGTCTCGCAGCCCCATTAGGCCTTTTCGCGGAACATGACTGGCCTCAGTGGCGTGGGCCAGAGCGGGATGGGGTCTGGCGCGAGACTGGCCTTCGCACAGAACTGGAAATGGATGCGGAAGGCTGGATCCAGCTCAATTGGTCAGCCGAGGTGGCGGCGGGCTATTCCCAGCCCACGGTTGCGGACGGCCGCGTTTATTTAAGCGATCGGCTGGATGACCCCGACGAGATCGAGCGGGTGCATTGCTTTGATTTTGAGACCGGCGAAACGATTTGGTCGCATCAATATCCAGCGGTGTATACGATCGCCTACAAGTCGGGTCCGCGAGCTGCCGTGCTGATAGACGCATCCACGACCGGTCCCTCGCGGGCCTACAGTCTCGGCGGTGTCGGGCACTTGCACTGCTTGGACGCCCAAACGGGCGAAGTCATTTGGAAGCGCGACCTGGCGACCGAGTATCAGATTGAGATGCCGCGTTGGGGTATCGCGGCGTCACCGCTGATCGAGGGCGATTTGCTTTTCCTGCAAATTGGCGGGCAGCCAGATGCCTGCGTCATTGCTCTCGATAAGCGTACCGGCGAGGAACGCTGGCGGGCCATCGACGACGACGCCAGTTATGTCGCTACCCTTATGATTGATCAGGCCCATCGGCGGGTGCTCGTGGTCTACACAGCGGACGAACTGTTCGGTCTCAATCCTGAAACGGGCAAGGCCTACTGGTCCTACGCAATGCCTGGTAGCAAGTGGCCTATCGGCATCTCGACACCCATTCATACTACATACAAAGGCAAGCAGTACTTGTTCACTACGAACGCCCACGTTGGATCCGCATTGCTTCTCCTTGATGAAGAGCGGCCCGGGATTTCCGAAGTCTGGCGCAAAAACGATACTCGCTCCTCCGACAATCTGCACAGCCTCATCCCTACACCGTATATAAAGGATGGTTACATCTACGGCACTCATCAGAAAGGCGAGTTGCGTTGTCTCGAGCTGCTGACGGGCAAGCTCATTTGGGAATCGACGGAGGCCGTAGAGCCAGACCGATTCGCTACGCTCCACATCGTCGCCCAAGGCGACACCGGCAAACGGGTTTGGATTTTCAACGAACACGGCGAGCTCATTATTGCCGATCTCTCTCCGGCAGGATATAAGCAAATCAGTCGTGGCAAGCTTGTGCCACGCACGCCGCTAGGTATGCCTGCTCGCATTGGCGGTGTCACGTGGGCCCACCCGGCCTTTGCCTATAAACACGTGATTGCCCGCAATGACAAGCGACTGGTTAGCGCGGACTTGAGTGCGGAGTGAGGTCGACTAGGTAGGGCGAGAGCGCGTGGCGGGCGTAGCCTGCAAGGGGAAAACTGGTCCCGTTCCCAAATGGTGAAAAGTCGATTGGATAGGCTATGGACATCCAGGTAGCGGGTGATCTCCGAGCACTCGTACGTTTATGTTTCTGTCGGCGCTACGGAGATCGCCCGCTGCCTAAGTCACCCCGGGATTATTGTTTCACCCTGCCTGATCTAGCAGGTAGCTGGGTTCAATGTAGGGGTAGTCCGAGTCAAACTCAGTCAAGGGATGGGGGTTTCCCTCAATTGCATGAGGCCGCCTTTCGCTTCCAAGCTTGTTGCGCAACCCGTCTCCGATCCGGTCACCCATGTCCTCCATGCGTTTTTTGAGGTCCTTCACGATGTCGGGATGTTGGGCGGCGACATTGTTCTGCTCCGAAAGGTCTTTTGACAAATTGAATAGTTCGGGCTTGGACGTATCGACATCTCGTCCTTCAGCGGTGGCGAATCGCAATTTCCAATCCCCTACACGAACTGCTTGAAGCTGATCGACGAGATAGTAGAAAAAGGCATCGTAGGGGTTTTGGGCTCCGGGTTCCCCTCTCCAAATCGGGCTGACATCATGACCGTCGCGGATCGGATCGTCGCCGAGCGGTTGTCCTAGGATAGCGGCGATAGTGGGGTAGAAGTCCATCGCAGTGACGAGCTCTTTGGAAACCGATCCCGCCTCGACTTGCCCGGGCCATTTAACGATACAGGGAACGCGCATGCCGCCTTCCCACGTTTGGCCTTTGGTGCCACGCAAGGTACCGTTGCTGCCTCCGTGCTGGTCTACCCGGCTGCCGTTGTCGGAAGTGAAAATAACGATAGTGTTGTCCTCGAGGCCGAGGCGTTTCAATTCGGCAACTATGACCCCCGTGCTCCAGTCCACCGCGGCTACCGCGGCACCGTAAATGCCATTGCGGGAAGCCTGGAGAAACGGGTCCATCACATAGTGCGGCAGGTGGACATGCATGTGAGCAAAATAAAGGAAGAAAGGATTCTCTTTGTTCTCCCGAATAAAAGTCACGGCCTCCTCGGTATAGCTTTGAATCAAGGGGGCCTGCTTGGGCTGCTCGGCGATGACCTCCTCATTGCGCAAAAGGGGCAGAGGCGGGCTTTTCGGACGGCGAGGCATGATCGCCATATCATTACTGTAGGGGATTCCGTAATACGAATCGAATCCGTGCCGGGTGGGCAGGTGTTCCACTTGGTCTCCCAAATGCCATTTCCCCACATGACTGGTCGCGTATCCCTGCCACTTCAAGTACTCTGGTAGCAAGAGCTCATTTGGATGGAGACCTTCGGCGAAGCCCGGAAACAGTACCCAGCTCGTGCGGCTTTCCTTGAAGGCGTCAAATCCGACCCGACCCGGATACCCACCCGTCAGCAGGGCGGCCCGCGACGGTGTACAGACGGGGCTGGCGGAATAATAGTCGGTAAAGCGCATGCCGTCCACGGCTAACTGATCCACGTGAGGCGTGTCGTTCTCATCCGAACCGTAGCACCCGAGGTCCCCGTATCCTAGATCGTCCACGTAGATCAAGACAATGCTGGGCTTGCGCTCGCCTGCAGAATAAAGGGACGAGGGAGCAAACAAAGCTAGAAGAATCAAGATGGCGTATGGCATGGGCGTAAACTCACGCTTTTCCCGAGAATCGGCAAGTGTGCTTTTCCGGTAGCCTCGATAAACTAATATGGACGACTTGGGACATTCAAGTTGGCCCTGGCTGGACGAATTGCCAGATGCCCTCAAACTCTACTTAGTTTAACAATCGGACAAAAAAGTACCTTACTCGCTTCAGCTTGAGCCACCTAGGAATTATGGTATAAGACTAGGGGAGCGACTAACAAATAGGGTTTCATTGATGTTAGGCCTACTTGTCCGTTCTGCTGAGATCGCGGCCCAAGCCCTAAGGATCCACAGCTGTTCGTTGATCCGCAACTGACTAAGGATAGCCAGCCTTACCTTAGAGACCAATCTGTGGTGTTCCTTTCATTGCATACCATTCAAACTTTCTTCTGCTTTCATTCGATCGCGGTGTTGTATGGGAACATGAAATTGGGAATGGTGAGGAGTGAAAAGGGGGTTCTCGTTGACAGGTTAGCAAGTGGAGGCGCAATGTGCTTTTTTTGACTGGCATGGGAATTTGGACGCATGGGAAGGTTATTGATGAGATAGTCTTTTAAAACCGCGATCGAAGAGCACCGACCACAAGAAGGTTAAGACTGTGCCTGGGCAACGATCTACTCATGACGAACGCTTTACTCTATTCCTGCAGCACACTCTCGGCCGTGTCCTTTTTGTGGTACGCGATCGACTGCCTGACTACCGTACGAATGAAACTCGAATTTGAGCGGTATGGCCTGGGTCGATACAGAATGCTGACCGGCATCCTTCAAATTTGTGGAGTAATCGGCCTTTGGATTGGATACGCGGTTCCTGTAATCGGTGTTTTAGCTGCCTCAGGTCTGGCGATCCAGATGGTTCTAGCACTGGGCGTACGGATAAGGATCAAGGATGGGTTTCTGAGCTCGCTCCCAGCGGTGTTCTATCTAATTCTCAACTCAGGGTTGGTCTACCTATATTTGCAGGGTGTTTGAGTAGTAGGCTAGGAACGCAGTGAGCAGCAAGATGGTGGCGGCAGGCATGGACTTTGCGGGCGGATCTTTAATTTTTACGTGCCAAGCAACCGCTCCGAGCATCAGTAAGGCCAGTACGAGCGAGGAGGGAAATACGGCTTGGGGAATGAATAGGCCAACGAGAAGGCCGATCGCGGCACTCACCTTTATGACACCCACCGAGGCAACCGACCACGCTGGCAGTCCGTATGCGGCAAATTCTTCCGTCATGTTCATTGCTTGGCCGCCTCGGTAGGGAGAAGGTTTTCTAAACCTTAGCACCCAAACATTGAGGATCCCTAGTCCCACTATTATTTGACACGCAATTGCTAAATATTCCATGGCGGTTAATTCCTTTTAAAAGGTATTCGATGAGGTGAGTCGGGTTTTCCCGTCAGTCAGAGGAGTACTCCATTCACGCAAAATCCTGAAGGGTGCTCGCGAATAAGTCAAAGCTTTCAAAGTCCTTATAAAGATAGATTTTCAACGCTCGGGATTGAACAACGGGAGACCCATCAGCCGACGGTGCGTCAATACAATGCCCGCTTGATGGGCTAGCCATTCTTTTGGAGCGTTCCGGATGTTATCGAACCCTTCTCTTTCGGCAGCTTCTAGGCTTGTGCAGGGGCAATTGGGTCCTAGGGTTCCAGTCCGATGAGAATACACTCCGTTTGGCGAGTCGATTGCTTCTCGAGTTTGATCTGAATTTCGATGCAAAGAGTTGTTATCCCCTTTTTGGTCCTGCTGACCGTTTGGACGAATAGTCTGGCCTCAAAGACGCCGGAGGTCTTTTGGCCGGGATGGTTGGGGCCGAATCGGGATGGGCAGGTAGACTATTTCGAAGCGCCCACTCAATGGCCGCAAGATTTGCAGAGGGTCTGGAGCAAGGAAGTGGGCGAGGGATCGAGTATGCCGATTGTGGTGGACGGTCGGGTCTATCAGCACGCTCGACAAAGTGGTGAAGAGGTGGTTTGGTGTTTAAGCTTGGATAGTGGCGAGGTGCTTTGGCGTAAAAGTGATCGTGTTCCGTATCATATTTCCCATTTCGGCGAGCGTCATGGAGACGGTCCGCTTTCCAATCCAACTTATGCCAATGGACGCCTCTTCACGCTAAGCGTTACGGGTATTCTCTCCGCATGGGAGGCGGAATCTGGCGAGCTGTTATGGCGGCGAGACTACGCAGACCGTTTTGTGCATACGCACCCGAAATGGGGGCATTCCACTTCGCCATTAGTGGATGGTGAGCAGGTTGTGTTGCATTTCGGGAGCGATGACGCTGGGGTACTGGTAGCGCTGGACGTCGCTACGGGCGAGGAAGTTTGGACGGAAGGAGAGGACGGAGCCTGTCATGCTTCGCCCATCCTAGTCGAAATCGACGGAGTGCGCCAAATTGTGGAATGGAATGACGAGTCGGTGGTCGGACTGGAGAGCCAGACGGGGCGTCGTTTGTGGTCTTACTTCTTGCCGCATCGCGGTTCTAACCAAAATTCCCCTACGCCGGTTCATTATCAGGGCTGCTTCATCGTCGGGGGCGAGAACCGGGGAATTCGCAGTCTGGAGCCGATTTTGGAAAACGGAAAATGGCGCGTAGAGGAAAAATGGCATCAGCGAAATGTCTCCCTCAACATGGCCAGCGCCATCCTAAGCGAGGGAAGCTTGTACGGATTGTCGCATTTCCGGCAGGGGCAGTTTTTCCGGATGGATCCAATGACAGGGGAAGTCATCTGGACTAGTCCGTCACGAATGGGTGAATACGCGACCTTTCTGGCGATCGCTGGGCATGTTGTTGTTCTCAGGGACGATGCTACTTTGGATGTTCTTATAGCCGGTGAAAACGAGTATCGGCCGGCCGCATCTTTCGAGGTAGGGGAAAGCCCGACTTGGACCGCACCGGTGTTGTTGCAGAATGGGATTCTGGTTAAGGATCGAAGGAAGCTTTATCGGTGGACGTTCGCTAAGGATTAAGGCGTAAGGTTGGAGGTGTAACACTGAATATTGAATCAGGGATCGTCTGCCACCTTGAGGCTCGGATTACAGGAAAGGTTTGAAAAGCCAGCCTGCTGTAAGGGAGAGTCGCTTTGGAAGAGTGATGGGCAGTGGTAAGGCGGCGTTTCCAGATCTGACGCTACCGGTGGGAGACAATCGATAAAGATGGTGCCACAGCATTTCCGCGGACTTGTGGGGAGGTCCGGGCTAGGAGGTGGTTATCTACAATCCATGGGGCCGGCTTGTGGAAATTTACGTTAGTGGATGAAAACCAGAGCCTATGGTCTACAAACCGAGCGAACGTCGTATAAACGACCGACTAGTGGACTGTGCAATTAGGGTAAACGGATTGAGAGCTTTTTGGGAGTTTGATACCCCAAAGGTTTGTCCAAACCACCTAATAAACTGACTAACTAATTTGGCAAAAATCCTGAGGTATTTAGTCGCCGTCAGGTCTGGTCGCTCTTTCAAGCTCTTCTAGCTCGGCCTCTTCCGCGGCGATTCGGGCTTCCTCGGCGGCCTTCTCCTCGGCTTCCTTGGCCGCTCGGAGTTTTTCGGCTTTGGCTTCTTCGCGGGCCATCCGCTTTTCGCGTTTCTTCTGTTCACGCTCGAGGCGCTTGTAGTCTTTGCTAGGTGTCGATGCCATTGTAACTAGGGTTGAGAATAATCGTTTGGTGGATTCGCCAATTGGGTGAAATCAGGCCCAAAATCTAAGCGAATCATAGCTGTAAACTTCAAACCCATAGAGGAGGCGGGATGGGATCAAGTAAGAAAATGGTTCTTTAGCGCTTTCCAGTCTCGAATTTGCTCCAGCAAAAAAGGGGAACCGTTAACCGACTCGCCAAGTGATGTAACTACCGCTCTGCCTGCCAATTTGGATTGGGTTTCGGCATCGAGGCGTTGACCTGCTTCCGCCAGTCGACGAGGGATTGCTGGAGTTTCTTGGCAATATGGGGCATGGAATCGGCTAGATTTTTGGTTTCCCCGATATCGGAATTAAGATCGTAGAGCTCAAGGCGGTTGTCCTCGAAGTACTCGAGCAACTTCCAGTTTCCCTGACGGATTGAGCTGACGGGTGTGGTGGTTCCGTAGTAGTGAGGGTAGTGCCAGAATAGGGTGTCTCGGTCGAGTTTGGACCGAGGGTCTTTCAAGAGAGGAGTCAGGCTCATGCCATCGAACTGACCTTCCATAGATAATCCTAAAATGCTGGCGATAGTAGGATAGAGGTCCATTGTGGCCACCGGCTCTTTCGATACGCTGCCTGCTTGGGTGACACCAGGCCAATAGACGATAAGAGGGACACGAACCCCTCCCTCGTAAAGGGAACCTTTACCTGACCTAAGGGGCGCGTTAGAAGTGACGACCTGGCCTTCTGACGAACCGATAAACCCGCCATTGTCGGACGTGAGAATAATGATGGTGCGATCTGCAATTCCCTCATTCTCTAGTTTTTCCAGAATGCGGCCCACGTTTTCGTCCAGGGTCTCGTGCATAGCGGCAAAGTGGGCATTCTGATGATCCATGCCTGGCTCGATGATTTCGGCGTAGCGGTCGGCGATTTCCGGCTTCCCTTCAATCGGCGTATGCACCGTGTAGTAGGACATGTAGAGAAAGAAAGGGTCCTCAGAAGCTCGCTCGATAAACCCCAATGCCTCATCGGTCAACCGATCGGTGAGATGCTCTCCCTCACGATCCTCGGTGGAGTCGATCCCAGGAATGTAGCGATAATGCCGATTGGAACCCCCTCCGTACATCCCTCGATAGGGAAAGTAGAAAGTGGCCGGACAGCCCCAGAAACAGCCGCCGAAAGTGAAGTCGAACCCTTGTGTTTCGGGATAGTGGGAGGCTTCGCCGAGATGCCATTTTCCGACATGAGCGGTCTTGTAGCCCGCCCCTTTAAGGGTTTCGGCGATTGTGGTTTCGCTGTGCGGCAGATTGTTTTCCACGACTGGTGGGATGAGCTTCTTGTTCTGTTGAGGCCTCTTGGCCATTTCGTGCCAGATGGTCATGTCCAAGCGGGCTGGATACTTTCCCGTTAATAGAGCCGCCCTAGTTGGAGTGCATATTGAAGCGCTCGCGTAGGCGTTCGTGAATTTCATGGAGCGTTCGGCGAACTGGTCGATGTTTGGCGTGCGGTGCAAGTCCGAACCGTATCCACTCAGTCCTGTCCAGCCCATATCGTCGACAAGGATGACAATGACGTTGAGCGGCTCTGCGTCTGTCTTGGCGTGGCAAACATTGTTCGATGGGGTTAGTCCGAAGGTAGCCAGACTAAGAGAGAGTAGGAACGGAAGGAATTTCATGGATAGTTGATCTGGTACTGATGATAATCTATGCGGCTCCGTAGGGAACTAGAGAATGGCCGACTTGTGTGTCAGGTCAATTAGAGAAGGCGCTTTGAAGTCCTCCCGCAATTTGGGAGCTCAACGATTTCTCGACTTATGGGATTCTTTCTAGGAGAAGAGCTGGAACGTCTCAGTAATTTGCAATATGAAAGCAGTTGGCTACCAAAAATCGCTTCCCGTAACAGATCCAAACGTCCTAGAGGACATCACTTTGGATAAACCGCAGGTTTCTGGAAAGGACCTTCTCGTCAAAGTGGAAGCGATTTCGATGAATCCGGTAGACACCAAGGTTCGCATGCGAGCGGAACCCGAAGAGGGGGAATATAAGGTGCTCGGTTGGGATGTCGCTGGCGTAGTTGAGGAGGTGGGCGAGGAGGTCCAGCTTTTCAAAAAAGGCGACAAAGTTTGGTATGCCGGAGCGATCGAGCGATCGGGGGCGAACGCGGAATATCACTTGGTTGACGAGCGAGTTGTTTCTCGCATGCCGGAGTCACTTGGCTATGCGGACGCCGCGGCGCTCCCGCTGACCTCAATTACAGCCTGGGAGATGCTCTTTGATAGATTCAAAATCAACGCCGATACTCAAGGCACCCTACTGGTTATCGGGGGTGCAGGGGGTGTAGGATCAATCATGATACAGTTGGCAAAGAAACTGACCCAGCTGAAGGTGGTTGCTACGGCGTCTCGTCCGGATACGATTGCATGGGTCAAGCAAATGGGCGCCGATGCTGTGATCAACCACAGAAAACCGCTTAGCGAAGAGTTGCAAAAGACTGAGTTTAAAAGCGCGGACTACGTTGCCAGTCTCACTCAAACCGATCAGCACTTAGCCGAAATAGAAAAGCTGCTCGCGGCACAGGGCCACATTGGCGTGATCGATGACCCGGAGACGCTGGATATTAAGCCATTCAAGATGAAGAGTATCAGTATCCACTGGGAACTGATGTTTACAAGACACCTCTTTCAAACGCCTGACCTGATCGAGCAGCACAAGCTGTTAGCAAAAGTCGCCGAAGCCGTGGATCAGGGCCTTATCGTGACGACTAAGCAGAGGGATCTAGGAACCATTAACGCGGAGAACTTGGTCAAGGCGCACACGTTGCAGGAGTCGGGTACGGCAATCGGAAAAACGGTCCTGACAGGATTCGGGGACTAGCGAAATTTTATGCAGAAATGTCGTTGGATGGATTTTCAGTGACTTGAAGCTACTGCCAAGCTTGCTTTAGCGGCCAAGAAGGCGAGCTACGGGAATTGATTATCGACTATGCACGGACCGTCAATCGGCTGGATCTAGATACGGCTCGGGGTGATTTTTACTGGGACTTCGACGCCATTTTCAAAGACGGAACGAAGATCCACACCAAAGGCCGGAAAACCTAGATTTTGAAGAAGGAGCAATGCACCTGGAAGATCGTCCATGTCCACGATTCAGGAGTGCCGGTAACGGATGAAAGAGAGGGCTTTTTAACGGTTGCGGCAAATGGCTGCCTACCGATCCGACCGCTTTTGGCTAAAGAGCCATTTCAGGAAATCTGTTTCTGGATCGCAATGGTCACTGCTGAATTGAGTCGTTCCATTGTCGGCGCCTGGAATAATCTTTCCGGGAATGTTGTGTCTGTCGCCTTTGAATGTAGTGAACTTCATGTTCCCACCTAGTTGTTTCATTTCATTAAACAAATTGAGGTTTCGATCGTAGGGACAGGTGGGGTCTTGGTCCCCGTGAAAGGCCCAGATTGGGACGTTCTTAATCAGGGTGGCATCGATAAACGGTGCTGTATCCGGTAGGCCGGTACCAGCGGAAGGGGCTATGGCCGCGAAATAGTCGGGGTCAAACTGAACAAGGATATTCGTGCCATGGCCACCCATGGAATGGCCCATCATGTAGATGCGAGCGGTATCCACGGAGGGTAGTCCTGAGATGATCTGCTGTATCTTTTCAAGGTCTGACTTCTGATAAAGTTCGGTAACCTGCGGGGCGAGCACATAGCAAGGATAGTTTCTGCGAACATCCTCATCTGCCAAATGCTGATTCCAGATCTTGAGCTGCTTCCGATTGTCGGTACCTCTGCCTCCTCCGCCGTGCAGAGAAACGATAACGGGATATTTTTGAGCAGGGTTGTATTCCAGTGGCTTCATCAGCCTATGAACCATGATGGTGTCATCTTGTGGCTCATACAGGTCGATCCAGTCGTTTTGGGTAGGCGAATTGCTGTTCTGGCCGATAAGAGAGGCAGTGACAACTAACGGAAGTAGGTAAGGGGTGAATCTGAGGAAGATCATCTATTTTACAGTGATGGAGTGGTTATAATTTGGAATAGTAGGACTGGGTGTAGACCATTCTGCAAGGCGGTATTTTTTTCGCGGTCGCTGCTTTTGGTTGCTCTTGAATTGAGGAGTGTCTAACTGAATCGAAATGAGTAACTATTCTCTCGGAAATATGCATAGTAAACTGCTTCTTGCCCTAGGGTTTGCGGTGTTCATCCTCGGCTGTTCCACGCTAGATGAAAAAGTGGATCCCTTAGTGGGCGTTTGGGACTATGAAATCTTCAATCTGCCAAGAGGCGAGCCGGTAGGGTACTTTACCTTGTCGAAAGTCGACGACCAATACAACCTAGTGCTGACGAGTCCCAAGAGGCAAATGGAGGTGAAGGATGTATCCATTGAGGGTGAGCGCATAGCAGACGGTCGATTTGTTTCCGAAGGGTATACGATCGATTTGAGAGGCGCGTTTGATGGAAACGCATTCGAAGGTAGTATCAATGCCGAAGGTAACGTGTTTCGAATGGCGGCGTTTAAGCGGGAGTAGTTAAATAGTCGGGAGATTCTGCGGCCTAGGATGTCGAAATTTCAGCTGGGCGGAAATCGTACCTTTTAGTTAAGCGAAAATCCGTCGAAATCGTACCGATCGGATAACCTAGGTTGACGTAAGGCCACACACCTTACTATTTTGAAGTATGAAGTATTACCTCGCTCTTCCTGCAGTTCTTTCGTTTGTTATGCTAGCCCATGGGCAGCCTTACCCCAACCCTTACCGAGCGGTAGACGATTGGGCCAAGCTCCCCGTGGGAAGAGTGATGGGTGCTGTGGGGGATGTTCAGGTCGACCCGGATGGGGTCCATATCTGGGCGGTCATTCGTTGCGATGCCACCGAACCCGAACGCTTTGGTAACGAGTGTCTTGATTCTGACTTGGATCCAATCCTGAAATTCGATGCGGATGGGAATGTGGTGGAGAGTTTTGGCGGTGGGATGTTTATCTGGCCGCATGGAATCTTTGTGGACGAAGACAAAAATGTTTGGGTGACGGATGCGGTAAGGCCGGATCGGACCCCTAAGGGACTCCGGGGCCAAAAAGTAGTTAAGTTTAGCCCGTCTGGCGAGGTTTTGATGACCCTAGGCGTACCGGGCAAAGCGGGAAAAGGGAATTATCAGTTTAACGCGCCGGCGGACGTTGTCATCGGGAATAATGGGGATATCTTTATTGCGGATGGACATAACGCAGACGGTAACAATCGAGTGATGGTGTATTCAAAAGACGGAACCTATCTCAGGGAGTGGGGGACGAGCGGCTATGGGCCGGGAGAATTTCACGCGTTGCATGCCCTAGCGATTGACAAGCGCGGACGGCTGTTTGTAGCGGATCGATTCAACAATCGGCTGCAAATCTTCGAGCAGGACGGGACGTATGTTGCCCAATGGACCCAGTTTGGAAGGCCCAGTGGGGTGTTCTTTGATGAACACGATAAGATCTACGTTTCCGATTCGGAGTCGGACGATGTGCAGAATCCGGGTTGGGAAATGGGTATTCGTATTGGTGATGCCAAGACCGGTTGGGTCGACTATTTCATCCTGCTGCCAACAGGAGACCCACGATTCACCAAGGGCAATGGGGCGGAGTTTGTCACTGCGGATGCGGCCGGAAATCTCTATGGAGGCGAGCCCAGCACTCGGAAATTACAGAAGTACGTCCGGGTGAGGCCGTGAGATTCGGGTTAGGGTGAATGTTCTAGGTATTGAGGATCTGTGAGGCTTTTCAGAAAGGCCACAAGAGCGCGTTGATCTGCTTCAGAAAGTTGAATGCCTTCTGGTGGATGCTTCGCCAGATTTGGATCTAATGTTTCACTATTGTGGATCCCGCTATTGTAGTGGGCAACCACATCCTCAAGTGTTGCTAGGCTTCCATCGTGCATGTACGGTGCGGTTAGTTCAATGTTGCGTAGCGAAGGGGTGGCGAACTTGAATCGGTCTGAAACTTTGGCGGTGTATTCATATTTTCCCAAGTCTTTGGAGGGGAAAAGACCGTTGTTATGAAATTGGTTGTCGGTAAAAAGGGCTCCTCCGTGGCAGTGAAAGCAATCCGCGCCAAAACGGTTGGATCGAGGCTCGTACTCCGTCATGAAGAGTTCAAATCCACGTTTTTCCTCTTGGGTCAATTCGGTCTTTCCGGACATGGCTTCATCAAATCTGGAATGGTAGGAGACAAGTGTTAGAAGATAGTTCTCTAGGGCTAGTCCAATGTGTTCCTGGGTGATTGTTCCAGGGTTGAACGCCTTTGCAAAAAGTTCCTTGTAGCGAGGCTCCGCTTGTAGTTTTTCGATCACCTGGTCGACACTCGACCCCATCTCGTTCGGATCGAGGATAGGATGAAAGACCTGTTCGCGCAGGGAAGTTGCCCGACCATCCCAGAAGAACGCTTCCTTCCATGCCAGATTGAAGAGAGGCATAGAATGGCGCCTTGTCTTCGCGCTGTTCGTGCCCGTGCTTTGGATGCGACTATCGGAAAACGCGTTCTTCGGATTATGGCAGGTAACGCAGGAAAGGGTATTGTTCGTCGACAAGATGGGATCGAAGAACAGCTCTTTTCCCAGTTCTACTCGTTCGGTGAAAATCGGATTGTCAGTGGGGAGATCGGGCATTGGAAAATGCCGGCTCATTTTAAATTCACAAGGTGTGTAGAGATCGGGCAGGTCGATTGGCACTGCAGGAGTGGATTCCTTTTTTGGACGAAACTCTTGCATGCGATTGAGCTGCAACGAAACTGGCAGGTTTTGTTTTAGCGTGAGCGCAATGGCGTCTCCTTTGTGGGAATGTGTGGAGTAACCGTCACTTTGAAATGACAGTGATTGCGGGCTTCCAAGCGCCTTATTTAGATCAAACCCTAGCTCAATCAGGGTATGTTCGACGTGAGAGAGGTTGAGCGGCAAGTGGATCGAAACAAGATTATCGTCATTGGCCAAATGATACACGAAGCCACCGATTTTACCCTCGGGAAGTCTAACGCGTCCTTCTAGGGCCATGAAGATGTAGCCAGTAGCCCAGGTCCAGTGAAGGTTGTTGTAATCCGGATTGAGAGCGTGCCGAATCGGGTATTGGCTAGGGTCGGAGTGATTCAGATCTTCCGGTAATCCAATGTTGAATCGGATCGAGCGATAGGTATTGGGAGGTAGCGGAAAATCAATGCTTGTTAGGCCCCTGGCCGCATCGATGTATCCAATTGTGTCAACTTCAACCCAATTGCCACTATTGGTTTCAAGGGCAATTTCGCTGATGAGATAGCTGACGCGAGAAAGAGAATAAGTTTCGTCGCTTGTGGATTTGTACCGTAGTGAGTCGAGAAAAAGTGGTGCCCCGTCGAATTCGTGTGTGAACACCAGTCGCAAAGTGGGATCGTCCACTGCCTTTAAAAAGTGAAAAAGAGGACATAGGACCAATATTGATAGGACCCTGATTTTCACTGAGGCAAATCGCTGTATCCGCCCCCGAGTTCGCTGTCTTTGGCAAGACAGGCATTGTAGGCTGCCAAAGCGGTTCCCTCAAGCGTCTGAATACTTAGGGGACTTTGTTCATTGAGATCAAATGCCGGGGATCCTACGTTGTAGAATTCGAAAGTTGGAGTGTCGGTGTTCGACGTGGGGTCGCCAAAGATGATTAGTTTGTAATCCGGATAGTCCCCAACTATGATTGCCCTTCCGTTCGTTGTTCCGGTACGCTCGGCGACAACAAATCGATCTTCGATATCAGTTCCTTTAAGGATGGGAACGATGCTTTGTGAGCGGACACTTTGTGATGACAGGCTGGGAACTGCCGTCTCATCAATTCCAGCCAGCTCTAGGATCGTGGAAAACAAGTCGATACAGTGGACTAGTTTTTCCGTTGAACTGCCCGCTTCCACATCCACCCATGGTCCTTTAGCGATCATGGGAACATGGATACCACCATTGTAGAGATCCCCTTTAGAGTTGCCTTCTCCAAAGGGTGCTTGGACAACTTGGTTAGGCGTTCCGTTGTCGCCTAGAAGAATGACTTGAGTGCGGGCAGGGTTGACGGCTTTCAGTAGTCGCCCGATCTCGGTGTCGAGCGCTTCCAGAGCTTTGCGATATCGGAACTGATTGTTTGATTCTCCTGGTTCTTGGATCGAGTACCCGCTGTCCGGAGCCAACTCAGAGGGCGGATCGTGAAAAGGGGTGTGGGGCGCGTTAAAGGCGACCCAAGCAAACCAGGGCGTTCCGTTGGCCTCGTTTTCTTCAATGAAAGTCGTCGCGTGGTTTACCTGATCGGTTGTCGAGTAGACTGTGGTATCAGCGGTTGTTCCGTTACTATTCTTGGTCCAATTGAAGTAGTCTTGCACACCACCGCTGTCTATTCCGTAAAACTCCGGCCAGCCTCCACGCGAATTGTAGCCGTTATTCTGCCCGCCGAGGTGCCACTTGCCTACTGACAGAAGGCTGTGGGGGGCGTTCATAGAAGTGAATATTTCAGGTAAGGTGATTTCGTCCTGACCATTTGAAAATAGGCCGCTGTCCTGGGGGGTACCGACATTATGTTGGAAGGGCTGTCTACCAGTAAGTATCGTTGCCCGTGTGGGTGAGCAAAGGGGTTGCGAGTAGGCACGCGTAAATCGCAGACCTTCCTCCGACAGTTGGCGCAGATTGGGCATAGACGCCAACAAGACGTCGGGCAGATCGTTATCTAGGGGACTCGCGTCCACTCCCCAGTCGTCCACGATCATTAGGAGAATGTTGGTGTGGACTGTGTAGGTCCCGCTCTGCGAAGTCTCGCCTGTATAAGTGGCAGTCAGGTTAAATTCGCCGATTCCCAGACTGTCTAGTGGAAAATCGAAAGTGATCTCGTTTTGTGTCGGTCGGGATACATTGGCATTCGCAATATTGATTGCGTGCCCCGCAAAGGTGAGCGTCGAGGGAAGTGTGCTCAGATTGGTGGGACCTCTTGACATCGAGATCGTAATTGACGAGAGTTCGCCGTTCAAGTCCGGTGGATTCATTGGCTCGTAATCGAAGCCACTATCGTCAAAAGGAGCGACATTCAGAGTTTCGACGCGATAGAACTTTCGCTGACTGCGTTCGGCTTCAGACGAATAGTTGAAGTTGACCTCGCTTCCACTCGCAACCACCTGCGGTCCAATTTCCTTCCAGTCATCACTTCCCCCTAAATCGGAAGATGTCTGTACTTCGTAGGTGGCTCCTTCGACGCCTGACCAAACTAGGGAAATCTCGTCTTCGGTAGGGTCGGTGAACTCGATGTGTTTAACTACTAGAGGAGTTTCGGGGCCTCCCTCAAAATATGTCTTCACGACAGCATTAGACTCATCATTCCCGGGAACGTCGTTTACGTTATCTCCGATGGGGTCACCAAAAAACGAACGACCAATGTTGTATGGAAATACAGCTGTGCCTAACTCATCAATACAAACGAAATATGCCCATGTGCCTTCAGGAAATTCGGGTGTAACGCAAAAACGTGTATTGTATTCATTGAGATCGAAATCGATTCCCAAGGTTTGTCCCAGATCTCCGAGGTAGTCATTGTCTTCCATGTAGCGACCAATCGGATACTGATTACTGACATTGGGACCAGAGGCAAAGGTTCTTAATCCTGAATAGATCCGAGTAGCCCAAGCAGGCCAAGTGGTTCGAGGCGAACCGTTGCTGGAGATATCGGTTCGGATTTGAAATCCCGAACGCATGCGACGAATTTCGCTAGAGTCGTCTAGTGGATCAGAGAAGGCATAAGGTCCATATACGGGAAGTCCATCGCGTGCCCAAGCGAGGATGGGCGAGTGCTTCCCATTGAAGTTCTCAGTGTAGGTGTTTGTTTCAGGATTGTAGTCGACACTGTCTCCGAGCTGGTGTCGCAAGGCGGGTGGGTTGGCGTGGTAGTGGTAGCGTCCCATTGCCTGGTGCGCGTTGCCCGAGTCGAAAGTGACGCTTTCATTGACAAACGCATCACGATTCCAAGTTCCGTCTCCTTGTGGTCCGTTTACTTCGCTACCGGTAGACGACCGATACGAAAAGGCATCTCGCGAATCGAACATAGAGACGCCATTGACGAAATATCCAATCGGTCCTCCACCTGTCAGCGTCTTTTGAGCGACGGACTCGGGATCGATCGGGTTGCGAGGTAGACGGTACAAAACCGATTGGTTGCTGGGGTAGTTGGGAAACAGGTTGGTCTTCGCTTGGTTGAGGTACCAGGGACCCATTATGTGGCTAGCGAGATTTGTAGTGCGAATGTATACCCAGGCATCGGTGTAGCTAATTTCGTGGATCCCGGCGTAGGTAGGGACCGATTGTACCCCGGCGCCACGACTCCATGTGGTGACGGTGCTCAAATTTCCCTCGTCATTCAAGGTCTCATAGATCCG
Organism: uncultured Opitutaceae bacterium; assembly: GCA_937942145.1. Classification (GTDB taxonomy): domain Bacteria; phylum Verrucomicrobiota; class Verrucomicrobiia; order Opitutales; family Opitutaceae; genus Pelagisphaera. The sequence goes on from CALDFV010000028.1 coordinate 43,521, forward strand.
CGCATAGTTGCCAGAATAGTCCGTAAACCACGTGGATAGGCGAGGCTCGCTGTGGAGGCATTCCGTACAGACAAGAAGAATCAATAAGCCTAAGTTGCGAATTCTCATAAGTAGTCACCGCATCGGGCGATGCTGGATTCAAAGCCGACGTTTGATCGATCGGTTACTAGTCCTACAAACTTGAAATCTTGTGCAGTGGTTACGGATTAATCCGAATTAGCTTTCCACCGAGCATCGCGAACCTTTGGAAGATCGAAATGGTTTGGAATTAGTTCTCGGTCTCTCGACGGTTCGAGAATTTGCGGAGAGGCCTCGGATTCCATCTTGATGCTGGTGCTCGGATGCGAGTGTTGCCCTTCCAGCAACATTGCCACTGGCAAGTCAGGATGAGAGAACAGCTTCGAGATATTTCCTCGAAAGTAATCGTCTGGGCAGTGGATCCGCTTAAGCTTTCAGGCCCAGCCCGATGGACTTACAGTAACGGATGCTCTCCTCAATTTCACGTTTCTGATACTCTTGGGTGGCGAGGTCCTTGTTGTGGTCCGCGCGGTCGGCGTTGGGTCCCACTGGCGCCTTCCACGGTTCCCGAGGGGTGCCCTGGCGGGCCCACTTCAGGTAACGAGAGAGAGTAGAGGCTTTCATGTCGGGAAACAGGTTCATAAAGCCTTCCTCCAAAAACGGAATCTCCCGATTGAATCCGGAAATGGTTTCGATGTGTACGGGAACGTTCGGACAAAGCTCCTTGAACCGGTCGAAATACTTTACCCAATCCACGTTGCCTTTACCCATGGCGGTCCACTGAACGGTGGTTCCTTTCTCCGATGTCCAGATAGCGGAATCCCGCAGACTGGTGGTGACCGCGTAGGGCCCCATGATCTCCAAGTTTTCTAAAGGGTCTTCCAAGGTCCAGGAGGCGTTGCCGGCATCAAGGTTGGCACCCATGTAGGAGGAGCCTCCCGCTTCTTCGATCAGAGTAACGACTTCATGGGCCTGCATGTCACCGGCATGGTTTTCGACAGCAATCTTAATGCCTGCATCCATTGCTTGGGTACGGCAGGCACGACAGACTTTTGCGGTGTCTTTGATGCGTGCCATGATGCCGCCTTCTGTTCCCCGGTCGTCACGGTTCCCAAGGATGACTCTAACGACGGGGGATCCAGTCGCTTCGGCGACTCGAATGGACAGGCGCAAGTGTTCTTCCGCCGTTCCCCACTTGTCCTTGAAGGTGGTCGAGGTCGGGCAAATGCTCCAGGTGCCGATGTGAATATCGATTCCCATGTCATCCGCCTTTTTGCGGACATCACGAAGGTAGGGCATCTTGAGACTCTTGAAATGGTCGAGGTCCGACATGAACAGCGAGTCGATTCCCAGCTTCTCTGAAAATTTCAAGTGGTCTTCCACCATCCAGTTCATGGCGCGAACCGCGAAATTGTCGTATCCAAGCTTGACGCCAGTCTTCTTATGATGGGCCGCGAGAACTGAAAGTGGGCTAGCGGCGGCCGCCATTCCACCAGCGGCTAGGGTTTTGAGAAAGTCCCGACGTGGGTTAGGATGGGTTGGTTGCAATGTTGGCATAACGTAATTCAGTTAGTAAGGGAGCTCAATTTGTTGTTCGGTAACGGCAGCTATCGCAACCTTTTACTGAAAAAGCATTGCTGATTTTAGGTCTGGGGCCAGCGCTCGCGGCGACTGCGTAGTCTGATCTTCAATCGCGGCGCGGCACAAACGCTGGCCCTACGAAAGAATGGGTCGATAGATATTTCTGTAGGAGCGGTTTTATACCGCGATAGAAACTAAGAAAATCGCGGTATAAAACCGCTCCTACATTGGATCCGGTGAGATTGTCCGTTCTTCTGTGCGGTTTTCCTCAAAATTTGATGGGCACTCGGAGATTGCCCGCTAACATGACAATTATGATACCCCATAAATCGATCATTTGCCTTGCCGCTTGTTTCTTTTGGATCGCTGCTGGATTTGCGGCCAAGCGTCCCAATGTAATCATTGTCATGACAGATGACCAAGGTTACGGTGAGCTTTCGGTGCACGGAAACCCGATTCTCAAAACGCCACACTTAGACCGTTTGCACAGCCAAAGCTTGCGCCTGACCGACTTTCACGTGGCTCCGATGTGCACGCCAACCCGTGGACAGTTGCTCACGGGAATCGACGCCGCTCGGAACGCGGCCATCAATGTCAGCGC
>CALDFV010000029.1 GCA_937942145.1 uncultured Opitutaceae bacterium
TCGCTCGAGCACCTTCCTCCGACATTGAGCCTACTCTATGAGATACCAACTGAAAGTGGCTTTACTCCCTATTTCTCTGGGGGCGTCAATTTCACTTGGGTAACCAACAAATGCTTGAGTACCCCTCGATCTTGAAGACTACAGTGCGTGGATAGCTGTATGCGCTGGAATTCGATATGATTTCGGTTAGCAATGGGACTTCGAAGCAAGCGTCAAGTTGATTGACCTTGAATCGGATGTGCTGGCTGGTGTGGCGAAACTCACCAATGCACAGCTGGACCCAGTACTTTGGAGTATTGGAGCTAGCTATCGATTCTAAAATCGCTGGATAGGTTTGGTAGTTTTTTACCCTGGTACGGTCGCTGATTATTTGGCGGCCGTTCTTGATTCCTGCATTTTCTACGACATCGATCCTCTGGTCCGAAGAATGCGAATTCTGGACAATCTGGCGGAGTCTGGGGTTTTCTTGAGCAACGAGGTCAAACCATACGTTTAGCGAATTCCCTTTAAAAGTGAGTGACAGTGATGGCGGTCAAGTGGTTAAATCGCCGTCTTTCTATATGAAGCATCAAACCATAGCGGTTCTCGATTTTGGATCCCAATACACTCAGGTGATAGCTCGCCGCATACGTGAATGTTCCGTTTACTCCAAGATTTACCACTACAAGGCATCGGCTAAACAGCTAAAGAAAGACAATGTTGTAGGGATTATTCTCTCGGGAGGACCGGAAAGCGTGTTGTCCAAGGGATCTCCTCGGCCTGACAAGAAGGTTTTTGAACTAGGGGTTCCCGTTCTTGGAATATGCTATGGGGTACAGCTCTTGGCGCACATGCTCGGCGGAAAAGTCGAAAAGAGCCATGCTCGCGAGTACGGACATGGGGAATTGAAAATCAAAACAAAGGGAAGCCTTTTCCGAGGATTGCCAAGCGTCTTGCGCGTCTGGAACTCTCATGGGGATCGCTTAGGGAAGCTGCCAAAAGGATTCCGGGCCGTTGCGTCTACTGAAAATTCAGGATTTGCGGGGATCGTTGATGAAAAGCGCAAGTTTTACGGTATTCAATTTCACCCAGAAGTTCACCATACGGAAGGAGGGCTGAATATCCTGGAAAACTTCCTGAGAAAGATTTGCGGCTGCCGAGCGGATTGGTCGATGGCCTCTCTTGCCGAAGAATCCATCGCTAACATTCGGGAAAAAGTTGGCAACGACCGCGTCTTGTTGGGATTGAGCGGCGGGGTTGATTCATCTGTAGCCGCTGCCCTAATACACAAAGCTATCGGTAGGCAGTTGACGTGTGTGTTTGTCGACAACGGGTTGCTTCGCCTTAACGAACGCGAACTGGTAGTGGATCTCTATAAGCGCCACTTTAACATGGATGTCCGGGTTGCGAGAGCTGGAAGCAAATTCCTAAAACGGCTCAAGGGTGTGTCGGATCCGGAAAGAAAACGAAAAATAATCGGAAATACGTTTGTTGAAGTTTTTCAAGATTCTCTGAAGCGGATCGGAGACTCTAGATTCCTTGCTCAAGGCACGCTCTACCCGGACGTTATCGAAAGCGTATCGATAGACGGCAATCCGGCTGCCACGATCAAGAGTCATCATAATGTGGGAGGCTTGCCTAAAAATATGAAATTTGAGCTTCTCGAGCCCTTGCGTCAGCTCTTCAAAGACGAGGTTCGAGCTCTAGGAGCTGAGTTGGGGTTGCCGAAAGAGGTCGTTTGGCGCCAGCCGTTCCCGGGTCCCGGACTGGGGGTTCGAGTATTGGGTAGCATAACCAGGCGCAAGCTTGACGTTCTACGGAAAGCGGACGCGATACTGCATGAAGAGATGATGGCGTCGGATCTCTATTATAAAGTGTGGCAGTCTTTCTGTGTATTCCTGCCTGTTCGCACCGTGGGTGTGATGGGGGATGAGCGCACCTATGAAAATGTGATTGCGGTGAGAGTGGTTGAGAGCAAAGACGCGATGACTGCCGATTGGGTGAGGGTGCCTTACGAAGTGCTTCAGCGGGTGTCTAACCGAATTATTAACGAAGTTTCTGGCGTGAATCGCGTAGTCTACGACATAAGTTCCAAACCTCCTGGAACAATTGAATGGGAATAGGCGTCAGTTTGAGACTCTTACAATATCACTATGAAAACTAAACGATTAACCCCAGCCGTTCTCGCGGCTTCTATCCTGCTGAGCTCAATCGCGTTCGGAGCTGACTCCGATGAAGAAATCATCGAGGAAACGATCGAATTGGCACGGTCTTACTTAGGTGACAGCAACCAGTTGGACTCGATTACCAGTATTCATTACAAAGGTTCTCTGCTCTATAGCTCGGGGGATTTGGGTACGATAGAGATGGTGTACCAGAAACCCATGAAGCAGCGTATGGTCGCGGTGATCGGAGACAGGAAAGAGATATCGGTTTTAAACAACTCAGAAGGCTGGACCACTTTCGAAAGAGTTATTGATTCAGTCCCTCTGAGTATGGAGATATTTGACCCGATCCGAATTCTCATCATGCAGGCGAGCGTTCGGGAGGCTTTTGGCTTTTTCAAGAAGCCGAACGTCCGCAATGGAGAAATCATCTACGAAGGCAAGGAGATGGTCAAAGGCCATGAATGTATCGTTTTGACTTATCATCATGGAGACGGAATCGCCTTCCAGCGCTATATCGACGCGGAAACTGGGCAAGTTCGTAGAACCCTCGATAGCAAAGGTGTGGAGTACTTCGAAGAAGGTGAAATAGTGGTAGAAGGAATTCGCTTTCCTAAGAAGATGGTGAGCACGTTCTCAACTGCCATTGGAAGCCAGACGATGGAATTTGCCTACACGTCAGTGGAGATAAACAAGAATCTGCCTGAATCAGATTTCATAATGCCTCTTCCCTAGGAATCATTCGTGCTTGGAGAGTCCTTTAGGGATTGAGACTCTAAAATTACATTTATCTTTGCCAAGCACGTGACGCTCTTCCATTAGTGTCGCCATGGCAGATTTGGCATATCGCTCACGCGGCTTTCAGCAGAGGTTGGCAACGTTCTGCGAGACCGCAGTAGTCCCGCAGTATATAGTCGATACTGTCTCCAAGATCCTCGCGGACATTAGGGGCAAGGGCGACAAAGGAATTGCGGCTACGATGCGGCGGATTGACGGGCTCCGTTTGAAGCCTTCCCAATTCCGAATCTCCGAATCAGAGCTGATAGGTTCCGTCAGAAAATTGGAGAAATGGAAGCTCAAAGCGATCAAAGAGTCGATCGCTTCCGTATCAGATTTTCACCGCCATGCACTCCCCCAATCCTGGACTGCCAGGAACAAACATGGGGCCACGATAGGGGAGCGATTTTATCCATTGGATCGTGTGGGGCTCTACATCCCTACGGATCTAGCATCTACCGCGATCATGACCGGAGCTCTAGCGAAATTGGCTAAGGTACCGGAAGTGGTAGCTTTTACGCCCTGTGGAAAAGATGGATCAGTCAATCCAGCCGTACTCGCCTCTTTAAAGCTTTGCGGTATCAAGGAAGCCTATCGGATTGGAGGAGTGCCTGCGATAGGAACGATGGCCTATGGGACGGAAACGATCCAGTCGGTATCCAAAGTGTTCGGACCAGGAAATGCCTTTACCGTTGAGGCCAAACGTCAGGTTTTTGGGACCATCGGCGTTGATCTGCTTCCAGGTCCGAGCGAAGTGCTGGTAATCGCGGATGATTCTGCCAATCCTCGATTTGTGGCAGCCGATTTGCTTGCCCAAGCAGAGCATGGTTCGGGCAGGGAAAAGATTTTTCTAGTAAGCCTCTCGAAAGAGATAGCTACGCGAATTCGGGCTGAAATAAAAATACAGATAAAGGAACTTACCCGCGCTAAGCTCATTCGAACGGTGTTGAGGGAAGGGTTCTTATCGGTGCTCGTAGATACGTACGAAGAAGCAGCGGAGGTTGCAAACTTTGTGGCGCCCGAGCATATGGAGCTAGAGGTCCAGTCCGATAAATTGGTCTATCTTACTAAAGCAATAAAAACGGCGGGAGCCATCATGCAAGGCGGCTGGTCGGCGACTGCCCTAGGAGATTTTGTTGCGGGTCCAAGCCACGAGTTGCCCACGGGAAGATCGGGAAAGTATTCCAGTGGCTTGCAGGTGATCGACTTTTTCCGGCGCTCCAGTTTAATTCGATATACCGAAAGCGCCCTGAAAAAGGCGGCTCCAGCAGCAGAGGCTTTTGCTAAAATGGAGGGTCTGGATGGGCATGGCCGCTCCGTTTCGATTAGATTGGAGAAGCGATGAGTGATCAAATTCCAGTTTCAGAATATGCGCTGCCTCATATAAAGAAATTGCATGCCTACACGCCGGGCTTTCAACCAAAAGAGGATGGCTGGGTTAAGATAAACACGAACGAAAACCCCTATCCGCCGAGCCCTAGCGTTGAAGCGGCGATTCGCGACGCTTTAGGGGATTCACTACGTCTCTATCCAGATCCCCGAAGCTCGGAGCTGCGTTCAGAAATAGCGAATCTGCATGGTTTGGATGCCTGCAATGTGATCGTTGGAAATGGCTCGGACGATTTGTTGAATTTGCTGACACGTGCTTTTTCGACGATCGAGAAAAAGGCAGGTTATACTTTCCCCAGCTACTCTCTGTATCCCGTTCTTTGTGGGATTCAAAATTCAAGTACTATCGAAATCCCGTTTGGTCGTGATATGGACCTGCCATTGGTAGAGCTTTTAGGGTGCGACGCTGGAATACTTTTTTTCACGTCGCCCAATGCACCCACTGGAGTAGGTTTCTCAAACGAGTCGATCAGAAAACTGCTAGAGAGCTTCAGAGGCATCGTCGTGGTGGACGAGGCATATGCCGACTTTGCCAAGGAAAATGCAGTCGAATTAGTCGAAGCATTCTCGAATCTGGTAATCACTAGAACGCTTTCCAAATCGTATGCTTTGGCAGGGTTAAGGGTGGGCTACGCACTGGCGAGCGCGGAGATTATCGAGGCTTTGGACCGCGTGCGAGATAGCTACAATGTTAACCGATTGTCACAAGCAGGGGCATTAGCGGCGATACAGGATCAGAGCTATATGAAAGCGATCGTGGGGAAAGTGGCTCGCACGCGGGACTATTATTTTGACGAACTCAATTCACTCGGATGGTTTACCTATGAATCTGAGTCGAATATGCTGTTTACCGAACCGGTCAATGGAGAGGGAGAAAAAGGGCCGTCGGTTGCTCTAGACTTGTTCGAGTTCTTGAAATCCGAGAAAATATTGGTTCGGTATTTCCCTGGACACGCCTTGACTGCCAGTTTCTTAAGAATCAGTATTGGAGACGAGGGTCAAATGCTCAAATTAAGCGAAACGATAGAACAATGGCTGAAGAACGAATAGCATCGCTGGAACGCGAAACCAAGGAGACACAGATAAAGGCATCTCTCAATGTTGATGGTACCGGTAAGGCTGAGATCGATACAGGAGTGCCCTTCTTCGACCATATGCTGACATTGTTCGCAGCTCATGGGTTATTCGATCTAGAAGTTGTCGCGAAAGGAGATGTAAAAGTAGACTATCACCACACGGTTGAAGACGTTGGAATCGTGCTGGGGCAGCTTTTTAAGAATGCGGTTGGAGACAAAAAAGGCATGCGTCGCTATGGTTTCTTTATTCTTCCGATGGATGAGTGCTTAGGAAGAGTGGCGATCGATCTCGGCAATCGTCCCTTTCTTGAGTATCAAGTGGTTGCCCCAACATCCTATGTGAGGGACTTTAATATTGTCCTCGTAAAGGAGTTTTGTCGGGCTTTTTCCAATACGTTGGGAGCGAATCTGCATATTAAACTCGAGTATGGAGAAGAGCCGCATCATATAGCGGAGTGTGTCTTCAAATGCATGGCGAGGGCAGTCGATATGGCTAGTTCAATCGACAGTCGTCTCGAAGGACGTCTTCCGTCTACCAAAGGAATGCTTTGAGTAGGGCGAAGCTGACTGTTGACTAAAGGTCTCTCAGTGGCGTATGGATCCTGACTTCTTGATGGAATGAGTGCCAGAATCGCAATTATCAATTATGGAATGGGGAACCTGAGGAGTGTGGAGAATGCCCTCCTAAAGGTGGGGGCCTCTCCGAAGATCGTCACTAAGCCTTCCGAAGTTACCGATGTCGAAGGATTGGTGCTTCCTGGAGTGGGGGCCCTCGAAGATTGCGTCGACGGGTTGCGAGCATCGAATTTTGACGATTTCATTGCGGGATGGATACAGGAAGATCGGCCCTTCATGGGAGTATGCCTGGGGCTGCAAGCGTTGTTTGATGTGTCAGAAGAGCGGCATGTGAAAGGGCTGGGAATATTTCCAGGAAAGGTCGTCCGTTTTGTTTCAAAGCCTGGGTTTAAGATTCCCCACATGGGTTGGAATACCGCCAAGCTCGAGCAAAATGATTCTCCCTTCTGGGAGAATTTAGACAGTGAGAAGGAACGCTTTTACTTCGTGCATAGCTATTACGCAGTGCCAGAGGATTCTGAACTGGTACTAACGACCACGGATTACGACGGCGTTTTTACGAGCTCGATCGCCCGCGCGAATACTTTAGCCTGCCAGTTTCACCCAGAGAAGAGTCAGGCAAAAGGGCTCCAGATATACTCCAATTTCGCCTCGATTTGTAATTAGGACGACTCCTTTGCCTCTTAAGATCGCTAATAGTTAACTTCTAGGCGTGTCGTGCTTTACATCAGGCTACCAAGGAAATTAGTCTTACCCCCTCTTATTCGATCACTCTACATTCTTAGTAACTTACAAGCGCGAGATCTCATGAGCAAACCGGCAGTCCTAACATTGGACGACAAAGAATACGTTTTTCCAACCATCGAAGGTGTTGAGAATGAAAAGGCAGTTGATTTTCGGACGCTTCGTTCAGCGACTGGCTACATTTCCTATGACGAGGGCTATGGAAATACGGGATCTTGCCAGAGCGAAATCACCTACATCGATGGAGAAGTAGGAATTCTTCGCTATCGTGGTATTCCCATCGAGCAACTTGCTGACAAGTCGAGCTTCTTGGAGTCGTCATACATGATCCTGTACGGAGATTTGCCGACTCAATCCGAGCTGGACGAGTTTACAACTAGAGTTCGAGAGGGAGCTGCTGTATCGCCAATGATGAGCGACGCACTGAAAGGCTTTCCCCGCGACGCTCCTCCAATGGGCATGTTGGGATCGATGCTAGGCGCTATGAGCTGCTACAATGCGAGCTTGGCTACCAACGACCGAGCCGTGGATCTTGAGCATTTCGACGAGGCGGCAGCTACAGCCATCGCCCAAACTGCGACTGCGGCTGCTCTTGGGTACCGTGTGACTAAAGGACTTGAGGGAAACCAGCCTGATCCCTCGCTCTCGTTTGGGGACAATTTCTTGCACCTAATGTTTTCCGAAAAAGGAAAGCCGTATAAAGCAATTCCCGAGGTGAGTCGGGCGCTTGATCTCATGCTGCTGCTTCATGCAGACCATGAGCAGAATTGCAGCACCTCAACGGTACGCATGGTGGCCTCGGGCGGAGCTAATTTATTTGCCTCCGTTGCTGCGGGTTGCGGAGCGCTTTGGGGACCGGCCCACGGTGGAGCGAACATGGCAGTGATTAAGATGCTAGAAGAGATTCGAGCCACAGGAGATGACGGTTCGAAATTTATCGAAGAGGCAAAGAGTGGTAAGAGTGGAAAGCGGTTGATGGGCTTTGGGCACCGTGTGTACAAGAACTTCGATCCACGAGCGAAGATTATCGGCAAAGCCTGCGAGGAGCTCTTGAACAAGCTGGGAATTGACGATCCTTGCTTAGATATTGCGCGTCATTTGGAGCAGGCCGCTTTGGCTGACGATTATTTCATTTCCCGCAATCTGTATCCGAATGTGGACTTTTACAGTGGTATTGTTTTGCGGGCTTTGGGTATTCCATCGGATATGTTCACGGTGATGTTTGCCATCGGCCGTATGCCTGGCTGGGTGGCGAATTGGCGAGAAATCGCAATGAACCCGAAAATGAAAATCAATCGCCCTCGACAAATTTATCAGGGACCTGCGTTGCGTGACTACGTGGCGATGGAAGATAGAGGATAGAATTTCGAATACTGTTGGGTCGAATCGAGTCTCTCAAAGCTTGCTAACTGAGCTTATTGAGAGTGGTCTTTGGGGGTGAAGCTTTTCTCTTTCGCGCTCATTGTCCTCTGCCTGGTATGGGGCGTCAATTGCACCGGACCGAAAAACCCCGATTTTGAGAGATCATTTCACTTTTGCGTGTTGGGCGACATGCCCTACTACCTACCCGAAGACTACGAACGCTTTGACAATGTAATCGAAGCGGTCAATCGGGAAAAACCTGCGTTTACGGTTCACGTAGGGGACACAAAGTCGGGAGGTTCTCCCTGTTCGGATGAAACAGTGCAGCGCACTTGGGACAGTTTCTCGAAATTTGATCATCCGTTGATTTATACCCCGGGAGACAATGAATGGACAGATTGTCACCGAAAAGCCGCGGGATCGATGGATCCGCTTGAGAGATTATCGGTCATTCGGGATCGATTTTTCGGATCGAGCAGGACATTGGGAGGCGGAACGCCCATTGAAATGAGTATACAATCTGCCGATACGACTTGGGGAGATTATCCTGAAAATAGAATGTGGATTCGAGATGGGGTTGTGTTTGCCACCCTCCACATCGTCGGCAGCCATAATAATAACCAGCCTGATGTTCCTGGAGCCGTAGAAGAGTTCGTTGCACGTGATAAGGCAAATGAAGCATGGCTGGAAAATGCCTTTGCGAAAGCGCGGAATTTGGATGCCCCAGGCTTGGCGATATTTATTCATGGAAACCCTTTTGGAGAATTGGGAAGGGAGTGGAATCCAGGCTTTGCCCGATTTCTTGGGCAACTGCGCGAGCTAACGATCGCGTTCAGTAAGCCTGTTTTGGTGTCCCATGGAGACTCACACTATTTCCGTGTAGACAAGCCACTTATGCACGAAGGTACGGCTCGCGACAGTATCGAAAACCTAACCCGTTTAGAAGTCTTTGGAGCTCGAAATATGCATGGGGTTAGAGTCGAAGTGGAACCTGGATCAGCGCAGGTTTTCCGAATAAGCCAGTTGATCGTAGAAGCGAATCGCCGATAGCGATTTGAGACTTAAAAATCGGACCTACTTTTCTGAATGATGAGGATGCATCAGCTCCTCGAACTTCAGTCCGGTCAGCTTCATAATCCCAGCGTAGAGTTTCCACATGGCGACGATGGAAATCGCCATTCCTGGAATCACTATAACGATGTAGGAAATCCAGGTCATGCGTCCCATTTGTTCATTAAAGAGCTCCGTGCCTCCTGAACTCGTTACTAGAATGCGGGCGAGTACGAAGTTCATAACCACGCTAAAAACTGAGGAAACGATAAAGAGGAGGGTAGCAAGAGAGAATAGCTTCTCAAAAGCAGACTCCTCATTTCGTTCGGTGACAATCCCGTCGATCTTGTCGACGTCGATCACATCCGGATTGTAGAAGATGGTTCTAATGAGGGGTTTCTCGGTTTTCGCGCTTGCGAGAACCAGTATTCCAAAGATCGCTGGGAGACTGGCTTCTTTTACCGCGACCCAAAGGCCATCAAGAGCAAGGACTCCGATGAGGCCCGTGAGTCCTACGTTTGCGAATCCGAGAATTGAGAATAGATTGACATTTCTTCTAACGATGTAGTCGTAGATGCCATACGCTAGTGGCATTGAAACGGCGATGATTAGAATTTGGGTCGGACTCAAAGCGCCCTCTAGATCGACCTTTTCCAATAGGTCATCCAATTTCGAGAATGTCACACTCGGCGCAACAATATTGAAAATGATGTTGAGAAGCAGGTTTTCTCGTTTGGCGTTAGTTGGTGTCATTAATTTTTTCTTTAGTTGTCTTCTATCGTCCCTGCTTTCAGCCTTCTAAAGGATCCAGATGGATACCTCAGCCAATTGAACACCATGTCTAACGCAAACATTCTTCTAGGCGTCAATATCGATCATGCTGCTACGGTTCGCGAAGCCCGCTATCGGGGTCTGGGACAGGAATTTGGCCCCATTGTCGAACCGGACCTAATTGAGATCGCTCTGTTCTCAGAAAAGGCGGGAGCCGATGGGATTACTGTGCATCCGAGAGAAGATGAGCGTCACGTTCAAAGGAGTGATGTGCTCAAGATCCGTGAAGCGATTTCGACCCGCCTAAATATGGAGATGGCGGCGACGGACGAGATGATGGCTTTCGCTTTGGAAGTCCGCCCCGACTCGATTTGTGTCGTTCCTGAAAGCCGTGAAGAAGTGACCACCGAGGGGGGCTTGGATGTGGTGGGCAATTTTGAAAGAGTGAAGGCAATTGTAAGCGCCGCCGCCTCTGCCGGCATTGTAACGAGCCTGTTTATCGACCCTGATTCGGATCAGATCGCTGCGTCCGCGGATTCGGGGGCTTCACATATCGAGTTGCACACAGGAGCGTATGCGAACGCTTACTATCTCGATAACCGAGCCGATGAATTCGATCGACTACTCGTTGGAGCCAAGCAGGGAGTTGATTTGAAGCTAACGGTGAATGCGGGGCATGGAATCAATTACACCAATATCAAGGAGGTTAGGACGATCCCCAACCTCCATGAGTTAAACATCGGTCACAGCATAGTTAGTCGCGCACTGTTTTGCGGAATTTCCGATGCCGTTCGAGAGATGAAATCCTTGATTAATGGCTAGGGTTTTAGTGAAATTTCACTGATGACTCTTGATTTCCGGTTGCCTCCTGCCGGCCCGCTTCTGGGCCTTGGTGTCGATATTGTCGATGTAGAGCGAATTAAAGGCATGCGAAAACGCCAAGGTGACCGGTTCTTGCAAAGAGTCTACACACCAACGGAATTGGATTATTGTATGAAAATGAAGTACCCAGACCAACATCTGGCGGCTAGATTTGCGGCGAAAGAAGCGGTATCGAAGGCATTCACGACTGGAATTGGTGAATATTTCGATTGGAAGTCTATCGGAGTCGCGATGGGTGAAAGAAGGCAGCCTGAGATTGAATTGGATGAAAAAGCGCGACGTTTCATGCTCTCAATGGGTGGAACTCGGATATCCATCAGCCTCACTCATACCGAAAAAACGGCAATCGCGATAGCCGGACTGATAGGATAGACAGGACGATCCGTAAGGGAGAATGGTAGGAAAATGAGTGCAGAATATTTCGAAAATTCGGACCCGGTCCTTAGCTGCAAAGAAGCGGGGGAATATGAGAACTCCATCTTGGATTCAGACGAGAAGATTTGGAATGCCATGGCTGAAGTAGGCCGTAAACTGGGCCAAGGGATTCTGACAGAGTATAGTTTTTCTCGATACAGTAAGAAATCACTGTCCGTCCTCGGCCTGATTGGCAAAGGCCATAATGGAGGAGACGCTCTCTTGGGGATTGATGAAATGGCCAGAGCTGGATCGGTGGGGAGAGTGACGCTTCTCTTAGCATGTCCAGAGAGTGCCCTGAAACCAAATACGGCTCGTTCTTTAGAGCAATTGAAGAATCGTGTTCCAGAAGACCGATTGGCGATTTTTGAAGCTGATGATGACGTAAGCAGCGATTGGCATAGCGAAATCGAAAAGTGGCAGGCCGGCGAGCCGTTTGATATATGTCTCGATGGACTCATTGGCATGCAGTTCCGTCCGCCAACGAAAGGCCCTACCCGAAAGGTAATCGAATTTGCAAACAAGCTTAAGGATATTCGACTCAGGGTCGCGGTCGATCTTCCTAGCGGGTTGGGTGATGAAGCAGATGACCTTTGTTTTAAGGCAGACGTTACCTTTGCGACGGGTATTCTGAAAAGCCCTTTGCTGAAAGGAGGGAAAGGCGCTTCGATTGGCAGTATACGATATTTGGATATAGGTCTTTTCAACGACCCGATAGAGGCAAAAAATCGGGTGTTGAATGACTCTACTCTGAATCTGATGCGAAAACGGCGTCCCGTCCATGTCGATAAACGATTCTACGGTCATCTCTTTATCCTAGCTGGATCGAGAGAAATGCCGGGAGCGCTTCTTATGAGCGTTCGAACAGCATTGCTGAGTGGAGTGGGTCTGGTTACTGTGTGCGCACCGGCGAGTATTGTTACCGCGTTGGCTCCATTGGTTCCAGAGGCAATGTGGGTGTCTTGGCCAGAATCCCCATCCGGTGGACTTTCCTCCAACGGGCTCGATTACATCAGGACGATTCAGTCAAACGCCAGCGCAATTCTAGTGGGTCCCGGAATGGGGAATGATCCGGAGACAGTCAACATGCTTGTCGAACTGCTTAAACGATGGACCGGATCCATCGTTATCGACGCGGATGCCCTGCAGCCAAGGGTCTTGTACTGGGTCCAGGGTGTTTGTATCGTTACTCCCCATTTGGGAGAGTTTAAACGAATCCTTGGTTTGGAAGGAAATATTTCCGACGTGGATAGCAAGCTGCAGGAATTTGCTCAAGAGCATTCTATAATTGTCGCCCTTAAGGGAGCCATGACTCGAATTGGCGACGGCGAGCGCCTGTATTTGAATACAACTGGAAATTCTGTCCTTGCGAGAGGGGGGAGTGGAGATCTGCTGGCTGGCCTCGCTGCCGGTATTTTAGCTCAGTCTCCACAGAACGCGTTGAGCGCTGCTTGCAGAGCGGTTTACTGGCACGGAAAGGCAGCTGATTTGTTGGCAAGTCGAAAAGGTCAGGTTGCCGTTCGGACGACAGATCTGCTGGAGTATTTGGGTGAAGCCTTGTGTGTGGAGGAAGAGAGGGTTGACGAATAACGACGCTTATTGGGTATTAAACGGTCTTCAAGGAATCGGACCGATATCGCTGAACCAAATGTTGGAGCGTTTTGGCGGTGACCCCGTCAGAGTGCTGCACGCAGACAGAGCGGAGTTGTCTGAAGTGAGAGGACTTACTCGTAGGGGAGTGGACGCTATTGTAAGTTGGCAATCGAATTTCGATCTATCCCGAGAAAAGGAGCGAGCAGTTAAACTGGGGGTGAGGTTTGTGGACCGAGAGAGTGATCGGTACCCCGGAATACTAAAAGAGATACACGATCCGCCTATAGGGCTCTACGTGCTGGGAGACTATAGGTTTTCTAGACCAAGTGTAGCCATAGTCGGTAGCAGGCGAACAACGCTCTATGGTCAAGGCGTCGCTAGAGAATTCGGACGCGAGCTTTCTGGTAGAGGCATCTGTGTGACTAGTGGAATGGCTCGTGGAATTGATACCTACGCTCATCAGGGGGCATTGGAGGCAGAGGGAGGAATGACCGTAGCGGTCATGGGTTGCGGTATTGATATCGTGTATCCCCCTGAAAACATCGGTTTGTATCGAAATATTGGGGAGAGTGGCGCAGTCGTTTCCGAATTTCCATTGGGCCGCCGTGCGGATAAACAGACCTTTCCGATGCGTAACCGGCTCGTCAGTGGCATGTCACAAGCGGTGATTGTCGTTGAGTCTGATGAAACTGGAGGATCGTTGATAACTGCACGGTTCGCAGGTGAGCAGGGGAGACTCGTCTGTGCGGTTCCGGGTAGAATTGACCAGAAGACGAGCCGAGGTTGCAATCGGTTGATTCGCGATGGAGCGCTTCTCCTGTCGAGCGTTGACGATCTGCTGACGGAACTTGAATACGAAACGACGCTCCCCCATCTGAACATCGCGTACCCTGGAGAAAGGGACTGCGACATTGAGGAGCTTGATGAAGTTGAGCTTAAACTGATAAAGCTGTTTGAGGGTGGGGAGGCTCTTGATGCTGATCGGATAGCGAAGCAGCTCCAGATTGGTACCGCAGATATTGCTTCGACGCTAATGATGTTGGAACTGAAGGGATATGTGGCCAAGCGCCTTGATGGTTCCTATGAAGCTGTATCCAGATACAGCTAGAATAATTTACCATATGGTCAGCCCGGGGGCCAGGCCATCTGGCGACCTCCCAATAGATGAACGTGAAGATGAGGAACGGCTTCTCCCCCATGTGGACCATTGTTGATCACAATTCTGTAGCCTGCTTCAAGTTCCAGCTTGTCGGCGACTTTGCTGGCAGTTAGAAGCAAGTGTCCTAGGAGAGATTGATCGTCTAGCTTCGCTTTGCCGATTCGTTGTATCGGGACCTTGGGTATTACAAGCACATGTGTTGGCGCTTGGGGATCGATATCACGAATAGCGAAGCAGAGGTCGTCTTCGTATTCGAAGTTGCCAGGAATTTCTCGATCAGCGATTTTTTGAAACAAGGTTCTTTCAGTGGACATGGTCAAGTTTGGCTAGAATTGGTTGTTCCGCGAATCTCTTAAGGAACTATAAAATCACCAGCGACAGTTTAGACGAAGCACGAGAGCGCTTCTGGCAAAATGCGCGTGCGTAGCAGATCGCTTCCTCATACTCTTTCTTTCTCGTTTTGGACCAGCGTCTTCCTCTTGGGCAAATGGCTTCCTTCAGCCCAGTGAGTACCACTACACCTTTATCGAACCGACAGATCTGTTTGAGGGCATCAAGAAGATTCACACGTAGGTCGAGCATGGAAAAGGGTGCTTGCTCGGAATCAGCTTCTACCAATTCTATCCCCGTTTCAGCCGGATTGCTTTCCAATTTCGAAACCAGTTCCCTTGCGCGACAAATGAACGGCTGGAAAAGCGAGGACTCCTCTTCAGAAAGCGACGCTTCGATGGACTCTTTTATCTGTTGGGCGAAATAGAGGTCATTACCGACGGTCTTTGAAAATAGAGAACAGACGACCTGCAATTTCGAAAGATCTTCTGGTTTTGTACGGCTCATAGAATGGGTTGTTTCGACAGAGATCCAATCTCGTCCAAGAACTCTTCCAGATTGCGAAAGTCCTTATAGACACTTGCGAATCGGACGTAGGCGATCGGGTCAATATTCTTGAGATTCAAGAGTACTTTTTCTCCAATCGCAGTGGAAGGAATCTCCATCCCAAACTCGTTTTCGAGCTGGTCGATCATATCTTCGACGAGAATATTGATCTGTTCGGCGTCAACTGGGCGCTTCTGGCAAGCTCTCCTTAAGCTATTAACTATCTTTATCTTGTCGAATTCCTCACGTCTTCCATCTCGCTTGAACACGTACAGATTCTCGCGAAGAATTTCTTCGATCGTGGAATACCGGTGTCCACATTCCATACATTCACGGCGTCGCCGAATGGTTGCCCCATCCTTGCTGATCCGGGAATCGACTACTTTGTCGAGCGTCGATGCGCACTTTGGGCATCTCATGGTAGATTACAGGTTGATGAAATTTTTCAAAATATCCATCCCGTTTTGCGTCGCGATTGATTCTGGGTGGAATTGAAGGCCCCAAATGGGCCGCTCACGATGGTGGCAGGCCATAATCTCGCCTTCATCCGTTTCGGCTACGATTTGGAGAATATCCGGAAAGGTTTCCCGTTCTATGATCAAGGAATGGTATCGAGCGATTCTAATCTCATTGGGGATTCCTGCGAAGATCCCTTTTCCGTTATGCTTTACGACGGAGGTTTTTCCATGCATCAGCCGATCTGCCCGGACTATGTTGCCACCGAAGTACTGTCCGATCGACTGATGACCCAAACAGACCCCTAGGATGGGTACTTTGTCGGCAAATGCTTCTATTATAGAAATGCTGTTGCCAGCTTCATTTGGAGTACAGGGACCAGGAGAAATAAGTACCTGTGAAGGTCGTAGCGCCAAGGCTTCCTCAACTGAAATCTTGTCGTTGCGAAACACCCGTTGCTCGATCCCCAGAGCCCCAAAATACTGGACAAGATTGTACGTGAACGAGTCGTAGTTGTCGATGACCAGTAGCATTATCAGTGGGCGTGTTTAAATAGGGGTGATCTCCCGGGGTCAAGGACGGGATTCTGTCGGATGAACCATGGTACTTTATCGCGTTTGTTGGGTCTCATTGGATTTGAGTAAGGAAGTGTTGAAAGCGGGCTGGAAGTTCTCCCTCTTAGCGGTCGAACGAATTCTAATGACAGATCACTTTCAGCTAATCGCCACTGATGCGCAT
Organism: uncultured Opitutaceae bacterium; assembly: GCA_937942145.1. Taxonomy (GTDB): domain Bacteria; phylum Verrucomicrobiota; class Verrucomicrobiia; order Opitutales; family Opitutaceae; genus Pelagisphaera. Next base: position 16,008 of record CALDFV010000029.1, read on the forward strand.
TCATCCGCCCGCAGAGGAAGACTGCAAACATTGCACGGAAATATCGAAACCCCGATCTTCATGCCGGTCGGAACGCAGGGTACCGTTAAAGGTCTGACGCCTAAACAGTTACATGAGATCGACGCTCAGATCATTCTAGGCAACACCTATCATCTAAACTTGCGGCCAGGTTCGGATTTGATTCGAGATTTCGGTGGGCTCCACTCGTTTATGGGATGGAATGGGCCAATACTGACTGACAGTGGAGGGTTTCAAGCGTTTAGCTTGGCAAAGTTGAGCAAAATCAGCGAAGAGGGAATTGCGTTCCAGTCCCATTTGGATGGATCGAAAGTCTTTCTCGGACCGCAGGAGGTCATGTCCATTCAAGCTAATCTCGGGTCTGACATCGCTATGGTGATCGATGAATGTCCGCCTTTTCCCTGCGAGAAGCAAGATTGTGTGAAAGCGGTTGAGCGTACGACTCGATGGGCTCGAAAATGTCGTGACGTTGCAGATGATGTGGGTTTTCTCGACTCAGGACACCATGTGTTTGCGATTGCTCAAGGATCCACCTTTGAGGATTTAAGGCGTCAGTCTGCAGAAGAACTCTCTGCTCTAGAGTTTTCGGGCTATGCCATTGGAGGGGTTAGCGTTGGAGAGCCGGAGCCTGAGATGCTCCATCAAGTGGGAGTGACGATTCCGTTTCTACCGCCGGAAAAGCCTCGTTATACGATGGGGCTAGGGACTCCTCCTCAGATGCTGAAGATGATTGGGCTTGGAGTGGACATGTTTGATTGCGTGCTGCCTTCTCGTGTTGCCAGAAACGGGGCGTTTTTCACCCCTTTCGGAATGAAAAACATCCGGAATGCAAAATTTGCGAAAGATCCATCGCCATTGGTTGAAGGTATGGACAACTATGCATGCGCAAACTTTAGCCGCGCTTACCTCCGGCATCTGACGGTTGCCAAAGAGATTCTAAGTTGTACCTTGCTGACAATTCACAACCTGCATTTCTATCTAGATTTAATGAAGCAGGCCAGAGATCATATTGAGAGCGGCGATTTTACGTCATGGAGTCGCGAGTGGATTGAGAAATACGAATCCGGGGATCGACCTGAGAATTAGATCACTGGTCTCCCATTCTGGCAGGCCGTCTATTTAACGGACGGTTGACATCATTGTTCTTGGAATTCCCTACTGGTGGTCGAAAGTAAACGTCGAATGAGAATTCTAATCACAGGCGGGGCAGGTTTTCTTGGCAGTCACTTAACGGATCGACTGCTTGAGGATGGGCACGAAATCATTTGCATGGACAACCTCTTTACGGGTTCGAAGAGGAATATCGCGCATCTGATGCAGAATCCGAACTTTGAATTTTTGCGGCACGATGTGACAGATCCCTTCAAGCTAGAGGTGGATCAGATTTACAATTTGGCCTGTCCTGCGTCTCCTGTGCATTACCAGTATAATGCGATCAAGACGATTAAGACGTCAGTGATGGGAGCGATCAATTGCCTTGGCTTGGCGAAGCGAGTAAACGCCCGCGTGTTCCAGGCGTCCACTTCTGAGGTATATGGCGATCCAGAGGTTCATCCACAGCCGGAATCGTATTGGGGGAGCGTTAATCCGATCGGAATTCGGTCTTGCTATGACGAGGGCAAACGTTGCGCGGAAACTTTATTTTTCGACTATCACCGGCAAAACGGGGTCGATATTCGCATCGTACGCATCTTCAATACTTACGGGCCGCGAATGTCGCCGGAAGATGGTCGAGTGGTTTCCAATTTTATAGTACAGGCCCTCAGGGGCGAAGACATCACGATCTACGGCGACGGTTCCCAGACCCGCTCGTTCTGCTACTACAGTGATTTGATCGATGGTTTCGTCCGTTTAATGGAGCAGGACAAACTGGTAGGACCTGTAAACATTGGCAACCCGGGTGAATTCACGATGCTTGAACTCGCTGAAAAAGTGATCCAATTGACGGGGACCCAGTCCAGAATCGTTTATGAAGCGTTGCCTGCGGATGACCCGAAACAGCGCCAGCCAGATATCGAACTCGCCAAGACCGAGTTAGGATGGGAGCCTAGAGTTTCGCCAGATGAGGGTCTGGTAGAAACGATCGACTATTTCAGGTCTTATTTGGATAGCTAGATCAGATTTTTGGTCAGGTTTTGTGAATAGGGGCGCAAATGCACTCGATGAGATGAACAAAGAAAATTTTTTCGAGCAAGCACCCTCCAATCAAAATCTGATTCAATTGTTTGAGGGCCAGTGGTTTTCAATTATGCCTGATGAGCTGGGCGTTGATTCAAAAGGAATCGGAAAGCTTCATGATGATGGCCGCATTCACTGGGCTTCCTCGATTCTTGGTGGCTTTCGTGACAAATCCGTTCTTGAACTTGGCCCGCTGGAAGCTTGTCACACTGCCATGCTTGAAAAGGCCGGAGCGCGCTCGATTCTAGGAGTAGAAGCGAACTCAGAAGCCTTCCTTCGATGTTTGGTGGTGAAGGAGTTGCTTGATCTGAAGAGGGCCCGATTTAAGTTGGGGAACTTCGTGGGCTACCTGCAAGAGCAGGAAGAACGTTTTGATGTGGGAATTGCCTGTGGTGTCCTCTATCACATGAAGAATCCAGTCGAACTCATTGAGCTCTTGTCGAAAAAAGTAAGATCGCTGTTCGTATGGACCCACTATTATGACGCCGAGCTGATTGGAGGAAACGAAGTAGTGCGAAGCAAGTTCTCAGGGAGTTGGGTTGCGAGCCACATGGGGTTTGATCACCGGCTGCACGCCTACGGTTACGGCGAAGCGTTGGACTGGAAAGGATTTTGCGGAGGAGGCAGCGAATCATGCAATTGGATGGAGAAAGAGGAGATGCTAAGGGCCTTTGACCATTTCGGCTTTGAGCGTTTAGGGGAGAAGCTTGAGTCGGACCATATTCATGGCCCAGCGGTTTGGCTAGCGTTTGAAAACAGAAATCTCTAGCCCATGCCATAGCCAGATGGCTAGTGGACGAAGCTCAGCTTCCGGAATTCTGGCATTTAAACCGGCTGACAGAAAGAAGAACCTTTTCATTGCAAGCTGGTCTTCTATCCGCTACCCGACAGGGTCTTATTTTAACGAGCCATAATGTTATCATCAATTTTTAAAAAATTCGCCGGTCGCTCCAACGTAAAGTGGCTCAAGTCTTGTCAGCCATTTGTTGAGAAAATCAATGAGCTAGAGCTGAGCTATCAATCTCTCAGTGAAGAAGAGTTAAAAGGGCACACGGAAAAGTTTCGTGAACGTTTCAAGAATGGTGAAACGCTAGAAGACCTGCTACCTGAGGCGTTTGCCACGGTCAAAAATGCTGCCCGAAGACTGGTTGGATCAAAAAGTCTTGTGATGGGGCAGGAGATCCCCTGGGAGATGGTGCATTACGATGTACAGCTAATTGGAGGAATGGCACTTCACCAAGGGCGTATCGCAGAAATGGCTACGGGTGAGGGGAAGACACTAGTGTCGACCCTTCCTCTCTACCTGAATGCCTTGTCATCTAGAAACGTACAATTGGTCACCGTTAACGAGTACCTCGCGCAGCGGGATTCCGAATGGATGGGGCACTTGCTGAAGTACTTAGGACTCACGATTGGCTGTATTAAGAACCAAATGCCTCCTGACCAAAAGCGTGAGATGTATGGTTGTGACATTACCTACGGCACTGCATCGGAATTCGGGTTTGACTACCTCAGGGACAATGGGATGGCACACAGTAAAGAGGAGCAGGTTCAGCGCGATCATTTTTTTGTGATCATTGATGAAGTTGACTCCATTTTAATCGATGAGGCGAGAACCCCGCTCATTATTTCTGGTCCGGCCCCTATTCAACGTGAGCAGCCTTACACCAAAATGAAGGCCGGTATCCATCGATTGGTAACAAAACAAGTTGCATTGTGCAACAAACTTGCAAGCGCGGCGAAAATTGAGCTCGACAAAGACGAAGAAACGGTGGCCAAGGAGGCTCAGGCCTTCCAGGAAGAATCGGCCCGGATTGCTAAAGAAAATAAGGCTCTTGGAGCGAATGGAGAGCCTCTCTTGCCTCAGCCGGAAGCGGCCGACCCTTTCGCAGATCTTTTGTTGGTCAAACTAGGGACACCTAAGAATAAGACATTCTTGAGACTCATGGAGAATGGGGAGTATCGCCGTGAGTTCGACAAGTTTGATACGGAAATGCATGGAGACCTGAACAAGGATCGCATGTACCACCTCAAAGAAAGACTCTACTATGTGATTGATGAAAAGCAGAGGCAAGCTGATCTGACTGAAAATGGCAGGAAGGAGCTGCGGCCTGATGATCCCGACGCATTCATGTTGCCGGACCTCGCGACTCGATTCAGCGAACTCGATAAAGACTTATCTCTGTCGCCGGAAGAAAAAGACGCCGTCAAACTAGCTGAGCAGGAGAAACTAGAAGTAGTTGGAGAAGATATACACGCGATCAGCCAGTTGCTGAGAGCGTATTCGCTCTACGAGAAAGACGTCGAGTACGTAGTGCAAGACGGGAAGGTCGTGATCGTGGATGAGAATACGGGGCGTATTATGCCTGGCCGGCGTTGGGGCGATGGACTGCATCAGGCGGTTGAGGCGAAGGAAAACGTGACGATCGAGAGAGAGTCGCGAACCTATGCCACTATAACCGTTCAGAATTACTTCCGATTGTATGACAAACTCGCAGGAATGACGGGTACAGCGGAAACTGAGGCGACTGAGTTTCATGACATCTATTCATTGAACGTCGCGATCATTCCCACAAACGAGCCCTGTATCCGGATTGACGATAATGATGTGATTTTCAAGTCGCGTCGTGAAAAGTACAATGCGGCGATAAACGATATCGAGTTAGCCCATAAGAAAGGGCAGCCCGTCCTTGTCGGGACGGTATCGGTTGAAGCTTCGGAATTACTAGGGCGGATGCTGAGGAGGCGGAACATTCCTCACAATGTTCTCAATGCGAAGTACCATCAGCAGGAGGCAGAAATCGTTGCCCGTGCGGGGATTAAAGGGGCTGTCACAATCGCCACCAACATGGCGGGTCGAGGAACCGACATCAAGTTGGGTGAGGGTGTCAAGGATCTCGGTGGCCTTCTGGTGGTCGGTACGGAGCGGCACGAGTCCCGGCGTATTGATCGTCAGCTTAGGGGCCGCTGTTCCCGTCAGGGCGATCCAGGGCGGTCGAAGTTCTTTATTTCTTTGGAGGATGATTTAATGCGCCTTTTTGCGAATTCAGGTCCCATGGCCAAAATTCTGCAAAATTCGATGGAAGAGGGTGACCCTCTAGAGCATCCTCTCTTGAACCGCTCTATTGAGACCGCCCAGAAAAAAGTCGAGCAGCAGAACTACTCGATTCGTAAGCGACTACTTCAGTATGATGATGTATTGAATAAGCAGCGCGAAATTATTTACGGGATTCGCAACGAGGCCCTGCGAGGTGAGTCTCCCAGTAATACTATTTTTGAATTGGTTGAAGAAGAGCTGGCTGAGCGGGTGGAGACGGAGCCGAACGGAGTGGACGGCGACTTGAGCGGCTTTGTGACCTGGGCGAATTCACATTTCCCGATTGGCTTGCGAGATGAGGATCTCTCTGGAGTGAACTCGGAATCCGCCATCGATGTGGTGATGAGTAAAGTCAAGGAGGCTTATCGCCTCAAAAAGACAGCGGAAAATGAGGCGGCTCTTCTGCACCTTGAGCGTTTTATACTGCTGAATTCGATAGATGGACGCTGGCAGGAGCATCTCACCGAAATGGAAGAGCTTCGAAGGAGTGTCTCACTCAGGAGTTATGGACAAAAGGATCCGCTGAGTGAATACAAGAATGAAGCCTACAGCTATTTCGAGGAGTTGATCGGAATGATCCGAACCCAGCTCTGTTCGAGACTTTTCCGGACTGCGACCAATCTAGTCGCAATTGAAAACGTCAAGACCATGCTGGCTCGCCAGGCAGTGGCGCGGGGGCCAGGTGACGTAGATCTATCTGGCCCAGTAGGTCAATCGAGCGGTCAGAAGGAAATTTCTCTGCCCAAAGTAGCGGTGAAAAGGGCAGTGCCGAAAGTCGGTAGAAACGAGCCCTGTCCGTGCGGAAGTGGTAAAAAGTACAAACAGTGTTGCGGGCGCTAGAGGTTTTTGCGCACCGTGCGATCAACTCTTAGATCCGAAGAGGTTGGGGTAGTGTAATGTACTAGTCGAAAAACCTAGTTTCCCTCTTTGGGTTTCGATTATTGTTAGATTTGTTGGTTTTTTGCCCTAATACGCAAAAAAAACCAAACTGATGGCTTGATTCAACCGTATTAAGCATGATTGAATTGAAAAGGTTCACCTCACTGAAATTATCCATGAATTACGCTTGCAAGATGAAAAAGCTTACAGCGATTGTTGCCTCCCTTGCTGCTGCAGGAACGGTCGTCAAAGCTCAGGAGGTTTATTCGCAGATTGTGGGAGCCATCTCTATCAATTTGCCGGCGGAAAGTGATGTTATTGTCTCATTTCCGTTCAAGCAGTCAGCCGAGTTTCGAGGCGTTCTCGATTCAGCCTCAGGGGCTGGAAATCTGGTTGTGAATGTTTCTGCCGACTCGTTGACAAGTGGGGCGTTTGATGCCCAGTCCGGAATGCCAACCCATTACCTTGTCATTGAGTCAGGCACTCAACAGGGGGTTCACATTGACATCTCGTCCAACACCGGATCTCAACTCACGCTTGACGGTGGCGATGCGACCGGACTCGCAAATGGAGATCAAATCGCCGTTTATCCGCACTGGACCCTAGGATCGGCATTCCCGCTAGGGGTAGCGAATGAGGATGAGGATGAACCAGGATTAAGAAAAATCGAGGTAATTGTCCCGCAAGCGACATCGTCCGCTGGAAACATGATTCCTGAGGGAATTTTCTACTTTTCGGGTGGAGCCTGGCGCCAGGTTGGGGCAGGCATCAGTGCAGTAGCTGATAATTCAGTCCTGTACCATGGACGAGCGCTCGTCATACGAAACAATGGTACGGTAATGAAGAATGCTCTTTTCTTTGGTGAAGTAATTGACGCTCCCATTGCGATTCCGTTAAGTGAATCAGATCAGTACTCATTAAATAACTTTGTCGGTCTCAACCGGCCGCTGGCGATCACTCTAGACGAATTGGGACTAGCAGGGGGAGGCGTTTTTGAAGAAACGACGGATCCAGATAACCCGAGCGATAAGTTGCTGGTATACTCCCTGACAGAAGCCGGTAAGAACAAAAAACCCGTTGGGACGTATTATTACTATAACGGAGCCTGGCGTGAAGAAAGCGCTGGCGCTAGCGCAGACAAGGGAGGCGATTTAATTGAGCCCGGGATGGGTCTTGCAGTGCAAAAGATCCAAGTAGGCTCTAATCCTGAAGATTCCAACTGGGTAAATGAATGGGGGCTGCCACAATGAGCATAAAAAAATTAATCACAACAGGGGCTTTGACATCGATCTTCGTAGCCAAAGTATGGGGTTCAGTCTTCTTCACAGTAGATGTGGGTAGCTTACAGGACGAGAACGGTATCGCGTTGGTGGATAAAGGGATGCTCTACCTGATTTCCAGTGGTGCCGATGGTTCCTTCTCACTTCCGACAGAAGGCTCAATCACCGGCGCGGGAGACGATTCGATCGTCGCAGCATGGGACTTGAGCGCAGAGGCCTCGACCCAGGGGGAGTATATTGTTTCCTCGGGCGAAGTTGCTTACGACGAAACTTGGGCATTGGGTGACGATCTCGCGATCCTTTGGTTTCCAAATCTAGCGGTGAGCAACCAGTCTCCGGCTGCAAGCGAGGCTTACGGATTTTACCGGAACACTTCCGTTAGCGGAGGGGGCGACGTCTGGGAACTTCCTGAGGATGGAACGCTCTTGCACAGTCTAAAGTTTTTCACGGAAGGCGATAATCCACTTGTCGAAAGCAGCGACGTACCTGCGTTGCTAGCGGCTGCAGGACTTGGAGTCGGCGAATCAGCGGGACCTCCGACTGCTCCAACAACAGTCGCAACCAACGAGGACAATCCCGGTACAATCGCCTTCGAATGGGAGGGAGCTAGTGTCCCAGGAGGAGCTTATCGAATTGAAAGAAAGCTGGCTGGCGGCTCAGACTGGACAGTATTAGGTACTGTGGAAGCCGGAGAAACAAGTTTCGACGACCCTACAGTAGGTCGAGGGAAGGATTATGAATATCGATTGGTGGCCGTCAACGGCTTTGATTCCGTTGCGAGCTCTGAAGCTTCGATACAATCGCTACGATCAAGCCTCGCCAACATCGCCACCCGTGGAGTCCTAAAAAGTGGGGCTGAGGCGCTGATCCTAGGATTTGTGATTAAGGGGACGGGTCCGATCGATATCTTAGCAACGGCGAAAGGTCCGGAGCTTGCGAACGTGGGCATTACCAATTTCGCCCTGGATCCGACAATTGCCCTTTTTCCCTTTGGCGCAACTGCTCCCGATGTGGAGAACGACGATTGGGGAAACACGCAACTTACGGAAATCAATGATTTCGTTGGGAGATCTTTCGCTAACGATTTTACTAACCAAGCATCGAAGGACGCTGCTTTAGCGTTTTCGCCAGCAGGCACGCAGTTGTTCACCGCTATCGTCAACGACAGTGGCAATGCTGATGGCGTAGGCCTCGTGGAAGTTTTCGATGCCACGGGAACGTCGCGTAATGGAGTCGCTCCCAATGATGCGCAAAATCGACTCGTCAATGTGGCTACTCGTGGATTTGTGGGTACAGGCGACGAAGTGTTGATTGCTGGGTTTATTGTTGATGGCGAGGTTGATTCCAAGCTATTGTTGCGGGGTTTGGGACCGTCAATTGCCGGTTTAACCGGAACGGTTGAGGATCCGACGATAACGTTATTCCGTACTGATTTTACTCAACCGGGCTTTCCCCAAATTGAAGTCGCGACGAATGACAACTGGGAAGATGATGCTAGCAAGGTCGATGAGATAATCGCTATATCCGGACAAGTTGGAGCAGCGGTGCTAGATTCCGGTTCTAAAGACTCGATAATTTTGATCGATGCGGTTCCCGGTTTATACAGTTTCGTAATGTCGGGTGTGAGTGATGGCACTGGCATTGGGTTAGTCGAAGTCTTCCTCGCGGACTGAACAGCTCCTCATCTCAACAAGTTTCGAAACCCGGTTTGCCTCTGAGGCGAACCGGGTTTATTTTTTTAGAGATATTCGGGCTTAACCGATTTGAAGTTCACTGCAATCGGATCAATTATATGTTAATTTCTGCCGGTTTGAGGAAAAGAGTTCATCTTATTCAGGCAATTTTGAAGATGTCTTCTGAATGAAACTATCCGTAATTGTCCCCGCCTATAATGAAGTGGACACATTGTCGTCGTTGATAAGTGCGGTCAGAGATTGTGGAGTTCCGGATTTGCAAATCGTTGTCGTAGACGACGCATCAACCGATGGCACGGCCGACTTGCTCAAGGGGCCACTTGGCACGGAAGTTGATACAGTCGTTCACCATTCAGTAAATAAGGGAAAAGGAGCGGCCTTGAAAACGGGTATTCAGATGGCGAAAGGGTCTCATATCATATTTCAAGATGCCGATTTGGAGTACAGCCCCAATGAGTACAGCGCACTAATCGACAGTTTAAGAAAGTCGGGTGCGGATGCGGCTTATGGATCTAGATTTTTAGGCAGAGGTCTGTCTGAAGTGAGTCCTTTCTGGCACCGAATGGTTAATGGATTTCTAACGCTTGTATCGAATTTTTTCACCGGATACCGAATTACAGATATGGAAACCTGCTTTAAGCTTTTTCCAAGCGAATTTCTGAAATCGATTGAATTCGAGGAAAACCAATTTGGAATAGAGCCAGAACTGACAGCAAAGGCGGCCATGGCGAATCTAACCATCGTGGATGTGCCGATTTCCTACAAGCAACGAAATTTTAACGAGGGAAAGAAAATTCGTCCTAAAGACGGTGTCAGAGCCTTGTATGTTATAATTAAATACGGATTTAAGAGTTGCTAGGATTAAGCAAATCTGGAGCCTCCGTTGAGGCTATTATGGAGTTGATCGTGAATTGCGTTTATTTGAGATGAGACTGTTGACGGAGTTGGCTTATAGACTACTGAGCAGCCTGCCACCTTGGCTGAAAGACCATCGCCCGATTATTGATCTTAGAAATAAACTAAGGCATTGGGAGATTCTAAGGCGAACCCGCGATTTAGTTCCTGCTCCTGCGTACAAGGATAGTATTAGAAATGGAGATTTTAAAATTGTATTCATTTCTCCGATATATAATTCCTTCCCGCTCTTAGCGTTGTCGCTTATGGAGCAAACCTATAAAAACTGGGAACTGCTGTTCGTTCACGATGGCCCTGCGGATGATCTAGGCGAAATAGCAAAGGCGATAATTGCTAGAGATGACCGGATAAGTTTTATTGAAACAGCAGAAAGGGCAAATGATTGGGGTCACACCCCCAGGCAGATAGCGTTTGAGGAAATTCGGAAAAGGGGGATTGGAGACTTTTTAGTGGTTACGAATTCGGATAACTATCATGTCCCTGGTTATATTGAGAAGATGCTAGAGCAGTTTGATGATGACGCCCATGCAGTCTATTGTGACATGATCCACGAATACTATAGCTGGAGAAACTTTGAAACGCGACTTGAGTATTCCTTTATCGATTGCGGATGTGTGATGGCGCGGAGTGAAACGGCTCTCAAGGCTGGTTGGAATGACAATACCTACGAGGGGGACTGGAAATACATTGCCGACCTGATCGATGTTTGTGGGACACAAGCGATACGGAAGGTTAGAGCCACATTATTTGTCCACTCCTAGCTCTGCTAAAATTGTCTTCTTGGCCCAGGGTTATATTCCGAATTGCTTGTAAGCGGTTTCAAAATTATCTGGGGCTGATTGGGTCTTTACCCACTCGATAAGTTCTTGGATTGAAAAATCAAAATTGGCATTCGGAGCATAGCCTAGGATCTTTCTCGCTCTCGATATATCGGCATAGCAATGCCGTATGTCTCCCGGTCGCGCGGTTCCTGTTACTTTTGCTGAGAAATCTTTTTCGAATGAATCTATTACTTTTTTCGCGACCGCCAAAATGGATATCGGCTGACCCGAACCGATATTGAAAACCTGGTAGTCGCCTGCGTCTTTCTGAGTTGCGAGCAGGTTTGCTTGAACGATGTCGCTTATGTGTACGAAATCTCGCAGCTGTGCCCCGTCCTCAAATACAACCGGTGCATTGCCATTGAGGATTCGACTGCTGAATATAGCGGCGACACCCGTATACGGATTTGAAAGGGATTGGCGTGTCCCGTAAATATTGAAGTAGCGAAGAGCGACAACAGGAATGCTATATTCCCTGCCTATCGAGAGCGCCATTTCTTCCTGATCACGTTTTGTAATAGCGTAGATTGATGTTGGACGAAGAGGTTTGTCTTCATGGGTCGGTACATGGGTACAAGGTTTTGTGTCCCATTCTAATTCCCAAGCCCCACGCTCGAGTTGCTCTCTTTCTCGAAGGTTAGGGAAAACTTCGTTATCGTTTTGTTTATACAACCCCTCACCGTAGATAGACATGGAAGAGGGTATGATCAATTTTTTTATCGGATAACGGTTCCGGTCGACGAGTAATTCGAGTAGTTTGGCTGTTCCCAAGGTATTTACTTCTGCGTACTTGGTTGGGTTCCACATCGACTGCATCACACTGACCGCTGCTGCTTGATGCGATACTACGGAAACTCTTTCAAGGCACTTTGAGAGTAAGTTCGTATCCCTTATGTCCCCGTAAACAAACTCAGCCTCTTTGTTTACGTAGGAAGGGGGCGCTTTGATGTGCCCATGTACCATTGGATCTAGATTGTCCAAAATCCGTACCTGGTAGCCTTGTTTCAAATATTCGTCCGCCAGATGGGATCCTACGAATCCGCACCCACCGGTTATTAGTACCTTTTCACTCATTTATATTATTGAGGATATCTATTCTTTGTACTCGTTGATTTACATCTACCAAAGTGCAAATGATTTGAGACGTTTCTCGTAAATTTTCCCGATGACTTTGGGCGAGAATTGATTTCTTATGGTGATAGCCGCTTTTTCCCCAAGGTCTTTTGCGAACTTACGGTCCTCAAACAGTTTCCTCATCAATTCAGCTGCGTGTTCAGAGTTAGGATCGGCCCAGATCTGTCCTTGGGTGTAGGGACCGAAGTTTTTCTCTAATTCTACAAGATTGAAGTCCACCGGACAGCCATTGGATTGGTTTAGAAACTCAGTTGTGGCGGACCAATTAGTTGATATGACAGGTTTTCCCAGATACATGGATTCGGCCACAGTAAGTCCAAATCCTTCCGCCCTGTGCAGGGATACGTAGGCATCCACTGAATACATTAGATTGTAGACATCCTCTCGGGAGAGCCTCTTGTCTATGAGGTATACATTTTCGATTCCTGTCAGATGGGATTTGAGTTCCTCATAAGCCTCCTTGTTCCCCTCGATTGAATGTGTCTTGATGACTAGACCGACATCCTGTCCCTCTTTACCAGCAAACGCCTTTTTGAATGCTCTAATAGTAGCCTTCGGGTTTTTTCTAGGCTGATAGCTATTCAGATCATAGGCGAAAAGAAATAGGTATTTGTCGGACGGAAGGGAAAATTTCTCTCGGTCTGGCTTTTGAGGAGTCTCGAAGTCTATGCAATGGGGTATGGTGAGAACCGGTAGAGGCGATTTCATCGTTACTGAGTCTCGGACGAAATTCGATGGGGTCCAAATTTCATCGTAGTATTTGAAATATTTCATCCAACTATCAGGAAAATCAGGTAGCTCCCAGGCCCAGTATGCGATATTGCGTTTTCCTTTTCGAAAATTTTCACCATGATGGTGATCAATGTCAGTGCTTTGCGGGGCGTCGATGTGGAATACATTGATAGGATAGGGATTATGTTCGACTAAACGGCTGCTAAGGGAGTGGTCTTCTCTACTGGCTAGGCAATTGACTTTGAGAGGAACTAAAGCGGTGCCAATCGACGTTGTGTCCATGGCTTTGGCAGCGAGCCTGGCGGATTCCCCAACACCCAATTCAGCGTCAAACCATCCGACTAAGTTAATTCCGATGTTTGACGCTCGCCGGAGAAAATCAAAATTTGCGGGAGAACCCGACTGAGAATCAAAGTCCAGAAGCATCTCATGATTGATCAGCACATTCTTGATCAAGAGTCTTTGATTGAGTTTTTGGGCTCGAAATCGTCCCCAATAGTGTCGCAATGCCTTTGGGATCAAAAACCAGTTCTTCAGTTTTCTGCCAAGATAGGCATAGGCGTTGGATTTCGATACTCCTAAGAGTGTGATATCAATTTGCGAATTGCTTTCAGGTAGGGCGGGGACATCCTCTATGTTGATCGCAAATTGACCAGAGTCTAATGGAAAGAAATCTTTTGATTCGGCAGAGTTGGTCGTTATCCGAAGGCCGAGTTTGCCGTGCGTCTCTTTGTTGTTGTTTGGGAGCCGAATTGTACCAATAATTTGGATGCTAGAAAGAAAGAATCCTGCCCCTAGCTTTAGTTTGGCGTTCTCTTTAATCCATTTCCCTTTTTCTCGGTCTAGATTTGTTTCAAATCCGGAATATGAAAATTGAGTTCCTATCCATTTACCCTGATCGATATGGTAGCTTTCTTTGATCATTTCGTCCGTCTTATTATCTAGAATAGACATCCAATGCCTCTCGTTTCGTTTGAGCTTTGCTTCTACGATTAGTTTACCACTAGGGGGTAGCTTCTCGTTTAGAAAAAAATGAGATACCGCTTCCCCGACTTTTTTCAAAGAGACAGATTCGCTCCCATCGATGATGCCCTGCAAATAGGCTGCGGGCCACGCGCTGGCCATTGTAGTAGATATTTGAGAACGCCATTTGGTTTGAAAAAGACGCATGTTGCTCTCATTGCGCAAGTTATTTGTACCGCGTGTTGAACTGACGTAGTGATTAATCGTACTTTCGTTCGCGACGATGGTTTTTAGACCGATTTCCTTAGCTTTAAAGCATAGGTCGATATCCTCACAACCGTTCTCGTATCGCTCATCGAGCCCTTCTAGTTTGTGATACAGATCTTTCCGAATTGCTAAGCAAGCTCCGGTCACTGCGAGGAACTCCGTAAAGCTGCCTTTGAGGTTGGGGGTCTTTTTGTGCCGGAGAGTGCCTTTCCCGTCGAAAAGAAATCCAGAATGGTCGATCTCTCCAATCGTGGCGTCTAACTGAACATTCCCGACGATTCCGACTTTTCTTTTTCGAAGCCCCGAAAGCATGGGTTCTATCCATTTTCTGGAAAAGACCAAATCATTGTTGAGAAGGAAGAGATAGTCTCCCTTTGCATTTCGTGCACCTATATTGTTGGACTTTGCGTATCCAAGATTTTCGTTGTTTCGAAAAACATGAATGGTCTCGCTCTTCAGTGTACGTAGTTGGGTAGCCGTTTCGTCGCTACTGCAATCGTCTACAATAACGATTTCGTAGTCAATTTTTGTTACCGTTTCCTGAAGGGAACTAATGCATTGAAGCGTTAGTTCTATTTGGTTGAAAACGGGAATGATGAATGAAACCATCATCGGGTCGAATAATCTCGAGGCGCCTGGGCGAATGTAAAGTCCTCCCGGTCTACAGTTAGGTTTGAATTGTAGAAGGGGTCTCGCTTGATTTTATCGCCCCACCGAAGGTGCATGTAGTTGGTCGCTTTCTCAAACTCTCCGGAATCGTCTGGTCCTCGTGATGCCGACTCATTATGGTATAGAAGTGAAAACGGTGTGAACAAGGAACGGTATCCATTTACCCCACACCTAAGGCAGAAATCGACGTCGCTGTAGGCATTAGGAGTGTCATCCTCGTTGAATCCTCCTACATCTTCCCAAACAGATTTACGAAATGCCATGCAGGCTCCTGTAACGGCACTATAGTTTCCAATTAGAAAGGCGCGGTGGATGTACCCGTCATCGGTTTTGTGGATGAATTTGAACGCCTCGCTACCGACCCCTCCTATACCAAGTACGATGCCTGCGTGTTGAACGTGCTCGTGGGGATACAGCAATTTTGCACCGACTGGTCCAATCTCGGTGCGGACAGCCTGCATAACTAACTCCTCAAGCCATTCTGGATTGATGACAGTTGTATCATTGTTGAGGAGGCAGATGACATCCTCGTTTCTAGAATGAATTGCGGCGTTGTTAATACGCGAATAGTTGAATTTACCGGGAATTTTGAAAACTTCAGTTCCAGACGATTCTAGCGTATCGAAATAGTTGTGGGTCGCCTCTTCGACAGAGTCATTGTCTGCGACTACTATTTGATAGTTCCGGTAATTGGTTTTTGTAATTATATTTTCAACGCATTCCTGCAAGAGTTCGACTCGATCTCGCGTAGGAATGACAATGGCCACCGTTGGGCTCGTATGTTTATAGCACGGTCGCCAATAGTAGCGATCTACAGGTTCGAGTGTAGCTGGGATATCGTTTCTCTTGAAATGATCTTCAATCGCTTTTTTCGCTGCATTGTGAGCATACGACTTTTCATCGATGTCCCTAGCTGTAGATCCTGAAACCGATCTCCAATGGTACAATACCTCTGGAATGTGCGCAATCTGTTCTGGTTCTATTGTTTCGGATATCCTTAAGGCCAAGTCCCAGTCTTGGGCTCCTTCAAAACCTGCTCGAAACCCACCGACTTTTCTGACTTGGGAAAGGCGATATACGCCGAGGTGGCTGATGAAGTTTTGACCAAGGAGCAAATCAGGATTCCAGTCGGACTTAAAGTGAGGCTGAGTCCTGACTCCATTTTCATCGATCTTGTCTTCGTCAGTGTAGATCAGAGCTGCATCGGGTTTCTCGTTTAGGCAGTCTACGACACGCGCGAGTGCATGCGGAGGAATTTCATCATCGTGGTCCAGTAGCGCGATGTATTCACCGGATGCGATTTCCAATGCGGAATTGGAAGCGCGGCTAATATGGCCGTTTTCGCTGCGGAAGACGACTCTGACATTCGGATTGTCTTGTTGGTACTGTTCTAACAGGAGCTTAACCCCTGCATTTGTTGAAGCGTCGTCGGCAATGCATAGTTCCCAATTCGAATAAAGCTGGTTCTTGACAGACTCAATGGCAGCTCGGAGCCATCGAATTTCTGGGTTGTACACGGGAAGTATGACGGAGATGAGTGGAGTAAAGGGTATCTGAGGGAGTCTGATATTGAAGTTACGGTGATATTCCTCAACCAGAGGCTCCATCTTAGCGCAAAAAGCAGCATAGTCTCTAAAGGCGGACGGCTTCGCAGCTTTGTGGTCTTCATCGCTACAATCATAATCCGTCGAAAGCGAACTGCCGTTTAGGATTGGCGATGCGTCATTCGTGGAAAACAACTTTCGGATGAGTGACTTGAGAAACATGATTTGAGAGCGAAAAGTCGACGTTTCAAAAAATTGGATTCGTGATCTTCTGAGTATATTTCAGTCGTTTGAAACGGTTTTTCCTGCAAGTGCCTAATTAGATTCATTTGGAGCGATCGTACTTTCGTGTGAAAGTGCGAACCCCGGATTAATTGAGATACGAAGGCGTTTAGATAGCGATAGGTTAATACTGGGTTTAGCTGGAATTCGGCTTTTTTACGAATTTGAGCAAGGTTCAGTTTTTTTGGATTCTCAAATAGGGGAAATCGAAAATGAGCGAGGACTATAATCTTGCCGAGCAGGGGCTTTTATGTTTCATGTTTTTTTTACAAATCATGAATCCTCTAAGGTCTGCACCAAATTTTACTCATTTGATACTGCGAGTATCTCTGGTGTGGCTTTGTACCTCGATGCCTGATTCTTCGGTTTTTGGATCTGAAAGAGTGGAGGCCTATTGGGGGTCTTTTGGCGAACGAAACGGACGGATAGAAGGGGCATTTCTAAAAACTGCCAACAGTGGAATGTTCATTGGTTTCGATGAAGAGTCCGAGTTGGGAGCTTTTTCTTCTCAGGTCGATTGGAATTCAGAGGGCGACTTTGTCTTTGGTGGTCTCGCTAAATTCAAAGGTTCTGACTTCCTCGTGCCAACTGCGGGAGTAGGTCGAGCTCTTACCCAGGGAACCGATGTGATTTTAGAAAGTGGTTTTGTTGATTCGGATCTGCGTTTTGAATCCTTTGTTAGAACGAGTGCTCAGCTTGAGCACTACAAGTTGGAGGGTGAAATTGATGGAGAACTGTATCTGGTTTTGGGTGAGAACGACCTAAGTTACGCCTTGTTCATAGATCACTCAGGTTCAATTTTGGGAGGTACGTTGGAATATGATGAAATCTCGGGACTACTCTCGTTTCGTTCCCAGAAGGGCGATCGATTCGAATTTCAAACGAGCTCATTGTCGCCACGCTATGTTCTGGCGGATGGTCGCCGAGGTGGATTACTTCAGGTAGCAAACGAGAATCAAGTCGATGTAGAGACGTCCTCCATTTACTTGAGCAAGGCTTGGAACTCCTATGTAAAGTCCTCCCAAAGTCCTCAGGATGGATTGCATTTCATAATCGAGGGAGAGGGAAGTATGCCGGTTGAGATACTGGCAGAACTATCGATCGACATCAGGAGCGTTTTCGATTGGGAAACTTTGAATTCCATCTCGATCGAGCTCTATCAGCTAGATGAGAACGATGAGTGGCGAATGTTGTTTCCCTCTTTGCCTCTCATACGCTCCAAAAACCCAGATGAGCCCGAGTTCAGCCTTTCATTGTCAGGTAGATTGGATGCTACGCTCCCTAGTGGCACCTATCTTGCAAATCTCTCAAACATCTTTTCCCTTTCTGCGGAAATCGTAACTCAGGCGCATTTTGCTCACTCCAATGACATCTTTGTGGTAAATGGGTCCACTTTCTATCAGAGGGATTCCCAAAACTTAGATCATCACTTTGGGTTCGAACTAGCCGGAGAGGGAGTTATCCAGGCTCTCGTGAGAAGCGTGGGGCCCGGTTTAGCGTATTTCGATGTTTCGGAGTGTACGGAAAATCCGAATCTTTCCGTTTATCAGCATGGGCTGAAATCATGGAAGAATGACGACTGGGCTATTGCTGAAAACTTTGAAAAGTCTTCAGCGATGGGGGATCGGTTGGGAGCGTTTCCGTTATCGGAAAACAGTAAGGATTCGGCTCTCTCCCTATCCTTAGGTCCAGGTTCTTATAGTGTCGAGTCACGTAGGGGCTCTGATGATGCTGGGTTCGAGATAATCGAACTCTACTTGCAAACCGAGTAAAACTAGTAGTGAGGAGGCCTTTCGGTCGCTGGATCCGAGTTTTGCTGGGAAGTCTGCTGTGCTGAATTTCGCAGACTTTCGACATCCTCTAAGACCTTATCTAAGATTTTCCTTAGATTGAGGATCTCCCGGTCCTGTTCTTCAATGTGCCTTTCCAGAAAGGCGATTTTTGATTCTAGCTCTTCTTTAGGTAATTCGCTCATGTCCAATGGTTTCAGAAGCATATTGATCCGAGTTAATCCTCCACGAGGCATTTAGGCCGCCTCAACTTGAACCGATAAGGTTAAGTGACAAGCCTGTTGAATCGCGAATTGGCGGTATAAGCAAAACCTTATATGGTCCCACCAGAATCCGAACGTCCCGAGAAGGAGGAATCTAATTCTTCTAATCTCGAAAGTGAGGCTGCTTCCGATGTTGGAAGCAGTGCAGTTGGTAGTGGGTCATTTCAAGGCGAAGTGGATGAAATGCTGAACTCTATAGAGATTGACGATTCTGATGCAGAGGAAATTGAGCCTGCCAAGGGACTTGAAAAGGATGGGAAAGACCAGAATGCCGATTCTGAGGAACCGCAGATATCCGCTGCCGATGATCTCCTCATGAAGGCGGGAAGCATCCTGAATGGAGCATATACGGAACTGCCTGAGATCGAATTGGATTCGGAGACTGAATCTGACGCGGACGAAGATGGTCTGATGTCAATGCCCGACCCTCAATCACTGATGAGCGAGCTGGACGGAGATGCGGAATCGAAGCCAGGAACCGACGTATCTGATGAGGGTGAGCTGCTCGCTATGCCAGATCCGCGATCGTTGATGCAGGAAGCGAGCGCAAAAGTTGATGAGGCCGAAACAAAAGGACGTGCCAATATTGCGGAACGTGCGGGAGACCTGCCTCCTCCACCTCCGGCTCCCGTAGCTCTGGAGGATGAAGAAATTGAGAGGGAGCTTTCAGGGGGGGATGGCAGTGCTCTCGAAGTAGAAGAAGAGGAGGAACAGGAAGATCCAAGTGAGCCAGAAGAATTCCCAGCTGAAAAAATCGAGCTCAATAAGAAAGAAGAGACGCCGGAAGAAGCTCCGACTACGGCCCCGGTAGTTGAGGAAGGAGTCCAGCCGGTTGATCCTGCTCGGGATGATCCAGTCGAAGAAAAGGGCGAGGAAGACTCTTCACTGGATGAAGACGATTCATTCTTCATGGACGATGAAGAAGATAATGATCTTCTTGTTTCGATCCAAGATGACTCCGAAAATGAAATTTTAGGCAATCTCTCAGGTATCTCCTCTGACGAACCCGGTGAGTGCCAGTCATCCTCCAAAAATGGCTTTCTAAAGACAGCAATTCAATCACTGCCATTTGCCGCCGCCTTGGCGGTTCTTGGGATTGGCCTGACCGCTTTTAGCTTCAAGAACGAGTTTTTCGAATGGGCGGTGCACGGTGATACAAAAGGAAGTTCCCTAAGTCGCAGCATTGCAAGGGCGACTAACGAGCTCTTCGATCATCTCGGTCCGGATTCTCCCTACGAGATGGCTTGGATGGAGAGTGAAATTAAGCGGGTTTCGGATCGTGAGTTGCTCGTAGAAGTTCAAATTGGGGCGCAACTGAAAGTCGATCTTTACCAAGCTGTCGACGACGCAGTTCTTTATTCAAAACTCCCGTTTGACTTAGATGAGATAACCGAAGCTGCGAAGAACATGGAATCGATCGGTCGCGATGATATCTCAATTCCGCCAAAAAGATGGAACCGCCTCTATAGGCATTCTGCGTCGAAGGGGGCGTTATTTCCCTTCAGTGTTTCCTACCGATTACTTAAGAGCAGTACGGACTCGAATTGGGAGATTTCGGGAATGAGGATGAGAGAGGGCGAGCATGGTTTCGCCTGGTCTCGGGGCCACCCCAAAGCGTTTTTTGGAGAGAGCGCAATGGACATCAGCTCTAATCGATTTGTGATCTCATTTAGAGCCTATGAAAAGACTGGGTTGGATTTTTTGAACAAGGTCACCATTGCGGAAAAAGAGTATCTCGCGATGTTGGACGAGGCCGAAGAGCAAGCCAAAGAGGAAAGGCAGGATCTGAAAATGTCACTGTCGCAAGGGTCGTATTTCAAAGGGATGGTTATCGCTGGCGACGAGGGTGCTGATGCGAGCGAGGTATCATTGATAATAACCGAAACCCGCAATGATGGGGAAGTGATAAAAGGAGTGCTGAGACTTGAAAAGGAAGAGTCTTCGACAAAGCATTTCACGGGCTTTTTTGATGTTGTAGAGAACGAACAAGGAATTCAGGGAAGACTCGATTTGACGACGATCGCTTTTTCGGGGCAGACTTCTCTGGATGAAGTTCCTACATTCTTCAATCCCGGCACGGTATCGAGGATAACGCTACAGACGGATGGTTACCGAATGGAGGGAGATGCGGACGAACTGTCGCTAAGGCTCATTCGCAGCCTTTAGCTTTCTCGGAAGGAGTTTCATCGATTGTGGGCATCCTTTATTGACTGCTAGTGCAGTGCTGTTAATCGCTAGAGCCTTGTGGTGTCAGCGAGACTAAAAAGTGAGGTAGAGAAAAAGTCGGGAAAGGCCGTCTCTCTTCACCAGGCTTGGATGCATGCCACAGAACAAGCGATCGAATCCGGTCTGGACGAACGTTCAGTAGTGTTTATCCTGAAGTCCTTTGAGGCCCCTTCGAGCCTTCTAAAGCTTACCGAGTCGATTGGAAAAGTTGGCCCCCCGGATCGGCTTTCTTTCGTTGAAAGAGTCGAGCAATGCGCCGCAGAGACGAGTTATTCAACGGATGAGTGGCTGATGGGGCTAGAGCGGACGCTTCAGTTTTTAATCAAGCAGAACCGCTCTTCTACCTTGGATCTATTGTTGGGCTATCTGTCTTGCGCGGCAGAGGATTTGAGCGCCTCTAGTGGACTTTTGACACTTGCAGATGGCGTGGACGCGTTTTTGCAAGAGTTCGGTTTTGAGGGATAGCCGTTTAACTTGGATACCGGGATTTGGGAACGTTATTGTTGGCATTAGTGGAGCTTCTACTATGCGGGCAGTGCCATTATTTCATCTAACATTTGCTTGAGTTTGCCAGGGCCGATCCGTTAGTCTTCCTAACTATCAAGTTTCGCTTAGCGGAATATTGGGGTAAAGAAGAAAACAATGGCGGGCTGTTTAGGGGTAGACAGTCCGCCTCTTTTTTGCCAAAATGATTGCATGAAGGGTAGGCATTCTAAGAAAAACGTAGTGCATTAGTACTTACGTGTTGGAGTTTTCATCCGGTGCCACACAGTACGAATCTTGCCTGAAGATAGGGAAAAAAGCAAAGACCTATGTTCTCGATACAAACGTTTTGCTTCAGGATTCTCACTGTTTATGCAAGTTCGATGACAACAACTTAGTCATACTGATTGAAACTCTGGAGGATTTGGATGCGATAAAGATGGAGCAACCCAGTGAGCGAGGACGCGACGCTCGCCGCGTTCATCGTATGCTGAGGGAACTGCTTCCCGATTCGAGAGCAATGCTTGAAGGGGCTGTTCTGGATAGCGGAGGTACGTTATCTGTTGTCATCAAAAAGTGCTTACAAAGTACAGCTAAAGTTCCCGCTAGGATTGCTTCGCTCGGATCTATTCTGAATTTTGAGAAGAAGGATAACCGAATAATCGCAACAGCTCTTTTTGTGCAGGAGAACTTCCCTCCTCCAGCCATAATGGTGACGAAGGATATTAATATGCAGCTCAAAGCCCGGGCAGTGGGTCTCGAGGCGGAGGACTACCTCAATGACAAAACTACGGAGGAGCCCGATGACCAGAGTTATCGCCGTATTCCGGTTTCCAAGCACGATCCTCAGAGGTTTGCGTCTGAGGGTGAATTTGAGCTGTCCGAGGAATTCGCGAAAAACTTGGTGCTCAATGAGTATGTTTTGCTGGTTGCCGATGAGGGCAAAACGATGCGAGCCCGATTGTATAGCGAACGGACTCTTTGCAAGCGTTTGATTCCTAGTATGCTTAAAGCTCCAGGAGGAATTCCTATCCGGCTGCGAAACTTGGAGTAGCAGTTTTTTCTAGACGCGCTGATGGATGACTCGATTTCTCTCATTGCCTGTTATGGCAAGGCGGGAATAGGGAAAACTCTGCTTTCCACGGTCGCCGCAATTCAGCAAATCATCTCCTCAAACAGCCAATATGACGGGATTTCCCTTTCTCGCCCTGGAATTGGTGTGGGCAAGGAAATGGGGTTTTTGCCAGAATTCTTGGAGGAGAAGATGAATCCATGGCTTCAGCCTTACTACGGCGCTTTGGAGGTCTTGATTCCGTCAAAGCAGCCTAAAAAGCCTCAGTTTGAGAACAAGCGCCAACGTAAGGACGCAAAAGAATCCCCGTTTGATCGAGATTCGGTTCAAAAGCCCTACCAGAAACTTCTCGATAGCGGTTTAGTGGAAATTGAGGCGCTGTGCTTTATTCGGGGTCGCTCAATCGCTAGGCGTTTCTTCATTCTGGGTGAAGCGCAGCAACTGACTCCCCATGAAGTCGAGACGGTGATCACTCGCATCTCGAAAGGGTCGAAAATAGTCCTCATCGGTGATCCCGCCCAAATCGACAATCCATACGTTGACTCGTGCAGCAATGGACTGGTCTATTGTTCTAATCGAATGAGAGGGCAGGCGATCTCTGCCCACGCACAGTTGACTAAGGGCGAGCGCTCGCCTCTTGCAGAGTTAGCGGCGGACTTGTTGTAGCTCCGTTGACCGTGAAAATAGCCTCAGGCTCGCGAACAATTTCTTTGGAGGGTCTGGTCCCGTATCTCGTTTACGGCAGACTGAATTTTCTTTAATACCTTTTTCTTCATGCGATCGGTAAAAAGGATTCCATTAAGGTGATCCACTTCGTGCTGTATGCAGCGACCCAGAAGGCCATTGCATCTCAGTGTGTGAGAGCCCCCATGAATATCCTGATAGTCGCACTGGATCCAGTCGGGTCTTTCCACTTCTCCTCGGATATCTGGGAATGACAGACATCCTTCCTCATAAACGGTTTTAGAAGAATCGATTACGTTAATGGTGGGATTGCACAGACCAATCGGATTAAAAAGCTCAAGAGGAGGTTTGGTTCCATCGAGCGTGTATTCGAAGTCGATTTCCAAACCCCGCAGGTCGACTACACAAAACATTAGGGCTTTGCCGATCTGCTGGGCGGCGAGGCCGATACCTTCCGCTTCAATGCAAGTTTCGACCATTTGGTCGAACAATGTTTTTAGAGATTCGTCAAAAAGCGTAACGGGCAGGCCTTTTTGATGGAGAACCTCTTCTCCGTAGTGAACAATTTCCAGGGTCATAGGTCTTCGATTTGACCTAAGCAAAACTCCACCCAAGGTTAGAGCAAATTCTTTCGATGGGAGAATTGGCGATATTATTAATGACGCTCCGAAATTACAGTAATCGTGGGAAGATCGTAGGATACCTTGTTTTGCTGGTCTTGGGTCTATTGATTATTGGAGTGGGCTGGATGATTCCGTCGAGATTCAAGTCAATACCTCGCTCGATACTGTCTGAGGCGGGAGCCCGATCAGAGTCCTTTGTTGATTTGGCCCAGACAGCCATCGAAGAAGAGAATTACGGAATCGCTGAAATGAACCTTGAGGTGGCGAAATTGAATGTGGCAGCCGAATGGGAGGTGCTTGACGAGATTCTGAGCCAAGCAAAAGAGGAAAACCCTGTATTGTACCGCTGGGGAGTTTGGGATCCTTTCTTGGATGCAGCCCTAAAAGATATACCCTTGTCTGATTACTCGGCTCAGCCTGGAATTCTAGGAGTTGGGTTGTCCAATGTTTGCCGTAGGTCTCTCGTTGGCTTGCTCGAGAATTCCCGAGATTCTACAGTCAAATCTCTTTTGGAGGCAGGTGAATTGAATACCTACAAGCGACTGTTCCCGGTTTCGAGCGTTTCGGGGAAGCCGCTTGAATCGACTCTTCTATCTATTGGTTTACTGATTCAGGGCGACCGATTGGCCCCGTCTCTGAAACGGGAGATAAGAAGTCGACTAGCTTCGGCTCTGGCTTCAGGGGATGTCGCTCCAGTGGAAGACTTTTTCCTCGATACATTGTCGCTGGCTCGAACTCTAAACTGGAGTCAGTTTAGGTCACTTTTCGAAAAAATTCAAGATTTGAATACGGTATCACGACTGAGGTACGCTTTCCATCGCAGATCCGACAAGGTCCCTCTCATTTTCGTGTCTTCGATCGTAGCAGAATCGCCCCAACAGGTCATGGACTATTTGGGGTTGTATGGGGATGAAGGGATTGACGCACTTGAATCGGCGGTTTCCTTTGGGGCCGGAGCCGTGCAGATGTTGGTTCGAGAAAAACTGCCCCTGGAGCGTGCAAAAAGTGTAGCCGCGGTTTCTTCTTTTAAATCCTACTTGATTGGATTCAGCCTACAGAATCCAGGTTTCTCCTTAGTTATTAAATATTCTCTGTTCTTTTTTGGGGCCTTGTTAGCGTTCTGGGGATCGAGCGGTTTGACTCGACGTTATTGGGAATCTAGCCCGCCTCTATTGAGCGTTGTGCAAAGATTGTTTGTGTCGCTAGCTTCGGTTATCATTCTCGTGGTTCTTAGCGAGCCTCATTTGGCTAGGGGCGACGCGTCTCAAGGCTACTCCTTTAAATTTGTATTGCCGGTACTCGCTGAAGTTGATGGCGAAACGATAATTGTCGAAACTGAACCTACCACATCCATGGAACCTACAACACTGCTATCTGTGTCTTTCTTTTTCATACTGCAAATATTGGTTTTCCTTATTTGCTTGTTAAAGGTGAGGCAGATCGAAAGGGAGGATATCGACTCGCTCGTTAAGCTGAAGTTGATGGAGAACGAGGAGAATCTGTTTGATTCGGGTCTTTACGTTGGAATAGCGGGAACCTGCATATCGTTGGTCCTGCAAGTGCTGGGGCTGATTGAAGCGAATCTAATCGCGGCTTACTCGTCGAATCTTTTTGGAATACTAGGCGTAGCCATTGTGAAAATACGATTGGTGCGGCCCTTTAAAAATAAGCTCATTATGGATAGCCAAGAGCGCATTGCGTCTCTGAGCTTAAAGCCATAGACGGATAGTTCCTATGAACAAGACTCTGCTATTGATACTTTGCGATTTCCTACTTCTCACTCTGCTTTCCCTTGTGAACTGGGAGGAGGAGAAGGCTGAGAGTAGCAGCTCTGACATCGAGGATTCGGTAGACCAAAGCGTTTCAGCGATGGCGATGATGGAGCAAGACCTCTTGGATACGCTAGCGTCGGCTTTGGAAGAAGAAAAGACGATCCAAAACACATTGGAATCGGAAGCGGACAAGGTGCGAAAGGAGCTGGAATTGAGGGATCAAAAGCTGCAGGAAAAGGAATCTTCCATCATGGATTTGGAAACCAGCATCCAGGAAGCCCAAACACGAGAGGAAACGCTTGCCCAAGAGAAGATGGCGATCGAAGCGGAGGCGCTGAAAGCGAAGCAATCCATTGTTACGTTGGAAAACAGTTACGAAGATCTCGAATTGAAATCGAAGCAAATGGAAGCCCAAGCTCGAATGCTCCAAGCGGAGCTGGAAGAGAAGCAGAAGGAGATTGATGCGAAACTTGCGGCCTTGGCCAGAGAGGAACTTGAACGCAAGGAAGCGGAGGCAAAAGTGCAGGAATTGAGTATCAAGGTATCTGTGACTGAAGAGCAGAAAAAGATGCTGGCAGAAAGTGTAGAGACATTGAAAAGCGAAGTGGTAGCGGAGAGAACCGAAAGACTGCAGCTTCAAGCTCAAACAACGCAAATGGCGGAGGGTATCACCCAGTTGGCGGAGCGATCGCAGGATTTGACGGAAGAGTTTCGCTCAAGCCAACCCATTAATGCGAACATCCTGTTCTCCCGGTTTAACGAGAACAAAATCGCGCTCACATTTAAGTCTAATCGGTTTTACCGAGGAGAATCGATCCAGGATGATGATTTGGCGATGACGCTATTGATTTCGGATGGGAAAAACGTATTCGCTTTGACCCACCTTAGCAGCACACCATTGGGGGCAAGCAATAGCTCGCTTGGCTTTAGAGAGCTGGAAATCGAAATGAGTCGTGGAGTAGCCCAGCTCAATCCTTCGCAATTGACGTTTCTGGCATTGGATCCACGAATAGCGAGTGTCCCGTTAACGGATGATCAAGTGGGTGTTCTCGGTGGGGAAATTTTTTATACAGCTCTGGATCCTTTCAAGTTTTCCGAAGCCGTTTTGATTGACGAAAAAGGAAGTTACTATGGTGAAGTCGAATTCAAACTGGATGCGCGAACTCCCGGATATGTCAGAATGCAATCAAAGGTTTTTAGCCGTATATTCGGAGACTTCTCTCCTACAAAAGGAGATCTTGTGTTTTCCAAAACGGGTGAGCTTCTTGGAATTATGGTAGATAGTCGGTACTGTCTCCTTGTCGATAATTTGATGGGCAATGAAAGGCTCTCTTTGGGAGCTGGGTTTTCTAGTGACCAGTTTAAAGCTACGATTCAGTCGCTGAAAAATCGCTACGACTCATTGCCCAGTGATCTGCGTTAGTTGGGGACTTCCTTCTGATCGTACTGGTCACGAGACCTTTCAATCGAGTCTCTCTGGAGATTAATTTAAGTGACTCGGGCCAGACTAGTGTAGCAAGGCGATGCGTTTCAATATCCGTGGCCAGTCGGAAACAAAGATAGAGTAGCCCAACGATCCCGTTTGCTATCCATCTTGCTGGAACTTTTGGGGGAATCGTAAAATCCGCATAGATCAGTTTTCCGTTGGACTTCAACGTATGTGCGAATTTTTCAAGGAGAGCGTTTGCGTCGGTTGACTTGAAGCAATCGAGAAAATACTGAGCCACGACACAATCGTATTCAGAATCTGGAAATGAATACTGGCGAGCATCGTTTGCGATGTGGCGATAGCGATTCATGTAGTTTTTTCCGAGCTTTTGAATACGCGCGCTTGTCTGCTCCTGCATTTTTGGACTTCGCTCGATGGAATCGATTTGGAGTTTTGGATTTTTTGCAAGCGCAAGGTTGAGAAAACGACCATCTCCTGGTCCCAGTATAAGGCATCTATCGCACTTGTCTGATCCAAGTGCTTTAAGTCCGTGATTTCGCGAGCGTTCCAGTTGGTGCCCAAACGTAAGTCGTTCGAGAAAGGTGTAGGCTTTCGCCAAATTATCAAACGAACGCTTCACTTCAGAGGAATACGACTAATGGAGTGAGTAAAGCGAGATCGGCCAACGTTCGTGTCGTCTCCAAATGTAAGCTCCGTAGACAGAGGTGAATAGCAGTAAGGTTTAGAGCCGACGCAATCGCGTACCAAGGAAGCGGACTGGTGCCCAACCAATAGAGCGACAAGCCGAATGTTAAGACACAGGCTATAAGAATGGTCGGTCGATTAAATACGTTCTTGCCGCTAGAACTTTGCTTAGCGTCAATTGCGCTGTCCCAGGAGTGGATGAATACGCAATTGAGAAAGAAGAGGGGAAGCATGACGGAAAATGCCTCTAATACTCTACTTTCAGAAATGGGTAATGAGAAAATGAGCACACTGGAGGTGACCAAAAAGGCCGTGAGGGCAGACTTGATGACTGCTTTCCATTTGCCGAATCGATCCAATTGTATAATGCCGGTTATTACTATCGAAACGAAAGCAAGCGTGAGACCGTTCCGCAATTCACTGGAGGAAAGCTTCGCGAAAGAAACGGTTACCGATAGCCCTAGAATCACTAGCCAAAGCGGAAGAAGGGTCCATCTGCGAAGAGCGTGAAAAGCATGTCGATGAGTGACATTTTCCTTATGTCTCCAGGCGTCAAACCAACGGTCGGCCGTGTATCCAAGCCATACCGCGAGAAACACCAGGACACGATGGTGCATGTTTAGCGTAACAGAGTAGTGGACTGAGACAGCATGTTGCCAAACAACGACGACTAGGGGAGCATCGAGAGAAAGGCTGGTAATCCAGGTAATGCTACTCCGACCCCTCATCGAAACAGTTATTGGGAGTTTGAAAGGGCTTCAATGTCAGAGCGATTGAATCGGAAAAGTCTCCATTCCTCCAATTTACTAGCCCCGCGGGATTTATAGAAATCAATTGCGGATTGGTTCCAGTCAAGGGCAACCCACTCCATGCGAGAACAGCCCTCGCTTCGAGCGATCCCCGCAACTTCCCTGAAGAGTTTATCTCCAACACCCTTGCCCCTGTATTCATTTTCCACATAAATATCTTCTAGATAAATGCCTTTTTTCCCGATGAAAGTAGAAAAATTGTAGAAGAAAATCGCGTAGCCTATCGCGTGATTGTCTACAGTTGCTACTAAAGCTCGCGCGGCAGGATTGGCCGAAAATAGACTTTCTTCTAGGACAGCCTCAGTCACTTCAAGTTGATGGGCGAGCTTTTCATATTCCGCGATTGCTCCGATCATCGCGAATATTCTTGGAACGTCATTTTTCTCTGCGGGACGAATGACTGGATTTTGGATAGTGGGCTGCATGAGAGGAACGTGCTCAATTTCTCTTGCGATATCAACAGCCGAACGCTGAAGTTCGCCATTGATGAGCTCTCAGAACAGGAATCCAAATGTAGTGGTAGTGATGACCACTCAGTGGAGGGCTCAATCTACAGGGTATGGTGGGGACGGTAATGCGACCACTCCCTTTCTCGACTCATTGGCAGAAGAGTCGATTTACTTTTTT
>CALDFV010000030.1 GCA_937942145.1 uncultured Opitutaceae bacterium
GACCGGGATCAGGTGCTGGGAGCTAGAGCAAGTATCCTGTCGCATTTGGAAGGTAAGAATTTGCTCGATCCGGCGTATCCTGTAGCGGATGCCATTTGTCGGCCGGGAACGGAGGGAGTGGCCTTCATCCCGGAAATCGCAGACGAGAGCCCGGAAGTGCAGCAGCTCCTCTATTCCGGAAAGCTGCTCGAGTTTTACCGCCACTTGTACGGAGAAGAAATCCGGCATTACGATTTCACCTGGCTTCGGGCGATGCCTCCCGGGAAAGGGACGAACCCGCATTCCGATTTGCCTTACATGGGGCGCGGGACGGACAAGCATATGACTTGCTGGCTCCCGTATGATGATATCCCCTACAAGCTGGGAGGGCTCATGGTCTTGGAAGGGTCTCACAAGCGCATGGATTTGCTGAAGAATTATGCTTACCGGGACGTAGACAGCTACTGCGTCAACAAGCCCGAACAGAAGCGCCGAGCTGAGGAAGGGAAATGGAACTTTACCGGCACGCTTTCCCGCAACCCTCCTCGTGTGCGGGACAAGTTTGGCGGCCGTTGGCTAACCACGGAGTTCGAAGCGGGCGATTTTATTACCTTCGGCATGTTCCTGGTACACGCGGCAGTTGACAATAAAACGGAAAACCAGTTTCGCATTTCCAGCGATAGCCGCTACCAAAAAGCGAGCGAGCCCATCGACGAACGGTGGATTGGGCCAAATCCTCCGGGGCATTCTACTGCTGGAAAGAGAGGGCGTGTATGTTGAGAAGCGGATATCGACTCAACAATCGTCAATTCTTAAAATGAGCGCTTCCGCATCTTCAGGCCAAAAGCCGACCCGGGGAACTGGGCGCATGGCGGCAGTCAAGGAGATGGGTCAGCTGCTGCGGATGCTTTTCGAAGTAGAGCGGGAGTTTGTCAGAACGGTTGCCGTTCTGATCCCTCGCGTCGGCAATATAGAACTCAAGTATTTACTCTGCCAGCACGTATGGGAATCGGCGGGCCACGCCCGCTTCATAAGCGAGCGCGGGCGCGAATTGACCGGTTTCGGGAAAGGCGATGCCGTAAGGGAATCCTATCGGTCGATTTTTGAAGAGGCGATTCGAGTGGAGGATCCGATGGTTGGACTGACTGGCTTCTACAAGGTTCTAAAACCGGCCTTGCTCGATGCGTATCGTCATTATCTAGAGTCCACGCATCATTTGGCCGACTGGCCGTCGCGTAAGTTGGTGGAAGAATTTATCGTCGATGAGGAACGTCACCTCCGCGAGATGGACCCATACCTTTCGCAGACTAACGATCGAGACTGGGAGCAGCATCTCTCAATTGCCCTCGACGGGCTTGGGGGCTGGCTAGGTGAGAGCGATCGGAAAGCGCTTCCCGAAGGCTTCGATTGGAATTGGGAGGAGCTGCCGTACCGGCATCCTGATACCTGCAATCGGGGCGAGTATCCGTTGTGCTCAAGTGTTTTTGGACACGATCCGGAATCGGATCCCATTGTGAGGGAATGGCTGGAGGATCCGAATACGGATGCGCGGGTCGTTCGTCTGATGGTATTTATCTGGCTCATGATGGAGCTGGACGCGGTCGATTATTTGTCGCCGATTTTCTACGACACAACGGACGCTCCCTTTGACCTTCACTACGATTTGGCGCGGCATTTGTGGGACGAATCGCGGCATAGCGCGTTTGGGTACCGGCAGCTGCCAAAGCTAAAGGTTGATTTGGGGACGCTCGAGCACTCCTTGGATCTTTACAATATACTCATCCAGATGTCACCACCCGAGCGGTACGCCATGATGACGATGGAGTTTGAAGCGGGCAGCTTCGCCACAAAGGCTCATGTGATGGATCGAGTGCGCGAGCTGAGCGATTTTGAGGCAGACACCTTGCTGGCCTTTGACCGGAATGACGAGCAGCAGCATGTTCGCTTTGGGCATCGTTGGCTTCCTGAAATCATGCGGCTTTTCGGGGAAGAGGGGTCCGTGGAGGCGTTCGTCGAATCGTCACGAAAGCGATTCAAGGCGCTGGAAAAGGAGTTTGGAGGAAAGACGCCCCATAGCCTGAGTCCGGAAGTAAGGCTGACCGGAAATAAATTGCGGGCCATCGCCGAAGTGGCCTAGGATTCGAAAAGCAACTGGAATACGGGTCCTCCTATGTCGCAAAGTTCATCCTCCGAAAAAACGAACGCTCCACTATGGGGACGCTATGGTGACTTACGGCCAGCGGCAATCGAGGCAATCTTGGAACGGACACCCGTTGCCTTTGTTCCTTGGGGCGCCTTGGAGTGGCATTGTTTGCACGCCCCGATTGGTCTGGATTCGGCCAAGGCGGAAGGCATTTGCCTGGCCATCGCAGAGAAAACGGGGGGAGTGGTGTTGCCTGCCATACCGCTAGGGGTGAATACGATCAAGCCTTTCAAGGGCTTCGCTCACTCCATCGACATCTCGGCTAAATTGGCTTCAAAAGTGGCTGAAGAGTTTTGTATCCAATTAGCGGATGAAGAATTCAAGATCGTAATATTGATGACGGGTCATTATCCACCAGAGCAGATCAACGCCCTGGAGGAAGGCGTGCGTCGAGCGCGAAATGTGGCGACGCATACCCGTTTCGAAGTTTGGGCCGACAATCAGTTGCTGGGCGATCACTTTGTGGGGGATCACGCCGGGGCGACCGAGACTTCTTTTCAAATGCTTTTCTCGCCTGATACAATCGACTTGTCGGCGCTACCCGATCGGAAACTGTCTCTGGATGGGGACGGTGTGATGGGAGATGATCCGCGGGAAGCGTCGCCGGAGAGGGGGCAGAGGCAATTGGAAATCGTGTTGCAAGCAGCCATTCCGAAAGTGAATGCCTTGCTAGCGGATCGGAAGGGTTTGCAATGAAGAAAAGGAAGCTAGGGGAAACGGATCTCGAGTGTTCAGAGATCGGGCTCGGGACCTGGGCCTTAGGAAGCGGCGTTTATGGAGAGGTAGAGGCACGCGAAGCGGATCGACTCATTGGTGAATCGCTCGATGCGGGAATCAACTTTTTCGACACGGCTCCTTTGTACGGTAACAAGAAGGAGAATGGTGTAGCGGAAAGCGTCTTGGGCAAAGGCCTTGGGTCGCGGAAAGACGAGGTCATCGTATCCACGAAGTTCGGGCGTACTGCCATGGCTGTAATGCCCTCGCGCTTCAATCGCAAGGAAGCCCGCGAATCGTGTGAGGCCAGTCTGAAGCGAATCGGGCGGGAGTGGGTCGATCTGTTCTTTTTTCATTCACCCTTCGAGCCTAGCGAAATTGAAGACGAAGTTTGGGAGGAATTAGCCTGTTTGAAGTCGGAAGGGAAAATCCGTTTCATCGGTCACTCCGTTTCCATGTATGAGGAAACACACGAACTGTCGGCCCAGTGGATCCGGGAAAGAAAGATCGAGGCGATACAAGTCGTTTTGAGCCCTTTCAATCGCGAAACGCTTCCTCTGATCGCTATCGCCGAAAAAGAGGGTTGCGGTGTAATCGCCCGAGAATGCATGGCGAATGGCTTTCTAAGTGGAGGTATCCAAAAAAATACGACCTTTCCCGAAGGAACCTTGAATGCCCGCTATTCGCTAGAGGAGATAGCGGAACGCGTGGATTATGCCGAGCAGCTCAAGTTACATTTGATACACGGGGATATTGAAACTCTGCCACAAGCATCGTACCGGTGGGTCCTCGATCAAGAAGGCGTTACTCTAGCGCTTTCGGGAGCTCGGGCCCCAAAAGAGATGCAGGACGCGGTTCGGGCCTCTGAAATCGTACCCTACTCCAAGGACACGCTTGCGGATGTAGACGCAATTCATTCCAGGGATTTCTGCCCGGCCTGAATAGAGGGTAGGGAGGATGCATCGGTCCTCTTTGAGGGGTTGAATACGTCGAGAACCTGTAGACGCGGTCTACCGATCGCGTCTACAAGATTGGCCCGCGACCAAAATCAGTAGTACAGGCCTTTAGCCTGTCGTTCGACATCCTATTACACAGTCAGGATGCCTGATCTACTTTTCCAATGGGCGCTCGGCTTGCGGCTCCGTAGCTTCAACGAAGGAGAGAGATTGCATGTTTGCTGCCAATAAACCGGAGGAATTGTCGCCCCGACGAAACGACCTACATTGAAGACGTTTATGAAGTTCCGTCATGAGATCGGAGGTATTAAATCCGAAGAAATGGATCCCAATTCTGGCGGCGGTCTAACCGAAGGGGAAGTGCTCATGGGTAGGTAGGTCCAACTCGATGAGATCATCGTTTAAGTTATTAAATGACAATGTTTAACGCGAAATTGACCGTTGCTTGTTTTACGGGAAAATGGATAGTTCGCTTTACCGGAAAAAGAGCTTTTTGATGACGGATTAAAGGTTCAAGCCTAGCGTACCCTTGTTTAAAAGGCAAACGTCTGCTCACATCCGCTCGGACAGGTGGATTTCTGATCTTTACCAGTCGATACACTGCTCGCCACTATGATTCCTGAGAACTCCAATCCCACACCCATCAGACCCAAGCCGCCGTACAGGGTAGGCTTGATTGGTGTTACCGGCTACGCTCATGACTATTTTAGATCGCTCAATGCGCTTGTAGCGCAAGGTCGCATCGTTTGGGGGGCAGTTACAATTATCAACCCGGATGAAGCCAAAGAGCAAATCGCGATCTTAGACGCTCTTGGGGTTCCGATCTACCAAGACTACCAGGTGATGCTTGAATCTGAGAAACGCGCGCTGGATTGGGTGTGTATCCCAACGGGAATCGGAAGCCACACGAGCATGACCATAGAATGTCTAAATCTTGGGTTGCAGGTACTAGTTGAAAAGCCGCTGGCTCCGACATTGCAGGATGTTGCGGTGATCCAAGCGGCGGAGCGAGCCTCTGGGGTATCGGTTGCTGTGGGTTTTCAACATACTTACATTAAGGATACGTGGCACATAAAACAAAGTTTGCTGGATGGTGAGATTGGAGAGATTCAGAAGGTAGACTGCTTAGGAATGTGGCCGCGTTCGCAGAATTACTATCATCGCAATGAATGGAGCGGGCATTTGCATGATGGAGATTCATGGGTATTGGATTCCCCGCTACACAATGGACTTTCGCACATGGCCAATCTCATCTTGTTTTGGTTGGGGGATTCCCTGGATACTCGAGCCGAGTTAACTCGTGTGAGCGCAGAGCTGTATCGGGCGAAGCCGATCGAAGGATTCGACACCGTTCGTACGGTGGGTTTTATGGAAAGCGGCGTTGAAGCGGCAATTATATTGACCCACGCGTCATTGCATCAAATGGATCCGGAAATTTTAATAACCGGTTCCAACGGCACCTTGCGGTGGCGATTTTGCGGGACCCATACCATTGCTTCGAAGGATCAGGTTCGCACGATTGGATCTCCCAGTCAGTTGAAAGTCAGAGAACTCATGTTTGAGGGGGTGCTTGATCACATCGCTGGAAATACGAACCGGCTCTGTACAACCGAGCAGGCGAAGGGAACCTGCAAGTGGGTGAATGCGGTGCATGACATTTGCCCGATCCAGAATATCCCAGCCCAATACCGGGAGGAGGTCGTAGTGGAGGAAGGGGAAATATTCGACGTGGTTGACGATTTGGAGAACTACGCGATTCGTTCTTACTACGATCGTTGCCCTTTCCGCGAAGTAGGAGCGCCGTGGGCAATCCTTCCCCATGAGCGGGACGTGAGGAACTATACCGCCTTTGAAGGAAAATTTTGCGAGGTTCCGGAGAGAGAAGACCCCATGGCGCGGGCGAGTTTGTAGCGAATTTGAAGAGCGCTTTGGTTTTCGAATCGGCATGGCAATTTGGAAAAATCAGCGTTATCCATTTGCCAGAACGAAGAGAGTTTTGCGTAATAGACTATGCCAATGAATAGGAAGGACTTCGTTGCGACTCTCGGACTGGGCTCGTCAGCGATTTGGGCCACCGGATGCGGGAGTAGTAGGCAAAGTAAGGATGAACTTCCCGTCTTTGATTCCAATGCCCCTTCTCGGTTTTGGGCCTTTGTTAGAAAATCCTATTCTCTCACTCCTGATCGGGTGTATTTAAATTGTGGAGGACTTGGACCTGCTCCGAAGATCGTTACGGATGCCGTGGCTGAGAAATCCGCGGAGCTTCAGCGCATCTCAGAAACCGGGCACGCCCTCATGGATGTGGCTAGGGAAGTGGTGGCCCGCTACTTGGGAATTGGATTGGATTCGATCTGCTTTACTCGAAACGCCACAGAGTCAAATTCAATCATCGCGGCCGGGCTTGACCTGAAGCGTGGGGACGAGGTGATTTTTGAATCGCACGCTCACCCCGGCGGCTCTCTCCCTTGGTTAAGCCGGAGTAAGCACGATGGTATTCGAGTCAAGGTGTTCGAACCGGACCCGCACTCCCAGGAAGGTAACCTTAATCGTATTGAATCACTGATTACGCCTCGCACGCGAGTGATTCAGGTCAGCCACATTACCGCCCCAACCGGAATTTTGATGGATGTGAAAGCGATCGCTAGATTGGCGCGATCAAAGGGCATTTGGTTTCACATTGACGGTGCTCAGAGTGCGGGAATGATCCCGATCAACCTGTCCGAAATTGGGTGCGATTCCTACGCTACCAGTGGTCATAAGTGGATGGGAGGACCGCGCGGAACCGGGATATTATGCATCGACCCGGAGCGAGTCGACGAGGTCGATGCAACCCATGTGGGCGGCCATTCTTCGGCCTCTTATACTTTGCCGGACAATATCGTATTTCTCCCCGGGGCGCGTCGCTACGAGTATGGGACGCGCAATACCGAGTTAGTCGAAGGATTGCGGGTGGCGGTTGACTTCCAAACTCGAATTGGGGTTGAACGCATAGAAGCATACGGATCTTCGCTCGTGGACCAGCTCTACCAGGAGCTTGAGGCGATCGACAGTATTTCGGTGCTGACCCCGTCCGATCCTAACATGAGACGTTCTATCATTACGTTCAAAAGCTCGAAGGTGTCATTTGATCCCTTTAATAATGCTCTCTCTCGTGATTACAAGTTGCGTTGCCGCAGAGTGACAGAGCAGGGTCTCAACGCAGTTCGCGTTTCCCCGCACATATATAATTCCCCAGAAGAATGTGCCCGCGTGGTGGAGGCGGTGAAAGAGATCGTGTCGAGAGCGTGAAGATTGAAAGCCTAAATCGATCAATTGCTTCTCGGCAACAGTCTGTGTACCAGCCGAGAGCCTACGCCATTCCTAGTACCTTAAAATTACGTTTTACCGTTGATATTTAATGGGCGTGAGCGTGAAGCAGGAATATCGTAGAAAAATTCAAAGGGCGAATAATTGGAAGCAAGTGCAGCAAAACTTGGACTCTTGTGTATTGATATGGCTGGGCACAGAATGATATGGTTGCCATCCGTGGACGAGAGTCGAAACGCAAAAATTTGATATTAACCAACAATGAGAGAGTAAAAGAAATGCGTGGATTGTCTGAAAAGGTAGTGATCATTGCGGGAGGATTGGGTGATTTGGGATATGCCTCGGGAAAGCGACTCGCGGAAGAAGGCTGTTCGGTTGCATTGCTGGATCGAAAAATTGATCGGGGTAGGGCATTGTCGATTGGTTGCTTGAGTTGGGAGGTTGATATATTGGATGAATCGGCGATCCAGAATGTGTGTGAAAGTGTCATGGATAGATTGGGACCGACTAGCATCTTGGTAAACGCGGCGGCTCTATTTGTCCTGAAGGGAATCGAGGCAACGCCGGAGGATTGGGATAAGATGACTGGTGTGAATATAAGAGGGGCGTCTTTGATGACTAAATACGTGGTGCCTCAGATGAAAAAAGCAGGGCAGGGAAGTATCGTCAATTTCTCCTCGGTAAGCGGGTTTGTAGGACAGCCGAATTTCAGCACGTATACGGCGACAAAGTTCGCGGTACGCGGATTAACGCGAGGCTGGGCGACAGACTTGGCTGAGTTGAACATTCGTGTTAATACCGTTTGTCCGGGTTACATTTATACCAGCGCGTTTATCAACTCGTGCAAAGATCTTGGTTTGGATGAGGAAGAAGAGAACGAGAAGGCTTCCGCTATGCATTTGATGGGCAGACAAGGGCGGCCCGAGGAAGTGGCAGCGGCGGTCGCGTTTTTGGCAAGCGACGAGTCGTCGTTTATGACGGGGAGC
>CALDFV010000031.1 GCA_937942145.1 uncultured Opitutaceae bacterium
TAAGCCCCCATTCGGGCTTGCAGTTCCGTTTCTTCAGGACGTAAGGACGCGTGGCGCGTATTTAGATACTTCAGCAAATCCCGTGTACCCCTCTCCTCCGCATCTCCTATCATCTCGGGATGCTCCAAGTTACGAATGGGCCGATGAGCCGCCATGGTGATGGCCTGATGCTTGGCGGGCAGGAAACCGTTGCTCCAGTTAGCTTTACCGTTGGGCGGCTCGCCTCTTATATCCGGAATGGCTACATATGTGGGCAAGTTATCCACCATGCTCCCAAGCGCATAACTGACCCACGCCCCGGCACTCGGAAAACCTTCCGTTGGATGTCCCGTATTTACGAATACACAACCCGGGCCATGGGTATTGGTTTTCGACTGCATACCATGGAAGAAGGCGATGTCGTCGACATGCTGTGCCATATGCGGAAGCATGGTGGAAAACATCTTTCCACTTTGCCCGGCTGGCTTGAACTCCCAAGGGCTCCGCATCAAGGGACCATTTTTTCCTTGGAACGACACCATGTTTTCCTCACCCGGCAAAGGTCGCCCATCGTACTTCTCGAGCATTGGCTTGTGCTCCCACAAGTCCATATGCGAGGCCGCGCCCGGACAAAAGATTTGCAACACTCGCTTGGCCCGGGGCCTCAAGTGCGTCATGCCTGCCCCGGGCTTCCAAGCCTTGCGAGCCGCCTCCTGAGCCATCAGCGACTCCGAGCCAAGCAAGTGGCTCAATCCGACCCCCATCAAGCCTGTGGTGACGTTGCCGAGAAATCGGCGTCTTGAATATGCTTCTAGTTCATCCCGCATAGCCTAGTCCAAATAGAGAAGTTCGCTTGAATTGAGAACGGCTCGACAAAGCGCTCGCAGTCCGTGTGCCGCGATCACTTGTGTTGCGACCCGAATTTCTTCTTCATCAGGATCCCTCTGGTATGCCAAACGAAACACCTGAACCACTTGTTCAACCGGAGCAGAATGCCCCCGCTCTCGCACTCGCTCAGCCATCCTTTCGGCCATGTCGATCGTGAACTGATGATTCATCATGGTCAGAGCTTGAAGCGGGGTCGTCGTCTCGGATCTCCGAGGAATCGAAAGCGTGCAGTCCGCTTGGTCAAAGTCCGTCATCAGGTCCACTACGGAAGCCCGCGCATTCTGATGGTAAATCGCTCTGCGGTAGGTTTCGGAGCCATGCTCATCTAAAGGTTCGTAGGTGGATACGTTGTCACGCATATAGTGATACAAGCGAAATCCCGGTCCTCCCATTTTCGGATTCAGTTTTCCCGTAACGGCAAGAACGGTGTCTCGGATCTCTTCAGCGGAAAGCCGGCGAGGGGGAAACCGCCACAGAAGTCGACTATCCGAATCAACTTCCCCTCCATCCTCTCGCCATTCGGAAGATTGACGGTATACTTTCGAGTTCATAATCGTCCGGTGCAAAGCCTTCAACTTCCAGTCATTGTCGATTAGTTCGAGAGCAAGGAAGTCAAGTAGCTCTGGATGCGTTGGGCGCCCTCCCATATATCCAAAATCATTGGGCGTATTAACGATTCCGGTACCAAAGTGATAATGCCAAATCCGATTTGCCAAAACCCTAGGGGTAAGCGGATTTTCGGGATGGGTTACCCAATTCGCCAGTTCCAAGCGTCGCTCGGCCTCCGACGACTCTGAAGGCAATTCAAACTCGGGCATCACATCACTTAAAGTAGACAAGCTTGCCGGAACCACTTCAGGGCCGAGTCGCTGAGGGCTCCCGCCAATGAAAATGTGAAAAGGCCCTTTAGCATCCTCCTCGCTTCGTTTACCTAACCAAGCTGTACGCAGGGGTGGTAGTTTAGAAATCTCCTTTTTGGTTATCGCTAATTCCTTCTCCCAATCCTTCTTTAGATTCGCTTCCGCTTTGCTCGCCCCTAGCTGAATCAGGCGATAATCGAGGTGGGACAAATTGGTATCCTCAACATCCCTGGCGGGGTTAGGATACTTCTTGCTGACGGGCTTGCGATCCTTCCCATTCGCAACTTCCACCCAGTTCTCCCCGTCGAGAGAAGCTTCGATTCGGTAATCCGCTACAAAGGCAAACTTGAATAGCTCTGGCGCTTGCTCGCCTTGAGCGCTGGAAAAGAAAACCCGATTCACCCTGGTCGGGGCAGCCAGTTCTATTGTGAGCCGATCCGAAGCGGCAATGAAGCGAGTTCCAATCCTCCCGTCATTCGTGTGTTGGGTTCCGTAGGCATTCGGAAAATCCTCAATCTCCCTCGCCTTACCCCGAGCCACGCCGCCATTGGATGCGAGCGCTACGTTTCTCGGTTTCGGTTCCGCTGACCATACCTCGAATTCGTCCAGGCGGAATCCGTTGCTTGTTTCCGGATTCAAGTCCTGAGCCTCACAAACCAGGCGTACAAATTTGGCCTCAATCGGAGCAAACGTATCCTCGGTTCCGGTACGATCCGCCGAAGGTCGAGTCCAATTCGCTTCAAAGGAATCCAGCTTTTCAATCGATCGATTCAAAATGGTTCTCTCCAGTTTCTCGATCTCGACCTGAAGGGCCGCCCGCTTTTGATTCAAAGGTTTCAAACGCTCAGAACGGGCCTTTTTCTCCGAAGGAGTCGTCCAGGTTGAGGAACCATGCCTGACACCGGAAAAAGCAGTATAAAGCCGGTAATAGTCCGCCTGGCTAATCGGGTCGAACTTGTGGTCATGACAGCGGGCGCAGCTGACCGTCATCCCCAAGAACGCGCCGCTCGAGGCATTGATGATCTCGTCCAACGTATTGGCTCGAATCTGGGCCGCCTGGGCGGCATCCTGATTGTTGACGGTGTCATGCGGGCCAGCCACCAGAAAGGCGCTACCGATCTCAACATCGGGATCGCCCGATCCGATTACATCTCCCGCCAAATGCTCTCGGAAAAAGACGTCAAACGGCTTGTCCTCGTTTATCGAACGAATCACATAGTCGCGAAACGGCCAAAGATCATTGATCATCCAGTTTTGCTCGAACCCAACACTCTCGCCAAAGCGAACCACATCCAGCCAATGCCGACCCCAGCGCTCGCCGTAGTGAGGCGAGTCCAAGAGGCGATCGATCAACTTTTCGTAGGCCAATGGATCTGGATCGCGGTCGAAGACATCCACCTCTTCCATAGATGGCGGAAGCCCGATCAAGTCATAGGTCGCTCGACGGATCAGTGTACGACGATCCGCTTCCGGGTTAAACTCCAGTTCTAGTTCCGACAGCTTTGATTCGATGTAGGTATCAATGGAATCGAATCGCGGGGAAACCAATGGCTGGTAAGCCCACCAAGACTTATCCGATTTGGACTGCTCCTTTAAAACAACTTCCTCAGGCCAGCTTGCGCCCGAATTAATCCAGTCGGCCAGAATTTGCGTCTCGTCTTCCGTCAACGGATCGCCCTCTTCCGGCATTTCTGGTGGCTCATCGTCATCGAATGGGAGCGTTATCCAATGG
The DNA here is from genome assembly GCA_937942145.1 of uncultured Opitutaceae bacterium. Classification (GTDB taxonomy): domain Bacteria; phylum Verrucomicrobiota; class Verrucomicrobiia; order Opitutales; family Opitutaceae; genus Pelagisphaera. Next base: position 3,460 of record CALDFV010000031.1, read on the forward strand.
AGCACACTCTCTTCCGCGTTTCCAGGAATGAGAATATCCTGCCCGGCTTTAAGGATATCCGCGCGAGTCGCCATCGAAAGTTCTCCCTTAACGATGTTCGGGTTATGGCAGCCGAGGCATTTCGCCTCCAAAATCGGGGCCACTTCCGTCAAGAAGTCTACCGCTCGAGCCGAGGGTACCCACACGAGTAGCCCCACTATCATCACATAGGGCGATCGGGTCGAAGCTGTTGGTAAAACGCTCATGGGAAAGGGGGAAACGAGATGGTAAAAAAGTTACCGTCTGATCTCTTTCCGATCAACGTAAATCATCAGACTTCTAGACTCGGTCCAAATCGCGTGTCCGGAGGCCACGCGCCACCATCGCTGTCGAGGGTGAATCGCGTCCGGAGGACGCGATTTGCTTCCTACAATTGGCAGCTAATCCGGCTTATTGAAAAGGCCCTTGCTAACTCGCTGGTACACGGTACTTTCTAGCGGGCCTCAGGCCCTATCGCGTAGAGGCGCTTAAAGGTCCGCAGAAAGATCACGCCCTCATGGAATCCAATTGTGGCATTGGATCGCTCTCCCGGCTCCATCGTGTTCTCGTACCTGAGCTCAAAGCGATCCGTAGTGGCAAAGACTCGGGTAACAGACGATTGGTCAGTCAGGTACAAATCTTCTCCAACCAAACTGATCGCTCCCCAGTTCTGTTCTCGCAAATCTTGGGACCAGATAATTTCGCCTGTATGGATATCTCCGCATTGCAGCTCGCCTTTGCGGCCACACAAAAAATATCGATTTCCGACGATTACTCCCGAGCCCACGCGCTGCACTACGGTATCATTTTTCCAGATACGATGGCTTTCGGTCAAATTACCAGTATCTTTCGACCCTGGCGTTCGCATGCCGATCGCGGGACCGCGGTATCCGCTGAAGGCCAATATCACGTCCTCACCCACCATCGCATCAGTGTAGGTCAATTTCCCCAACCCGTCACACCGCCAGAGCTCGGATCCGGTCGCAGGATCAAAACTGGCAAGATAACCCGGCAATGGGATCAGGAGCTCATCTCGCTCCCCATTTTTCCACAAGTAGGGCGTCACGAAAGATCCGTGCAGCTCTTGAGGCGGAGAAACGACCTCGTCCAACTCCCGCACCCAAACCGGTTCTCCGGATTTCCGGTCTAAGGCAGTGAGGACAACACGAGGCCCCGGACTGCCGAAGAATATGACCGTGTCCTCATAAATCCTAGGGCTCGAGGCATGTCCCCACATGTGGACATAGGCGCCCAGGTCCCTGTGCCAAATTTCCCGTCCTTCGAAGTCATACGCGGTAGCCCCTGCAGAACCATTCCACACGTAAATCGCCTTTCCATCCGTGGCTGGAGACGCGGCGCACCAGGGATTCGTCGCATGAGACGGGTCGTCCTTCTCATAGCGAACAGAACGTTTCCATAGAATCGCTCCATCGGATCGATCGAAACAAATCAGAGAGCGCTCTTTACCTCCGTTTTCGGCGCAAGTGACAAAAACACGGTTTCCCCATATCACCGGCGAGGAATTTCCAGCATCTGGGAGTCTGGCTTTCCAAAGCACGTTATCACTGGCTGACCATTGTCGGGCATACGGGGAATCCGCCACAACGCCATCCCCTTGGGGACCTCGCCATTCCGACCAGTTTCCGGCCTCCACCCAGAGGCCTCCCACAAATAGGGATGCCATTAGAGCCACCCTTCCCGAAATCCTCATCATTCCCATCACGCGATCAAAGCTCCTTTGTAAAAATCCCAGTTGCGAATAAGTTGCCTCCACAGGTTCAATGGCGCAACAAGATTGGGAATGAACGAATGGGCACTCTATATTGATGGCAGTGTGGACACGAAATCGAAAACCGGTTTCGGAGCCTATTTGCTTATCGATGCCTCCGCTCCAGCGGCAGACTACCAAAATGGGATCGAGGTCAAACAGTTCGATTTCACATCTTCAACCAAACTCGAGCTACAAAATCTATTATGGGCATTGAGCCAGATTGGAGCCTCTGGAGGTAGTTTAGTAGTGTACACGGACTCTCAGAACTTAGTCCAACTGCCAGCACGGCGATCGGCCCTTGAAGAGAACAACTTCAAATCTAAAAAAGGCTCCCAGCTCCGAGATCACGAGCTTTATCGTGAATTCTTCAAAGGGATGGACCGGCTCGATTGCCGGCTAGTGAAGGTCAAGGGGCATAAACGAAATTCAGAGAAAGATACTAACGACAAAATCTTCACATCCGTAGATCGAGCGGCCAGGAAAGCATTGAGGTTACACCAATCGGAACGAATCTAATTATCAAGCCATTGATAAGCAGTAAGTCCCTTCAATGATCGTACAAACAACTGGTCGCCTGATATCGCCAAATGAGCCCAAGTGGGCTCGTCGCTGATCGTTCGCTCATCAATAATCTCGAAAGAGAGCGGGGACGCCTCGAACAAGATAAGCTCTCCCGTTTGGTCAAGCGCGAGAACCCGAGACCCATTCGCCACCATTGACCAGTACTGCCCGAAAACGCGATCACTTACCCAAAGGGATTCACCCGATTCGATGCTCATGCATCTAAGCCTCTTGTCTCGACCGTGATGATATATATTGCTTCCGACAATCACGGGCGAAGACATGTAACCCTCTATTTTTTTCTTTTGCCATTTTAACTCCACTGAAAATCCCTCCGGATTTTCAAGAACTTCATAACAAAAAGAGCCGCCCCCATAGGTGGCGGTAAATATACGATTCCCTACTACCGCCGGAGTCAAAATGTTCATACCACGAGACGCTTCAACCGGGGTTGACCAAAGGATGTCACCACTTTCCAAGTTGATCCCTCCAAGTGTGCTTCGAGTTTGCACCACCAGTTGTCTCACACCGTGTAATCGTGCAATGACGGGTGATGAAAAGGCCCCGCCAAACATCCCGCGTCGATCTTCGAGTACCCGCCAAACATTTTTCGAATTAGCGCCATTCAACTTCGCCACCGCAGACCCTCCTTGGACAATTAAACTATCCCCATCTATCAATGGAGACGAAACCCCTCCGAATGAGGGGACCCCAATTCCTTCCCTCGCCTTGAAATCAACCTGCCAAATTACTCTGCCGGTTGAGACTTCGAGGCAGGTCAATACATCGAGCATGCTCAGAACGAAAAGGCGAGTTCCATCCGTCGCTGGAGTGGAGCGTGCCCAGCTCCCGTTTTTCGCAGCGAAAAAAGGCACTTTCATAGCTCCAGGCAGCACGTATTCCCAAATCTGATCCCCGCTGGCTCTATCAAACGCGCGAACCACTTCCTCGGATTTGCTTCTAGTCTCCACCGAAAATACCCTATCCTGAGTCAGAACAGGGCTCGCATACCCTTCCGCGAGGACATTGGACCACTGCATCTTGAGAGTCTCTTCTCCCAAACTGCTTGGCCAGTTCCCGGCCTCAATCTTACCATTTCGATTGGGACCTCTCCATTGCGCCCACTCCGCTAGTTCCGTCTCAACGGGATTGGCAATGCCCGCTTCCGCCAACGCCGAAGAGGGCAAAAGGACTGGTATCGAACAAGCAAACGCAAGCAAGTTGAGCCTAAGCGAGCTCCGACTCGCAATCGCAAAAGGACCACGCTCCCACACGCGGCGCAGCGCAGTATCGATCTCGACCCGTTGTGAAGAAAGAGTGAGACGTACCGACTTTCCGAACACCATCGACGCAGTTAAAATAGTAAAACGGGAGCCTGCCACTGAAATGTGATAGGGAGTCTCCAGAAGACCCATCCAAATGTTACCCAAGGTCTGAATCCATCCAACTGGGAGAAGGGACGCAAACGAGAAAGGTCACGGTTTCTTGATCACTAATCCTGTCCAATTAACGTGCGGGGTCTAGTTTGAATCGAGAACGGGTTTATCTTCACCGATGGCACGCTTAAGATTCGCGACCGCAACAATGTGCCGGTAGTTGGCTTCAAGGCGATTCGTCCTAGATTCCGTTAAGGCAAACCGGGCTTCAAACACATCAAGCTGGTTTATCGCTCCCGCATCATAGCGGCTATCCGCCAGACGAAGCGCTTCCTCAGCTTGCTCGACCGCCTTGGCGGCGGCGTTCACCAATTCCTCCGCCTCTTGAAACTCTGACATTGCCTGGCGCACCTCAACCTCGATCGCCAAGCGGAGAGAATCTCGCTCGATCCGAGATTGCTCCAGCTGTGAGCGGGCTTGGCGCACCCTTCCTTTACGAGCGGCCCCATCGAAGATATCCCAAGTCGCCACCACGCCCACTGTCCAGCCCTCCGGTCCGTCATCGAAAGATTCAGAAAAATTGCTCTTACGTTTTCCGTAGCTCCCAATCAAATCAACACTGGGACGGTAGTCTGAGCGGGCAATTTCCAAACCGGCATCTCGGGCTTCTTCAATCAGGCGAAGTCGTTCCAGTTCGGAGCGATTCGACAAGGCCAAATCTAGGCAATTCGCTAAATCGTAGAAAACCGGTTCGTACTCTAGCTCTCCCAAAAAATCGGGGATCTTCTCCAGATTGTTTGAATCACGGCGATAGTTTCCATAACCGATACTTTGGCGTAGTTGATCGATGGCGACACGGAATGCGCTGCGACGACGTATCAGGGCGGGTTTCGCATTGGCCAACAAAACTTCTGCTCGCAGAACTTCGAAATCGGAAACGGAACCGGCCTTGAGTTTATTCTGAGCATCTTCCAACGTTTCCTCAAGCAACTCGATATTTTGCTCTTCAACTTCAATCTGGTCACGAGCCAGCAATGTACCGTAGTACCGCGTCGTGACTTCCAGCATGGCGTCCATGATCGTACTCTCAAGAAAGAGCCGCACTGATTCCCTCGTCAGATCCTGAGCTTTCAACGCCGCCTTAATCCCACCCCCTTGGTAGAGAGCCTGGCGCAGATTGAGGCTGATTCCCCAAGTATTGTTGCTAGCCAATCCAAATCCGTCTACCACTTCGCTCAAACCTTCATCTAGTCTCTGGTAATCAGCGTCCAGAGTGAGGCTGGGACGCGTCCGTGCTTTCACTTCCACGATAATCCCTTCCTGCTCTTCAATCTGCTCGATCGCTCGACGAATGTTGAAGTTGTTATCCAAAGCAAAACTGAGTGCCGTAGTCAGATCAAACGTGTCCGGCACTTCAGGAGGGAGTTCGCCCTGCCCAAAACTCGCAGTAATCGCGGATACAAAGATCCCCAATTTTAGGGCCAGCGCTTGGGCTGTGCCGCATTTTGCCCTCGTAACACTCCACCGTGGGACAGCGCGAGCGCAGGCCCTAGAACTCTCAAAACTAAATAGGGTCATCCAACTCATGCCGACACCTCCGCGTTGTCATTCTGATGATTCTTGGCCAGCAACATGTAAAGCGAGGGAACGATAAAGAGCGTGAAGAGCGTTCC
>CALDFV010000032.1 GCA_937942145.1 uncultured Opitutaceae bacterium
TGACGTCCCAGGGGCCATCAAATCCCAGTCGATTCCTGCCCTCTGCGGATCTTCTCCCCGGGGAATTTCCCCAAAGTACTGCTCCACGAGTTGCTTCGTTTTAACCAAATCGATATCGCCCGCAATGGCCAGAATCGCATTATTAGGAACGTACCACTTCTTGTAGAAGTCCCGAAATTCGTCAATTGTCGCTTCGTCAATATATTGGGCGGAACCAATCGGTGTCCAAGCATAAGGAGTCCCTGCAAAAACCGCTCCCGCCATGTTCTCCATAAGGGACCCATAGGGCTGATTGTCATAGCGGGAACGTCGCTCTTCTTTAACAACCTCTCGCTGCGTTTCCACACCAGTCTCGTCGACCACCGCATGCATCAAACGCTCCGACTCTATCCACAATGCTAGCTCCAACTCATTCGAGGGAAGATTTATGTAGTAGTCGGTACGGTCAAATGAAGTGGAAGCGTTCAAATTGCCTCCCGCCCCGGAGATGAGCTTGTCGATCTGCCCGCGCTCAATATTCGCGCTACCTTCGAACATCAAATGTTCGAAAAAGTGGGCGAATCCGGTGCGGTCTGGTCGTTCATCTTTGCTACCCACATGGTACAATACATAGGACGAAACCACGGGGGCGTCCGTATTGCGGTGGAGGATGACGTGCAATCCGTTGGGTAAGTCGAATTCCTCGAATTCAATATTCGGCGATTTCGCAAGCACTCCGATTGAGAACGCGAGAAAACCGATGGGCGCTGCTAGGCACAGGAAAAAGTTTCGCTTCATGATTCGTGTCGAAAAGATAAAACCGATTATGGGTCGTTGAGTCCTAAGTGAGCGAGAATGATCAATCCACCATCTAGGGCAAACGCAAAGAACCCCAGTTTTATTGATAGGAATCGAGAGTGCGAAACAAAATTTATTGCCCCAGCACGAACACCTGTGTATCCGCGAGGCTAGCTTCCAAAGCCACCCCAAACCCCGAAATCACCCCTTTCATGAAATTTTCGCCCATTGCCCTGATTCTCTACCTCAGTCTTCCACTCTATTCGCTCAAAGCAGAGTTTCTTCCCGTCTACGGGGTCGATCTCCAACCTTTCGCAGCCGCCTCCGATCGACTGATCGAGGCACTTCAATTCGCCGGTTCCCCCATTGATCCAGGCGATGCAACCGCGATCAATGAATGAGTCAAGGCAGGCGATGCGGATGAAGCCGTTTTGACAATCCAGGAAATTCTTGATCGCTATTGCGTCGCAGGAGTCCGGATCAATGCGGAGAGCCGTGTAACCGTGGAGTCTGGACCCGCAGAGAAACTTCTATTTGAACAAGGATGGAAGTCTTTCCTGGTGAAAGTACACAACGAAGCCGGCATTACAACCATTCTCGTTGCGGAGAGTCCCAATGCGGCTCCTCAGTTCCGCCGAAGTACGGCTGCTAAGTCTCCTTCTCATGACATCACGGCTTCTGATGTGGCTAATCGTTGGCTGGACATAGAGATGCTCGATCGACGCCCCCTTAACCCTCGGCTTTCGGGACTTGCCGTAGAGTATCGCATCGTGCAACTCTGCAGCCGGGATGCGGGCAAGCGAGAGGCCAAGCTGGCATTCAACGTGGGACAAGGGACTCAAGATATTGGATTCCGCAATGAGGTGGCAATCCTGTTTGATTGCTCTCCTGCGAGCGAAGTCAGAATCAAGATCCGTGATCTCGATGGCACTCCTATCAGTGCGGCCTTTGTCGTCAGGGACCAACGGGGTCGAGTCTACCCGAATCCAGCACGCCGCCTGGCGCCGGATTTCTATTTTCACGACCAAGTCTACCGGGCAGATGGAGAGTTTCTATTGCTGCCCCCAGGGGATTACACAGTCACTGCTTCACGAGGACCCGAATATCATCCCCAAACCAAATCCTTTACTGTTCGAGCAAACGAAGTTCCACCAGAAATTGATTTCCAACTTGAGCGCTGGATCCACCCTGCGAATCGAAACTGGTATTCAGGAGACCATCACGTACACGCTGCGGGCTGCGCACACTATGAAAATCCGACCAAAGGGGTTTCCCCTGCCGACATGATGCGGCACATACTCGGCGAGGACTTGAATGTGGGCTGCGTTCTCACATGGGGACCTTGCTGGTATTCTCAAAAACAATATTTCGAGGGGAAGGACTCCGTGCTCTCAACGCCAAACTACCTTATGCGCTACGACATTGAAGTAAGCGGATTCCCTTCTTCCCATGCGGGTCACCTTTGCCTGCTCCGCTTGAAAGAGGATGATTATCCCGGAACCACTCTAGTCGAAGAATGGCCTAGCTGGACAATCCCTGTTCTCGACTGGGGCAAGAAACAAGGAGGGGTCGTAGGGTACAGTCATTCTGGATGGGGCCTCGGATTGCCGGATGTCGCTTCCAACGGGCAGCGACTTACCACTATGCCCTACCGTAATCCGGGGCGAGGCCAAGCCAGAGTCGGGGAAGCAGTCGACACCTTGCCTGACTATGCCGTTCCCCCTTTCGACGGCATCGGCGCGAATGAGTTCATTGTCGCAGCGCCACTCGGAGTATGCGATTTCATTTCGGCAGTCGACACGCCTTCCATTTGGGAACTGAACATCTGGTATCACACACTCAATTGCGGCCTCCGCACTCGAATATCCGGCGAAACCGACTTCCCCTGAATATATGGAGACAAAGTGGGTTTGGGTCGCGTGTATGTGAAACTCGATGACGGGCAGCCACTTGACTTCGACAGCTGGGTGCTAGGATTGAAAAACGGCAGAAGTTATTGTGGTGATGGAATGAGTCACCTAATTGACTTTACAATAAACGAGGTCGCGGTCGGTGAGCCCGGCACACGTGGAGAGATCAGTCAACTAGACATCTCGAAGCCTGGATTGGTAACTGTTAACGTAGACGCGGCCGCTCTCCTAGCCCAAAATATTTCCGAGCAGACCGAGTCGATACGTAACAGCCGGCTCGATTCGAAGCCCTATTGGCACATCGAACGTTGCCGTATTGACGATACCCGCACTGTTCCAGTCGAAGTTATCGTAAACGGTGAACCCGTTGCTAGAGAAATTATCGTGGCAGATGGAGTCACACGTCCCTTGGAATTTGAAATCAACATCAAGAGCTCTAGCTGGGTCGCTCTTAGGATTCTTCCTAGCGTCCATACCAATCCCGTCTTTGTTATCGTAGACGACCAGCCCATAAGAGCCAACAAGCGCAGTGCTGAGTGGTGTATCGAATCTGTGGAAACCTGCTGGGATTCCAAGAAAGGGCAAATTAACGAAAGCGAGCGCCCACAAGCCAGACAGGCTTACGACCAGGCTCGCGAATACTATCAAACAGTTCTAGCGGAAACCTCATCCTCTCAAAATTGAACTCGCCGCATACAAAGTAAGACCTAATGCGTAGGGTCCATGCCTGACAAGATTTCAAAGCTCCATCGCTCTTGGGTGATGAGCCGAATACCCAACAAGCATACCAGGCCTGAATTGGTCACGCGGAGCCTGCTTCATCATCTCGGATTCAGATTCACGGTGAATGGTCCAAAAAACCGTCAGTTGCCCGGGAAACCCGATATCGTCCTACCAAAGCAAAAGACGGTCGTATTTGTCCACGGCTGCTTCTGGCATCGGCACCCAAACTGTAAGACCGCCACAACACCTAAGACCAATAAGGACTATTGGCTTAAGAAATTTGCCCGAAACGTGGAGCGAGACAGACAGAACATACAAGCCCTCGAGGACCTCGGTTGGCAAGTTGTTGTCATTTGGGAATGCGAACTCAAGAATCTGGATACGGTTGCCTCCAATCTCATAAGCAGAATGCCTCGCAGCTCAAAATACGATCTCCCCGAAGAGCTTAACGACCTTGCGCTAGTTGCCGAACAGAGAAGTCAGTACGGCCACTAAAGGGCCTCAACACCTCTAGCGCGACGAACGTTTGGCTCTTTGATCGTCTTAATCCCGTTGTTCCCATTCACAAGGACGAGTTTGGGTCTAAAGGCATCGACTTTTGATTCCCTTACCTTGGTGTAGCTGGCGATGATGACAAGGTCACCTGGACTAGCCAAATGAGCGGCGGCCCCGTTAATGCAGATTTCGCCCGGCTTGCCCCAAATCACATAGGTGTGGAAACGATTCCCATTGTTGCAATTATAGACATCCACTTTTTCGAACTCCACCAGGTCCGCCGCCTCGCAAAGAGTCGGGTCTATACTGATAGAGCCTTCATAGTTCAGATCGGCATCGGTTACCACCGCGCGATGGATCTTTGATTTTAGCATGGAGCGTTTCATAGCGTTAACTTTTCTCGTATATCTAATTCTTATCGATCGGATTTAACTCCAGCATCTTGTTCACGCCTTGAAGCACCAAATCCGGGATGATGTCGTCAAACAATTTTTCGTCTCTATACAGCAGGGAGTAACCACCGGTAGCGACAATCCGGCATCTCTTTTTGCCAAAAGCTTCTTCACCGATCCGCCTCACCAATTCCTTCACTAAACCCAAGTATCCAAAATACAGTCCTCCTTGGATACTCTCGATAGAGGACTTCCCGAGAGCCTTTTCCGCATTCACAATTTCCACATGCGGAAGCTTAGCAGTCTTCGTTCCCAGAGCTTCCATAGCCAAGCCTAATCCCGCGCAAATGGAACCACCGAGGTATTCCTTTTCTTCGCTAACAGCATCCAGCGTGATAGCGGTACCAAAGTCGACCACAACGACATTTTGGTCAGGATACAGCTCCGTCACCGCGATTGCATTAGCAATTCGGTCAGCGCCCACTTCGAGCGGATTTCGAGTCTTGATCTTCAACCGCGTCTTAACTCCAGATTCCAGAAAGAGAGGCTCCGTATTGAAATATTCGCGACAAGCCATTTTGAGTGTAAACAGCTCCTCCGGAACCACACAGCTCACTCCAATTCGTCGGATCTGCTTGGAGTCTATTCCCTTCTCTCTCAATGCCGACACGAGGAACAGCCCCATTTCGTCACTCGATACACGATATGACGACTCTTTTCGGATCTGCATGACAAGGCGCTTGTCGTTCTCGTAAACCGCTCCGTGCAACTGAGAGTTTCCCACATCGATGCACAGATTCATCGCAATGACCCTTTCAATTTCTCCAATACGCTCAGAGGCCAATTGTCGATCAACCGTACCCCCTCCAAATTAACCGCCCCAAAACGGCGACCTCCTTCATCCACTACATACTCTACTTCGAAACCCGCTTCCCTAAGCTCGCTAGTCGCTTCCTCAGGAGTCGAGGCAGTTGTGAGTATGCGGGGGAAAACTGCCGCCTTTTTTCGGCCTGCTTCTGAAAGGCGGCGGTTTCGCGAGCTCAAGGCCAATCCATCGTCCGCCCTTGCCGTTTCACAAGCGACAATCTCAATAGGTAGAAAAAACGCTTCCACCATTCCTTTGACCAATCGTAATTGCTGGTAGTCTTTCTCGCCAAAGTAAGCACGCTGCGCTCCAGACAAATTCAGCAATTTCAGGACAACGGTTAATACGCCATCGAAATGACCCGGCCGCTGCGATCCTTCCATAGAAAGCGAATCCTGGCTTTCCGATACCTTAAACCGATAAGTGTCTGGGTACATTGCTTCAAAGTCAGGAGCAAACACCACATCCACTCCAAGATCCTCCAGCAATGCGAGGTCCTGCTCAAAATTAGCGGGGTAGGTTTCGTAGTCGGACGCGTTGTTAAACTGAGTTCGATTCAGAAAGATGCTCACCGCAGTCAGTTCATTCTCAGCCAACGAACGACGCACAAGCGAGCTATGGCCTTCATGCAAGCCCCCCATTGTCGGGACAAATCCTAGTGAATGTCCAACCACCAGTTGTGAACGAAACACCATCCACTCGCTAAGACTGCGAAATATCGGAATCATGGCTTATACTCTCCATCGCCCGGGTAGGCACGATCCCGAACGTCTTCGCAGTATCCTTCCACTGCCCGATTAATCATCTGATCCGCGTCCATGTAGCGACGCGCAAACGGAGGCTGGAAGTCAGAGTCCAACCCCAGGAGATCGTTTAGAACCAAAACCTGTCCAGAAGTCTCCGGGCCACTACCGATTCCAATCGTAGGGATCCCCAGCGCATCGGTCACTCGTTCCGCCACTTCGCTAGGAATGCACTCGAGTACAATTGAGAAGCAGCCTGATTCTTCCAATTCGAGCGCCTCATCAAGAAGCGCTTGGGCCGCATCGCCGTTTCTAGCCTGAATTTTAAACCCCCCGAACTCGTTGACCGATTGGGGCGTCATGCCTAAGTGACCCATCACAGGAACGCCCCCATCCACCAGTCGAGTGATCAGTTCAATATTTCCACGGCATCGCTCGACTTTTACCGCATTCGCCCCGGCCCGCATTAGTTTGGCCACCGCGTTCGTAGACGCCTCAATCCCACCTCGGTAGGAAAGAAAGGGCATATCACCTATGATTACTTTATTTGGCGCCCCACGCCGAACTGCCGCCGTGTGCGCTTCCATCATTTCGACAGTCGCGTGGATGGTGCTGTCAAACCCGTGCACCACCATCGCACAGGAGTCCCCCACTAAGATCGAGTCAACGCTCGTCTCGTTTAGGATTTTGGCCGTTGCTGCGTCGTAGCACGTCACCATGGTGATCGGCTCGCCAGCGGCTTTCCGCTTGTAAAAATCTGGAATCGTTTTCATTTCGGGTGCCTGTCGTAAAGATCAGGATCCTAGTGAAGGGTTTTTATTAAAATGCTTTCAGTCAATATTCGGCGATCACTGGGAAGACTCCTCAATGTCGCTTACAGCGAACGTTCATGGGTATAAACGGCCGAAAATCAACCTTTATTGAAGGCTTCATCTACAAACGAGACGTCAAACCGCTAATAATGAAGTTGAAAAGCGAACAAGAGGCTCCGAGGCTGTCCCCACTCAATCCATGGCGGACCTAATAGTACACGGCGGTAAGCCGCTCAGCGGAAGCATCACTCCTTCAGGCAACAAGAACGCGGTATTGCCAATTCTCTGCGCGAGTCTGCTCTCCTCGGGGCCGGTTGAGCTATCGAATATCCCAGCCATTACCGATATCGAGAAACTCGTCGCTTTCTTTCGCCAAATCGGTTCGCAAATCGACTGGAATCGGGAGGCGAAGACGATGCGACTCGACCACTCGAATTTGGAAAGCTCCTTCAACGCGGGGGATCTGCCCCAAGGAATGCGGTCGTCCGTGCTTCTCTTCGCACCGCTTCTCTACCGGTTCAAAAAGATCTCACTGGACTCAAATCCAAAAGGCTGCGCCTTGGGCATACGCGAACTCGATCCGCACCTTGAAATTCTCTCACAACTCGGAGCGAAAATCTCTCACAACGGACGCCTGGAAATTTCCATAACGGATCGATTCAAAGGAGCAGAGCATTGGGCGGACTACATGTCGGTTACAACGACGGAGACGTTCGTTATGGCGGCGGCTCTCGGAATGGGAAACTCTACGTTGACTAACGCAGCGAGTGAACCCCACGTACAGGACTTGTGCCGCTTTCTGGAAAGCATGGGCGCTAAAATAGAAGGCATAGGCACGAGCGTTCTGAGCGTAACGGGTGTCGATAGTTTATCCGAAACCAGTGCCCAGATCAGCTCAGATCATCACGAAGTTGCTACTTTCCTCGCTCTCGGCGCGATTACCGGCGGGGAAGTAATTGTCACGGACTCGAATTCGAAGCACTTCGCCCTGATCGGTCGCAGCTTTGCCAAGCTAGGAGTGGAAATCCACCACGAAGGAGATATTGCCATTTGCCCCGCAGATCAAACTTTTCGTATCCAGCAGCCATATACAACTAATTTGCTGCCCAAGATTGAGGCCGCACCTTGGCCCTACTTTCCCGTGGACTTGCTTCCGCTCATGATTGCCCTGGCTACAAAAGCCGACGGAGTCATGCACTTTTGGAACAAAGTATACGAGGGTGGCTTTTCATGGATTCCCGAACTCACCAAATTTGGGGCCCACGTCGTGTCGAGCGACCCACACCGCATCATCGTTTTTGGGAACCGGCCCATGCGGCCCGCTTCAGTCGAGCCCCCCTACATCATTCGTGCCGCTGTGGCTCTCTACATGATGGCAGCCAGCATCGAAGGTAACAGCGTTGTCCGCAAAGCGGACCCCATTCGCCGCGCCCATCCCTATTTCGCAGAAAACCTGCGTAAGCTCGGCGCGGATATCGAGTGGGACGAGTAAACGAATTATGCCCTGGAAGCAGCTGACCTAGTCCACCAAGGCGAACAGTCGATCAGAGTCCTCCCAGATATCCACGTGATTTGCCTCGAGGTCAATTTCCCGGTCCACGGATTTCAATGACGTGAGCGAACCCTTGAGTGAAGCTATGTATAGAGTGCAAAGCGTTCCGGTCTTCCGGTTTTTCACTTGCAGGTGGGCAGCTTGTTGTCCCTGAAGCTGACAATAGCGGGCCCCAAGAACTTCGTAGGCGGAAAGCAGCTTTTGCTTTACCAATGGAGTTACGGAAAAGGCTAGATCCCTGAGTCCTTCCTGCGCCCCTTCAAGAGACGCCGCCTTCACATCGAAACTCTTGTATCCATTGTGCCGCATCGCAATCTCGCCAGCGACATCAAAATAAAAATCATCGTCGTCATAGCTACGACCCATTTGAAACGAGAATGCCATCACAATTGCAGCCGCAGCAGCAACAGGAACCCAGTAGTGCCACCAGACGGTATTGTTTCGTCTCGGCTGGGATTCCCCCTGCTCCAAAATCGATTGAACCTTTTCAGCCGACAACTTCTGACTTAGAAAGAAGTCTCTTGCTGATTTATCTATTTCTTGCTCATTCATGGCAGCTTAATTTCTTCGACTACTTGCTTTCCCGGAATTCACTTCCCAACGCTTTGGCTAATTTCTGGCGAGCTCGGTGAATGTGGCTTAGTATCGTACCTCGAGGGGAACCCGTTCGTTCGGATATCTCACTCGCGGTGTACCCTTCGACTACATTGAGGAACAAGGCTTCGCTCTCTTCCGGCCTTAGTTTACTCATTAGAAGCTCCATATCCATAGAGACGCCCTTGGATTCCAACCTCCCACTCTCCGGATGCGATTCCAGAGGCTCAAACTGGACAATTTTGCTCCGGCGCTTCTGATCGTAAAAGAGATTTCGAACGGCTCTGAAAAGAACTGGCGTTCCTTCTACTTTCCCGTACGCGCGGATCAACTTCATCCAAGCCTGTTGAACCAAATCCTCCGCATCTTGATGGTGTCTTGCGATCGACAGCGCATAGCGATAGCCCGCCTGCACCAGCTCGGCATCGCTCATGTCTCGCTGAGTCTTGGGCTTTTCGGAAGTCATAGTCTGAGATTTCGAGTATTCGTCCGTAACGGAAACCGCTAATGCGCTCATGTTCAAATTCCTTTTCTGTTGATTATCCAAAGCGTGAGGGAAACTAGGGATTGTTAATTACAAATTATGCTGTCACATCCGCCCGCAATCGAGCCGCTGCTTTTGAAGAACGGTGGCTTTTACCCATTGATTGCTCGTCTTTTACGAATTCCCCCAAAGAGGAAACCCCTCCTTTCTTCAATATTCCCAACCCTACCCGCAACTTTGCCGACTCATTAAGAGTTTTTCAACGTTTCTCAAGACAAGGTAAACTCTCTAACCTTTAGATTTTAAATAAGTTACAGCTCACTATGAAATCGGCAAAAAGCATGGTTCGCTAACCTTCCAGATTATTGGCGTTTTGTGGAAAAAAGCCTAGCAGGTAAGTGAAGGAATCGATTACCTTTCCGGCATGACCGCTCTCATCGTAATCGCCTCCCTGTTCATCCTTTTAGTAGTTATCGTCATTCTGTGGGCCGTTGGAGCCTACAACAAACTCGTGAAACTACGGAATCGCTTCAAAAACGCATTCTCCCAAATCGACGTGCAGCTCAAACGGCGCTACGATCTGATTCCCAATCTCATAGAAACCGCAAAAGGCTACCTCTCCCATGAGAGGGAAACGCTTGAAGCGGTCATTTCAGCCCGAAACAGCGCCCAAAAGGCGACCTCACAGGCGGCCGCGAATCCCGATGACGCGGATGCGATCAAAGGCTTGATCGGGGCGGAGACCATTCTTTCCGGCGCCATGACCAAATTTATGGCCCTCGCGGAGGCATATCCCGATCTAAAGGCCAACCAGAATATGATGCAGCTCACCGAAGAGCTCACTTCAACAGAGAACAAGGTCTCTTTTGCCCGACAGGCCTACAACGACTCCGTCATGGAATACAACACCGCCCGGGAAACCTTTCCGACTGTTCTAATCGCCAACAACATGAATTTCAAGGAGGCCGCGCTTTTCGAGATCGAGGACCAAGTGGAACGAGAAACCCCCAAAGTTTCTTTCGAATAAATCTAGCCGGACCGATTCGCACTTGGCATGGATTTTTTCGAGGCTCAGGACCAGGCCCGTCGAAAGACGAAATCGCTCATTTTCCTGTTCATATTAGCGGTCCTCACCATGGGCACGCTTATCTACCTGGGAGTGTCCTTTGCTCTGGTGTCACAGGTCGACTCCAATTTGCCGCTTATCAGTATCGAACGATTCCTTACAGTAGTCGGACTCGTGGCACTATTTGTAGCAGTCTGCTCCCTATGGAAGGTAAGTGCTCTCAAGGCAGGCGGAAGTTCGATTGCACTCATGCTGGGCGGCACAAAAGTACCTGCTGAGCCAAATGACCCCAAGCTCCAGCAGTATCGAAATATTGTCGAGGAAATGGCGATCGCATCCGGAATACGGATACCCGTAATCTTCGTACTGAAAGACGAAGCGGGCATAAACGCATTTGCCGCAGGTTACACACCTCAAAACGCTGCCATTGCGGTGAGTCAGGGCTGCCTTGACCAACTCGACCGCGACGAACTGCAGGGTGTCGTCGCCCACGAGTATAGCCATATTCTGAATGGCGACATGAGGATCAACTCTCGGATGATCGGTGTCCTGTTTGGCTTGCTTGCCTTAGCTGTCATTGGACAATTTGCTCTTCGTGGATTCGCCTTCAGTGGAAGACGGCGATCGAGACGGGATAGCAAAGGTGGAGGGGGTGTTGTCGTCATCATCGCCATAGTGGTGATGATCGTTGGATACATTGGCGTCTTTTTTGGTCGATTGATCCAGAGCGCTATCTCCCGCCAAAGGGAGTTTCTCGCTGACGCCGCTGCGGTCCAGTTTACACGAAATCCAGGCGGTATCGCCAACGCTCTTCGAAAGATTCAACGCTATGCATCGGGGTCCCGTATCAAAAATCCCGATGCGATGGAAGCCAGTCATTTGTTTTTCTCCAACGCCCTCACCAGTTCCTTTGTAAACGTATTCTCCACCCATCCGCCTTTAGAAAAACGTATCGCAGCAATCGACCCTACCGGGACCACAAGGAAGGTCATAAAAGAGAAACCTTCAACAGCACCACCCCGCACTGCACGCCAGCCAGCTGGCCACCCCAATGAGTTCGTATCCCATTTTGGCGCCGTAAATGAAGCATCTATTACCCAGGCCCATTCTGCGATTGACAGCCTTCCGGCTGAATTGTCTCAAATCGCGCGGAATCCACTTACCGCATCCACCATACTTCTTGCCGCCATTGGACTCGATCCCAACCAGCGAGCTTACCAAAAACTTAGCCCCGTTCAGAAACATTCGCTGTTCGAAATATCCCTCGCTTCGATCAAGGACCTGCCACTTCGAGAGCTAGAATCAAAATTCTCGGAAATCAAGCAGCTGGCTCGGAAAGATGGGGTCATCGATTTCGACGAGCAATGTCTCATGATCGCCATGGAAAAAAGCATTCGGTCTTTTCACACCAATTCAAAATTTGGGCATCGACCTTTTCCCAAGGTGCGTACGGCAATCGAAATCGTCTTGTCAGCAATCGCTCTATCCGGAAGCGACGATGAGACCCAGGCGAGAATCGCTTTCGACCATGGCTCAAATGCGTTCAACGCATTTGGAGCCCAACTCCGGGCTCGATTCGACCACGCGCGGGAACCTGATTCTCTCAACGAAGCGATCACTTCAACCAGCGAAAGTATCATGGTAGTTCGCAAAACCGTTCTCATTGCAGCTACCAATATTATCACGCATGACCAGAAACTGGGCGACCGTGAACTCCAGCACATTCGATCTCTTTGCGCCGCTTTAGAATGCCCCGCTCCTAGTCTGACAGATTCCTAGGCAATACGGGCAACCCGGCGTTTTTCAGCCTGCCAAATACTACGAATCGTGTCAAAATCCGCCTCTTTCGAATGAGACCGGAACGCATAGTCAAACGACTTCCATGCCCCAATCTCTTTCTCGGCCGAACGTATGCGACGATCGATTTCCGCTTCGTCATCCTTTCCCCGCTCACGTAGCCGACGGCGAAGCTCCTCAAAACTGTCAGGCATAATGAATACCGTAACCAGCCGTTGCCCTATGGCAGAATGATCCCTGGCTGCTTTCTGAACTGCAGCGACTCCCTGTACATCGATATTCATCACGAGGTCGATATACTCCGACAGCTTATTCTCGATAACCGACTTCAGCGTTCCATAACGGTTAGCGTGCACCTTTGCCCATTCCAGGAATTCGCCATTTTCTACATTCGCATCAAATTGCTCGTCAGACAGAAAGTGGTAGTCGATTCCGTTTACCTCGCCTTCACGGGGTGGCCGCGTTGTGCAGGTTACCACTCGTTCAGTATTCGCGTTTTCCGCCACAAGACGGTCACAAAGTGTCGTTTTTCCGCTGCCCGCGGGTCCCGCCAATATTAGAAGCAGTGCGATTTCTTTTTCGGGCAGCGTATCCATCAAACTAATAAGCAAAGGCTATCGCTCCCACAAGACCCCCATAGATCAGGAAAGCTAATCCAAACGTTTTCGGACGAGAGGCAGTTCCAAACAACCAAGTGAAGAAATCACGCACGCGAAATGGCGAATAACCAAGATAAAGAGCTACGGCCGCTCCGATATAGACCGGGGCAACCATGAATAAACGCAGTGGTTCCTCATAGTGGCCAAACGCTCCATTCAGCAATGAGTTCGCTATTAGCAAGTACAGTATGCACGCCCCACGGACTGAGAGAAAATCGGGCGCGTACTTGAACGAGAGCAATCCTATGATCGCAAATCCTATAAAGATGTACTGCTTGAAATCCCCGTAGTTCGCCTCGCCCAAATGAGCCACCTTGTACAAAGTCCAAATCCCTCCCACCGTCATCGTAACGTAGGCGGCAGTGCGTGAACGAGGAAACCCTTTGACCATTGCAATGATCGGTTTGTTCGGCGTCGCAAATAAAGCTCCTATCAGGACAAAGAGAATTCCCGCAAACAGCGTCGATTGAAAAAGGGTCAGTTCCATATTAATATCAAATTGTATCCACTCCGGCTAAAACAAGATCACCATAAATAGTGCTTGCGGTAGCCCGGTCCACTTTCATTTGCGCCAATTGGCCGATCAGACGCTCATCCCCATCGAAAATGGAATTACGATAGCCTCGAGTCTTCCCGACAAACTTGTCCCCCTTTTTGGCAGGGCCTTCCACAAGAACCTCTTGGACCGTGCCTACAAGCTGTTCGTTGCGCCACAGCGACCGCTTAGCCAGTATATCGAGAAGGACGTGATTCCGCCGCTCCTTCTCTTCAGTCGAAACCTGGTCCTCCATGGTTTCTGCAGGAGTGCCAGTTCGAATACTGTATTTGAAAATATAGGACATATCGAATCCTATATCCTCGAAAAAAGCGGCCGATTCATCAAAATCTTCCTCCGTTTCGCCAGGGAAACCCACAATTATGTCCGTGGAAAAGTACATATCAGGAACCACCGCGCGTAATGAGTCCACAATTTCACGATAACGTTCCTTCGTGTAGGGCCGGTTCATCGCCCGAAGGGTCTTGTTGCAGCCAGCTTGCAGCGGTAAGTGGACGTATTCACACAACTTCGGCACATCCCGGTAGGCCTCGACCAAATCCTGCTTGAATCCACGCGGGTGAGGTGAGGTGAAACGAATTCGCTCGATTCCGTCGATGTCGTTTATTCTCTCGATTAACTGAACAAACGGCGACTTCCCACCAACAACAGGAAAATCGCGCCGCCCATAACTAGTCACTATTTGCCCAAGCAGAGTGATTTCCTTGACCCCTTGCTCGGCCAGCTCATGCACCTCCTCTACAATCTGGTCCATCGGGCGAGCGCGCTCGCGGCCACGGGTCTTTGGAACGATGCAGAACGCGCAGTTCATATTACAGCCCTGCATAATTGAAACAAACGCGCAGACCTGGTCCTTTTTGGGCAGATGGTCCTTGATTGTGTTCTGGGAACCTTCCTCCTCCTCCAAATCCAAAATGGTGGCAGGCCTAGGTCCCTGAGCCGCATAGCTCTTAATCAGCTGGTCCAAATGATCGGGAACCGCATGAAACTTCTGCGTCCCCACGATCAAATCCAGATCAGGCAATCGGTCAACGAGCTCAGACCCACGGTTTTGAGCCATGCACCCCAAGACGCCAATCATGAAATTCGGGTCCGAACGCTTTCGCTTCGCCAGGTAACCGGCTTTCCCGATGGCTTTCTGCTCTGCCTGATCACGGACGCTACAGGTATTGAGCAAGACTACATCCGCATCAAACTCGTTATCTACCACCGAATAGCCACGATCTCGCAGGGACGAAGCGACTTGCTCGCTGTCCCGCTCATTCATCTGACATCCGTAAGTCTTGATATAAACGCGATTCATGGCGAAGTGGGAATCAAAACGGGATACGGGCCGCTGCTGATACGTCAAACAAGAACCAAACCGCCCACATCCGACCCATTACTACTCAGACATCTCCTCTGCGGGCTTTTCGGCTTCGGATCGACGGTTGATATCCTTTTTCAGCTGCACTGAAAAGAACGCCAGTAACAGAACCAGCCCAAAAATCGCTCCTACTACCCACTTTCCGTTCTTTTTAGCCATGGCCTCTTTAACCGCAGATTTCCTCGATTCCGACAAGCCGTAAATCCACTTGCCGAGACCCAACATGGTAGCTTGGCTGATCCAGTGAAAGAAGAAGACGCCCGCAAAGACCGAATCTACGCTGATCCTTTGTCAAAAGTCAGAGGGTTTGTTTTTGACGAGTCTGTAGCCCACGTTTTTGACGACATGATCCGACGATCCGTCCCTGGCTATGCGATGACGCTATCATTGATGCCGCTCATCGCGCAACGCTACGCGCAAAAGAACAGCGCCATCTACGACCTCGGTTGCTCTCTCGGAGCAGGACTGGCGGCGATTGCGGGAAGTCTTCCACAGGGAACATCTCTGATCGGCGTAGACAATTCCCAGTCCATGCTGGATCGCTGCCAAATCAATCTGCAAGACGCTATTCCAGAAAAAAAATGGTCGCTTGTCTGTAGCGATATATTGGATATGGATATAGCAAACGCCAGCGTCGTAATCCTAAACTTCACTCTCCAATTCATCCCGCTCGAAAGCCGGTTACCCCTCTTGATTAGAGTCGCAAAGGGCCTGGAGCCGGGTGGCGTATTGCTCTTGTCAGAAAAAATTCGCTTCGAAGACGAGCATACGCAACAGGACCTAACCGACCTCCACCACGATTTCAAAAAAGCAAATGGCTACAGCGATCTAGAGGTTAGTCAAAAGCGGACCGCCATAGAAAATGTGCTTATTCCAGAATCGATCCAAGAGCACAGGGAACGCCTAAACCAGGCAGGATTCGACCACAGTGAAGTCTGGCTTCAGTGCTTCAATTTTGCATCGCTCCTTGCGATCAAGGCTTCTGACTAAAAGATACAGCCGAATACTCTATCGGACCCAACTATGTTCGAATCGAACTACAATCCTCTCTACGAGGTCATCGCCGACACCGAGCTAGGAACCTGGCTGGATCGGTTACCTCAGCAAGTTAAGAACCGCTTTGATCATTCAGGCAATGGACACTTGCCTCTGTGGCGCGACGCCTTCCACTCAATGCCAGAGGCAAGCCCAAGCCGCTTAGACCTCGAGTCCAACGCTATCACGATTGGCAAGTCGAGCGATCTCTCTAACAGTCAAGCCAAGCGATTGCGACAGAGCCTTATGGCCTTCCATCCATGGCGAAAGGGCCCTTGGAACTACTTCGGGATGGATATTGATACCGAATGGCGCTCCGACTTGAAATGGAACCGGATCAAGCAATCGATCAGCCCTCTAAAAGATCGGCTCGTGTTGGATGTGGGTTGTGGAAACGGCTACTACAGTTACCGAATCGCGGGTGAGGAAGCAAAACTGGCTCTCGGAGCCGACCCGTTTCTGCTGTACGTCCTCCAGTCGCTATTGGCCCGACGCTACCTCCCCTCGAGCTGCCCAGCGTTTGTCGTTCCCCTGGGAGTCGAAATGCTACCCTCCAATCTGCCTTTCTTCGATACGGTGCTGTCAATGGGAGTTCTCTATCACCGGAGATCTCCCCTCGACCATTTGCTCGAGTTAAGAGGCCTTCTGCGCGAAGGCGGGGAACTCGTCTTGGAAACACTCGTGATCGACGGCGATGAGGGACAAACTCTGCTTCCTAAAGGGCGCTATGCCAAAATGAGAAATACTTGGTTCATACCCTCCTGTCTCACGCTTGAGCATTGGCTGGAGCGATGCGGTTTCCAGAATATCCGACTGGCGAACCTATCGACAACGACCTCCGAGGAGCAGAGGAGCACGGATTGGATGACCTTTAATTCCCTGGATACTTTTTTAAACCCCGAAGACTCTTCCCAGACGATCGAAGGGTATCCCGCACCTAAACGGGCGATCTTTGTCGCCACCCGCTAAACAAAAAATGTTATGACTGGATTGAAGCTCTTGCCGTTCGCTGCCTAAGCGGGAAGATGCTCAAAAGTCCGATTCCAAGCATTAAAACAGACGCTCCGCTATCTGGGACACCATGACTATCTGGATTCTCGTTTCCCCAAGCATTGAGCTTGGCCTCTTTGAACCAGACATCGTTGTACCTTCTGTCACTACGATTCTCGACCATAACCGTGTAGCTAATGACTCCATCTTGGAGGTCCCTTAGCATTGTGCCGTTTAGCCCGCGCCAAATCCAGTCAAACCCGTGTCGATGCGTCCCATCCACTTCCCGGTGGTTCCAAACCTGGGAGGACTCGAGCCATACATCCACCCATTCCCTTCCGGAGTCCCCCGACCAATACCCGTCAGAAAACGAGAAACCAACACGAGCACGGCTCAATTCGTGCAGATCCTGATCGTATCCATTGGCACCCGATGTGATGTTAAACTGACCGGTATGGGACTGCCCTTCTCAAAGGAAAAACTCCACGTAATCGTAATCCTGCCACATTAAGCCGAATGATGCTGACATCAGAAAAACGGCAGCTACCAATGTCCCAATTTTGAATTTTGCCCTCACTATTTCTTAACGGTTCTTTAGTTAGGTTAATCAATCGCCCGGGAATATCACCGGCTGAATTGGCCAAAACTAAAGCGACCGCTGAGCGGAACTAACACGTATAAAGCATGCTTTCTTCGAAAGTAATCATGATTTTCCCAAGATCGAATGACCCATCAGGGTCGGTATCAAAAAGCCCGTCCGAGGTCTCTCGGCAGGCTTCGAACCAGACCTGCTCGCTATCTCGCATCTCATTTACATTCAATCACTTAAATTGATCATAAATAGCGTGAATAAATCTTACTTCCAAATCCAATACGCATATCCAAAAGCGTACCCTGGGAAGGCTAACTCATCAGAAACACCTAAAACTGCGGATCAGCTCAGTCACTTCGAGTGGCTGCAAAACCTTCGGCGCAACCCAAACAAAGTCGTGGAAAAAGGAGTTGCGGTAACACCTCCGCAGAATAACGATGCGTCACAATTTTCTGAAACTCTTAGCGCTTCCCCAACATTAGTCCTATCCCATCGCAATGATTCGTTTCCTGCCAAGTCTATTAGCCGCGTTGATTTTACTTTCCGGGTGCTCAGGCCCGACATCGAGTGAGCCTGGTTCCAGCCAGCCGTCGGGACGCAAAACTCGCATTGAGGTCGCTTCTTTCATCCCCCTCTCGGTCAATGTCCTCGGTGAACAGCTCACCCATATCGCGGAGGAGCTGGAAGCCATCAGCGGTGGCAACGTCGAACTGGAAATCTTCGAGCCAGGCGCTCTTGTAGGAGCCTTGGAAATCCTGGACGCCGTATCGGACGGGAAAGTGGACGCTGGATACGGCGCTTCTGGCTTTTGGGCCGGAAAGCTCTCCGCCGCTCCTCTTTTTTGCTCGATACCATTTGGACCAGACACTTCGGAGTTTCTGTCCTGGCTCTACCAGGGCAATGGCATGAAGCTGTATCAGGAGATGTACGACACATCTGGCTTCGACGTCAAAGTCCTTGTTTGCGCAATGCTTCCACCCGAAACCAGTGGGTGGTTCGCGAGCGAGATAAGATCTGCCGACGACTTGAAGGATTTAAAAATGCGATTCTTTGGCCTCGGCGGAATCGTCATGGGAAAGCTAGGCGTATCAGTTTCTGTACTACCTGGCGGCGAGATCTTTCCTGCACTTGAGAAGGGGGTGATCGACGCAACCGAGTACTCCCTCCCGTCCATCGACGAAAGCCAAGGGTTTCACAAGCTCGTCAATTTCAACTACTTTCCCGGTTGGCACCAACAGGCAACGACCCACGAACTCATCTTCAACAAGCAATTCTGGAATAGGCTGACGCCCACTCAGCAAGCTCAAATTGAATCAGCTTGTAAATCGAGTATCGTCCATTCCATTGCATACAGTGAGGCCATACAGTCGGCAGCTCTAAAGAGAAATATAGAACGCGGCGTGAACGTGAAAACCTGGTCACCTGAAATGCTAGAACTCTACAAAGCCACTTGGAAAGAAGTGGCTGCAGAAGAGTCTGCAAAGAATCCGTTTTTCAAAAAGGTCTGGGAAGACTTGACGGATTTTCGAGAAGACTACGCAACTTGGGCGGATCGGGCCTTCTTGAAATAGATCGCGAGAATCCATTCTCGCCTACTCTTATTCTCACTTTCGCAGCTCGAATTCCAGATGAACTCCTTCGCAAGCCGTATTGAAAATATCGTAACAGCAATCGGAAAAGTAGTTTCATGGTCAATAGCGGTACTGTTGGTAGCTATCGTATTTCAAGTCTTGATGCGATATGCGCTTGGACTGACAAACACCATGCTGGAGGATTCTCTCTGGTACCTCTTTGCCATAACCCTGACCCTAGGGTTGTCCTATACAATGACACACGACGGCCACGTTCGAGTTGATTTTCTCTATCAGCACTATTCCCCCAAAACGAAGTCCATTGTCGATGTCTTAGGGATCGCCCTTTTTGTAATTCCGTTGTACGCGTTTCTTTTGTGGCACGGATGGGACTACACCCAAAATTCGATGTCCATCAATGAAAGCTCCCCCAACCCGGGTGGAATGCCTTGGCTATGGATAGTAAAGGGACTCCTACCCTTGAGCAGCTTGCTCCTCTTAATCGAATCAGTAGCTCGAATCGTTCTCATTTTAAACAACCGGCAAACCCTTTCAACCGAAGTACATGGATCCTAGCACAGTCCTCATCTTCGTATTGATGGGTCTATTTATCGGCCTACTTTTTCTCGGAGTCCCCGTAGGCTTTTCGCTCGGTGGTTCAGCGATCGCCACGACCGCAGTCGCTGTTTTGCTGGACCAAGTATTCGGGCTCTACACCGGCCTGAGCTTCCTCCGTTTCTCGATCGTAGTCGATCGTATCTTCGGTATCATGAAAAGCGAAGTCCTCGTAGCGTTGCCCATGTTTATTCTAATGGGCAATATACTCGATCAATCGGGAGTCGCTGAGAAGATGATGCAAGCCCAGCAAAAGCTGCTTGGCCGCGTGCCTGGTGGCCTCGCTTTTGGCGTAACCCTCATGGGAATACTTCTCGCCGCTTCAACCGGTATCATTGGGGCTTCCGTAGTGCTCCTTGGAACGCTTGCGCTTCCCGCAATGATGCACGTCAAGTACTCTCCTTCGTTTGCGGCAGGAACCGTTTGCAGCGCGGGCACGCTCGGAATACTAATCCCTCCGAGTATCATGCTCATCCTCATGTCAACGCAGCTGGATGTATCCACAGGAGACTTATTCATGGGGGCCGTGATTCCGGGTCTACTCCTATCGGGTTTGTACCTTCTATACATTTTTGTCTACGCGCGAATCAATCCATCGGCCGCACCAAAACCAAAGGATACGAGTTCGTTGACCCTCGCCGACTGGATCGGCCTCGCCAAAGCGATCCTGCCGGCAGCATTCCTGATCATGCTAGTGCTAGGATCGATTTTCTTCGGCATTGCAACCCCTACCGAATCGAGTGGCATGGGAGCGCTGGGAGCCCTGTTTTTGGCCCTTTTTAATAAGCGCCTGAATATTCGCGAATTCCGAAAGTCGCTTCATGGAACCCTCAGCACAATGGGATTTCTTGCGGCCATATTCATTGGGGCAACTTGCTTTTCCCTCGTTCTGAGGAGGCTCGGAGGAGACGAGATGATAGCCAATGCTATACTTGGAGTTGGTTCTGGAGACTATGGCACAATTTTCGTTATTCTACTGATAATTTTTGCTCTTGGATTCTTTTTGGAGTGGATCGAAATTACCATGATCATGCTTCCTATTGTCGCGCCGATTATCGCAGGCATGGATTTGGCTTGGTTGGCCGACAGCGGTATGGACGCCACCTCTAAGCCTGCATTGATCTGGTTTGCCATCCTCTGCGCCGTGGCCTTGCAAACTTCCTTTCTCACGCCGCCGGTCGGATTTGCTCTATTCTACATTAAAGGCGTCTGCCCGGAAGGAATCACTCTGGGGCACATATACAAAGGGGTCGTACCCTTTATTGTCATACAACTGATAGCGCTGGGTCTTGTTGTGGCTTTCCCGAAACTCGTCACTTGGCTCCCTGGGATCAGTTACTAGAAAACTGACTCTTAAAAGCAGCCGCTCAGCTCGAAATACCTGCCTGGGGTTGCCGCGTAACTTTGATCGGCATCCACACATTCGAGGGACTTGCCTATTCGCTTTCTCGCTTAAGGTCTCGGTTCATCAAGTCGCTCAGCGCTTCCAGAGGCACCTTGTTTTCATAAAGAATGCGATACACCTGCTCCAAAATTGGTGCCTCGATACCATTGCTTTGCAGAAGCTGATGAAATGATCGGGATGTATGGTACCCCTCCACTGCTGTTTTCTGATTTTCGAGAATCCTGCTAGCCGAGCCTCCCAGGCCAATCGATTCCCCAAACGTACGGTTTCGGCTCCAAGAACCATGGCATGTCGCCACCAAGTCGCCAAATCCACTCAGGCCGTAAAACGTATCCGCTCTGGCTCCGAAAGCGCTCCCGACTCGCACCATTTCCGCAAGGGTACGGGTAAGAAGAGCCGCAAGCGCATTGTCACCGAGATTCAAACCCTGACAGCAACCTGCCGCGATAGCGTAGACGTTCTTCATACAGCCCCCGAGTTCAACCCCTTTCAAGTCCTCACTTAGATAAATCCGCATGCTCTTTCCGCTGAGAGCCTCTTGCGTCGACTGAACAATTGGCTCGAGCGATTCCGATGCAAGCGTCATTGCGGCAGGTTTCCCTTCCGCTACTTCTCCCGCAAAAGTAGGCCCCGAAAGACAACCAACAAGTTGATCGGGCAAGGCTTCCTTAATAATCTCACAGGGCGTCTTACCCGAATGCATCTCCAGCCCCTTTGCCAAAGACACAAAAAAACGTCGCTCCCCTGGCGCTACCAAACCGCGAATTCGATCCATCCAGTCACGAACTCCATTTGAAGGCACACCTAGAAATACCAATCGGGCCCCCCCAAACGCATCCTCATCGGAAGACGCCACGCTCACATTCTCCGGCAATTTAAAACCTGGCAGATAGTCGCGATTCTCTCTTGATTCCCGCATGAGATCCGCTTGCTCGCTCCGCCGCGGCAGCAGCGATACCGCGTGACCCTGCCGCGCTAAATGGAATGCCATGGCTGTCCCCCATGCGCCCGCACCGCAGATCGCGACTTTAGATTCTTCCGACATTGTTGAGTTTCTACCAATCGACTTGAGCCGATGGCAACCAGCGAAACACCCACATCACATTTTCGAGCCATGGATATTTCGACTTAAAAAGCGCCCTTCAAAAGCGTGGACCCTCCATCTCTTCATAGAGAATCCAACTCAAAATGTGCCCTTTCTCCCCAAACAAGCCTAATTGACCTGAATTTTGAACGTAAACAACCGATTAACGTCTTGCTAGAAGAGCACTGAGGATCTACGGTAAACCTATGTTCAAGTTCCTGTCTTATTTGCTTCGAAAGAAGCGCGTCAAAAACGACGTGCTGCTCGATCGCAATTCAGACGATTTTAGGATGCAAAACGCCCAGTTCGTGAGCTTCCTTCAAAAGAGTGGTTTCCGAAAACGGCAACTGGACCGGCACGAAAAAACTAAGCGTTTCAAGAAGTTTGTAGCCGTAGCGTTCGGCTGGATTATCTGCGGTGGCGTGCTGTGGGTCGTTGTTGAAAGCGCCCAAGCGCTTGAGATCTTCTGAACACGGCTCAACGGATTGCTTGATCGGGACGCACCGACACTATTCTAAAGCGATTTGGCTTTGAACAGCTTCTTAACGCTCGCGGACACATAGTCGCGATTCAGTTTAGAGATAAACTCTTCGCTGATCAGCTTAGGACAAGCTGCCGAACACTCGTACTGGTTGGTGCAATTGCCGAATCCCGCTTCGTCCATCGTCGCGACCATATTGAGCACCCGCTTGTCTTTCTCCGGCTGGCCTTGAGGGAGTAAATTGAGTTGGCCCGCTTTGGCTGACACAAACAGCATCGCTGAGGAGTTCTTGCAGGCTGCCACACACGCGCCGCAGCCAATGCATGCGGCCGCGTCCATCGCCAAATCAGCCACTTCCTTACCGATAGGCAACGCGTTGGCATCTTCACAACTACCCGCCCGAGCTGTGATGAAACCTCCCGATTGCATAATCGTATCAAAGGCCGACCTGTCCGTGATCAAATCCTTCTGCACCGGAAAGCCACTAGCCCTAAAAGGCTCGACTGTAATCAAATCACCGTCCTTGAAACTGCGCATGTAGGTTTGGCACGTAGTGATACCGTTTTCGGGACCATGTGGTTTACCATCAATCATGCAGGAACAAGTTCCACATATCCCTTCCCTACAGTCGTGAGCAAACGCGATCGGGTCCTCACCCTTTAGTGTCAAGTCCTCGTTGACCACATCTAGCATCTCCAGAAAGGACATGTTCGGATTCAGCCCTTCCGTTTGGTATTCCTCGAAGTTTCCTTCAGAATTGCCGTCTTTTTGTCGCCAAACTCGTAGTGTTACTTTCATTACAAAATGCGATTTCTGAATTGGTATTACTTATAGCTGCGCGTCACCATCTTGACCGCCTCGTATTCTAGTTTTTCTTTGTGGAGCTCTGGTTCCTGATTCTTGCCCTTCCACTCCCAGGCGGAAACATGACCGTAGTCCTCGTCATTACGCATAGCCTCTCCATCCGGATACTGATGCTCCTCCCTGAAGTGACCGCCACATGATTCTTCTCTCGCGAGAGCGTCACGACACATCAGCTCCC
Source organism: uncultured Opitutaceae bacterium (assembly GCA_937942145.1). Classification (GTDB taxonomy): domain Bacteria; phylum Verrucomicrobiota; class Verrucomicrobiia; order Opitutales; family Opitutaceae; genus Pelagisphaera. The sequence goes on from CALDFV010000032.1 coordinate 23,607, forward strand.
CCAGCTCGAAGAAGTCGGCGACTCGGCCCGCTAACTCAAGCGATTGATTTAAAGTGTCTGCAGCACCCGGAACACGAACGTCTTCCTCAAACTCTTGCCGAAGCTCGGATATCAGTCGAATCCCTTCTTCCAGGCCGCTTTTGCTTCGCGACATGCCACACTTGTCCCAGATGATTTTCCCTAAGCGCTTATGAAAACTTCTTACAGTTTGCTTTCCGTTATTGTCTAAGAGAGCCTTGGTTCGATTAACCACTTCTTCCTCAGCCTTCGCAAATTCCGGATGATCCGTTGGTGGAGCAGGATCGCGCGGAATATCCGCTAAGTAGTGAGGAATGGTATACGGCAATACGAAATAGCCATCCGCCAGACCTTGCATCAAAGCAGAGGCTCCAAGCCGATTGGCTCCATGATCCGAAAAGTTAGCTTCGCCTATCACAAAACACCCAGGAATCGAACTCATCAAGTTGTAGTCTACCCATAACCCTCCCATAGTGTAGTGAACCGCCGGATAAATCCGCATAGGTTGCTTGTAAGCACTCTCGCCGGTTATCTCATGGTAAATGTCAAAAAGATTTCCATAGCGTTCCCGTATCGCGTTCTCTCCGAGGCGATCAATGGCGTCTTTGAAATCGAGGTAAACCCCCAGCCCGGTTTCGCCCACACCTCTGCCCTCATCGCACGCCTCTTTAGCGGCCCGAGAAGAGATATCGCGCGGCGCTAGGTTTCCAAAACTTGGATACTTACGTTCTAAATAATAGTCACGCTCATCCTCAGGAATCTGATCAGCGGGTCGCCTGTCACCTTTTTTCTTCGGTGCCCAAATACGCCCGTCGTTTCGGAGCGACTCAGACATGAGAGTCAACTTGGACTGGTAGTCCCCAGAGACCGGTATGCACGTTGGATGAATCTGCGTATAGCAAGGGTTGGCAAACGCCGCTCCTTTTCGGTGAGCCCTCCATGCTGCGGTCACATTGCAGTTCATGGCATTCGTCGAAAGGTAGAACACGTTGCCATAGCCGCCCGTAGCGAGTACAACGGCATGGGCCGAATGACGTTCTATGGCCCCTGTAGTAACATTGCGAGTGATGATTCCTCTGGCGTGGCCATCAATTGTCACGAGCTCCAGCATCTCGTGATTCGCATTCATTCGCACCGTCCCCAAACCGATCTGACGACTCAAGCCCGAGTAGGCCCCCAGAAGAAGTTGCTGTCCAGTCTGACCTCGAGCGTAAAAGGTCCTCGATACCTGAGCTCCGCCAAAAGACCGGTTCGCAAGCAATCCTCCATACTCGCGAGCAAACGGCACCCCCAATGCAACGCATTGGTCGATGATGTTGGCACTCACTTCGGCCAGACGATAAACGTTCGATTCGCGAGACCGGAAGTCCCCACCTTTCACAGTGTCGTAAAACAGCCGATACACGCTGTCACCATCGTTCTGATAGTTCTTCGCAGCATTGATCCCTCCTTGTGCCGCGATTGAATGAGCACGACGTGGGCTATCGTGAAACGTAAACGCGTTTACCGAGTAACCTAGCTCAGCCAAGGTTGCCGCTGCAGACGCGCCCGCCAGACCCGTTCCCACAACAATGACCTCGTACTTGCGCTTGTTGGCGGGATTGACGAGCTTCCCATCCATTATGTGATTGTTCCACTTTTTCTCTAGCGGGCCAGAAGGTATTTTAGAATCCAGTATCATCTGAGCAGAAAGGGGGTTAAGATTGGCTCTCCTTGGAGCCGTCTAAAGTTTCAGCGGTCGCATCAGCGGTCCGTGCTCCGCATACCTCGCAATCCGTTCGGCAAGCGAACCCAAGTACACTCGGATTCTGTATCCGAACTTTACCACTCATCGCTGCGACCACGATCAGGGCATTCCCAAGAAAATATAAAACGCATACCACAATAGTAACTCTTTCCAGAAAGCGTGACCAAGTTCTCGTCCTCAATCCTAGCGATTGAAACATGCTTACGAGCCCATGGGCCAAGTGCCAGCTAAGAAGGCCCACCGACAGTAGGTAGAAGATCGCTATAACCGGATTTTGAAATCCTAGGACCATCATCGAGTGAACGTCTCGAACCGGAGTTCCATCCGCCAAAATAGTTGTAGGATACGCCTCCGCTCCGTGCGTGACTCGCACAGTGAAATGAAGTAAATGGTATATGATGAATACGAATACAATAACGCCAGACACCCGCATGTATCGTGAGGCCATCGTTGCCCGGAGCGTCACCTGCTTTTCGTAGTTCTTTTGACGGGCTCGCTTATTTTCAATTGTGAGCTGGGCGGCTAGCCAAACGTGCACCACCAGCGTTACGAGCAGGAATAGACGGATCACCCACAAGGCGGGCCCCAAAGACTCAAGAAAATGGGCGTAGGCATTAATCTTGTCCGGATGAGCAAAGATCTGAAGATTGCCTGACAAATGGCCAACCACGAAGCCGAACAGTATAAAGCCCGAAACTGCCATTGTGACCTTTTTGCCAATGGACGAACGGAAGAGTACGTGAATAATATTCATCGAATAGCCTTTTTAGGATATCGCATTCTCAAGCAAAGAATAGCCGTATCTGGCTCCCTGCAGAAGATAGTGACCCAGAAATTATCCTTACGCCCCTCAAGGTCAATGCGTTATGCACAGGTTATCCTCCGTGAATCAAAGAGATTAGCCCATTATATATCTAGTATTAGTCTAGGTATCGTAAAGTGGCGAGCTCCGAGCTAAGAATCGGCCGCTAGACAGATCGCTGCCGAGACTTAAGCTTCTCCCATTTCGGGTAAAACATGAGCAGCGCGTTTAGGGCAAGCGAATGGAAGATTTCTCCATTGGCCGCCATTTCGTAAACCTCTTGAACGGGAACGGCCCGAGTAACGATTTCCTCATGTTCATCCCATTCCAACGTATCGGTCAATCGAGCCTGTTCCGCTAGAACCATATGGCAGGTATTGTCTTGGATCGCCGGATTCGGCCGGACTGAACCGAGCAGACTCACTTTGCTCGAGGTATATCCGGTTTCTTCCCTCAATTCTCTCAAGCCTGCAGCAATCGGGTCCTCTCCCGCATCCATTACTCCACCGGGTATCTCCCATGATGTCCCTTTGACCCCAAATCGAAATTGGTTAACGAGAATCATCTCATAATTTGGAGTGATAGGGACAATGTTTACCCAATCACGCGTCTGAATGACGTAGAAATTCCCCTCAGTCTTTCTTTCAGGGTGCCGGAACCGCTTAGTTACAATGTTGAAAATGCGGCAATCGGCCACTTTCTCAGCACCGAGCTCATCCCAATGGGAAACCCCACTCTCTGATTCACTTTGCATAGGGCTCGTCATCAAAAATCTACCGGTCCGCTTCTAAATCAGCTAAGACCACAAAGGGAACGCAGGCCTGCACGTTGAGATTGGAACCTATTGGGCACTGGGAATTATTATTTTCTGCCCAATACGAAGCCTGCGCGGATCAACCCCAGGATTGGCATCGAGCAACGCATTCACACTGACTTTGTACTTGGTGCTTAATTTTCCATAGGTGTCGCCTGCGGCAATCGTGTGCGAAATGGATGAAGAAGCGATCGATGGATCACCCTTGCTCGTCGGGGCCGAAGGAGAAGTCGCCGGTGGAGCGGCTACTTTAACCCCTTCCTTCTCGATTGCCTCGGCTTTCTTCAATGCAGTCCCCGCCTGCATCGCCACGGAACGCACGCTCCGTTTCACATCGGCGACGTCCTTTTCGATCGCGGTGGTCACAGTGCCCAAATTTGACTCTATTGAAGCGATCTTCCCAGCGGCTTTGCGTAACATCTCAGAGTTGTCATTTACGGTAGACTCCAGTTTGGAAAGGGATTCAGCAGCCCCGGATATTTCCGCAATGCGAGCCTCTAACTCATTCGCTTTCGAAAAGCCAAGCCAACCAAGCCAAACGCCGATCACTGCGATGATTACAGCCGCAATTCCGATAAACAATGGCGTTTTTGAGGAGGCATCCAAATCGGCAGATGATAGATTATCCATTTTATTTGAGCGTTAAATTTCATCACAAACGAGTCAGCCATTAGGCCATTCGATAGGCGTCTGCAGATGTTATTCCTATACTTGTTCTTTCAATAGCTATGGATTTCAAGATATTCTTGACAGCAATCCTAATTCGACGTCTTTTGACGCCTCTTTTTGCGGGGCGTAGCTTAGCCTGGTAGAGCGCCTGGTTTGGGACCAGGAGGTCGAAGGTTCGAATCCTTTCGCCCCGACCATTTTCACTACTGAGAATGGTCGCACCGCAAATCGGACACGCCTTCCCTGAAGGAGTCCCCGCCCGAAAGGCTGCGAACCGGGAAAGGTTCGACGAAGCGAGCCCGCGAGCGGAGAAGGGGCTTGCGAAGCAAGAGTCCGAAGGACCTCGACTGAAAGGAGAGCCAATCCTTTCGCCCCGACCGCTTATTCAACAGAGAAATCTGGTCTTCTGCCACATAATTGAGCTTCGCGTCAGATGTTCACGACTAAATCAGTAATCGGTACAACGAGCGTGCCTTAACACCCAGGTCCTATTTTCCCAGTCACCGACTGAATTGCCTTAAGTTCAAATGCATGAAAAGGATCCTCCAAAGCTTTCCGCACTAAAACCTGTCAAAGTCGCGGGTTGCAAAAGCGCGGCAATCCGTTGTTCTTCCTCCATACGAAAATGTCTAGCGAAGAAATTCAGATCTCGGTCCCATTGCTGCTTGAGTTCTCGTCGAACCTACCTGCCTCTCCCCGAATATTTGCTCGACTATCGAAGCTCATCGAAAATGAAGACACCGGTCTTGATTACGTAGCTTCAATTGTAAAAATGGACCCCAGTCTCGCCGCGCATATTTTGCGGGTCACCAACAGCGCCTACTATGGGAGTGCCATTAAGCTCAACGACATAGAGTCCGCCATTGCAAGAATAGGGTTTAACGAAGTCCACAAGGTGCTGAGCGTCGTAATCGCTCACGATTCCTTTTATCAAGCCCTGCCTGTCTACGGGGTGACTGCGACAGAGTATGCAGATGACTGCATTGCCATTGCAGTCGCATCAGAGGTGATTTCAATGAAAGTCGGGATGGATATGAACGCCCCGTGTATCACGGGCCTTCTCCATGGAATTGGAAAACTCGCGATCAACCTCTACATCGAAAAACTCGGCAAATCATCTCGGTTGATCGAGACCCAGAGCCGAGAGATCATACATCGCGAGGAGAGGAACACGTTTGGAATTACAAGCTTAAAGGCCGGCTCGGAACTGCTGAAGCATTGGCAGTTTGAATCGGAAATCTGGCTGCCAATAAGACAGCAGAACGATCCTGTGCGAGCAACGAACTACATACTTCAGACCGCGATTCTCACCCTCGCCCTCTGGGGGACAGACAATTTCGGGGCGTACAACAGTGAAGCATCGCTCCCGAAAAACATCACTTGGGCCCTGAAAGAGCTCAACATCGATCGCAGCGACGTTCCTAGCCTCATGGACGAAATTCGATTTGAATTCAATGATCGCCAAAACCTCTTCTCCATGTTGATTTAAAACAGACCATATTGGGAGACATAGCCCCCAACACCCGTGCGTTCTCAAGCATTCCAGGAAATTCCAACTCTTTCTCGATCGCTTAAAATACCTAAAGCGTTCTCCGCATTTTTATCCAAAATGCTGATCGGATTCATAGTCCTGAATCCCAATTGCATAAGGTCCCAAAACATCGTGTACGAGACGATGCCGGAATTGATTGAACGAGGGACGACCGCCTTCTCCCGAGGTGATTATTCGGAGGCCGCAACCGCTTTTCAGAAGCTTCAATCAATCTATTCAGAAGAACCTGAATGGCAGGAAACACGACTTAGCGAAAAGCTAATGCCAATCGCTGGATACGCCGCTCTGCGAGCGGGGCTCTACGACCAAGCCATTGAGTCTCTCGGCACCTTTTTGGATCAGGGAAGCCCCGCTTACAGTCAGGAAATTTTCGCTAAGTATACACTAGCCCTCACACTGAAAAAAAAAGGCGAGCATGAGAAGGCGCTAAAGGCCTTTCTAGAATTTCGGGAATCCACCTCTTCAGCATCGCAGCAGGGAATTGCCTTGATCCACGAAGCGGATATTCACCTTAAATCCGGCCAATCCTCGGTCGCGACCCGCTTGCTACATGGGGTAACCGAGAGTGAGGTGGCTATTCGAGTGCAAACGCAGGCCCGACTACGGCTACTTCAAGAACAGATTAAATTAGGAGAGCTTAACGAAGCCGCAAAAACGCTACTCAAGAGTCCTTGGCAATCGGATACGATGCCCGAACTGGCGCTTCTCGCATTCATAGCCATCGAATCGGGTGACGCTTTTATCAAAAACGAGTTGTATGATGAAGCTCTCCGAGCCTACCAGATCGTTCCTTCAAAAAGTGTCTTGCTTGAAAAGCAAGTTCAGAAACTAGCCGAACTGAAGAACGTATTTGAAAAACGTAGACATAATGTCGGCATGGGCGGATTCATGTGGACTAACTTTTATGAACAAGTGATTCAATCAGCCGCATCCCAGCTTGAAGCTCTAAAAGAGGCTCCTGACTATACCGACCAGCTATTGCTTCGTCGTGGTAGAGCATCGCTTCTGACGGGACGTCCATTCGAGTCTTGGCTCCTCTTCGAGCGCTTAGCCCATGATTCGTCTAGCAATTACATGGAGCAAGGCCATTTAAATTGGATACTCGCCGCCAAGGGACTCCATCGATTCACCGCCGCAATCTCAATCGCCAAAAACTATCTCCAACTGTATCCAGGATCTGATTCTGTGGACGATGCGCTAATGTTGATCGCTAGCTCGCTAATAGATTCGCAACAATATGATGAAGCGATCAAAGCCCTTACCGAACTGTCCGAGAATGCCGCGAACCAAGATTACAGAATCTCATCGCTCTATCAGCGTGGACAATGCCACATGCGGTTAGGCAATTACCCCGTGGCTAGAGCCGATTTCGACAATGTCGCCCTCAAAGCTTCTGAACCGATACTTGCGCAACGAGCAAAACTCTGGTCAGGAATAAGTCAGTTTCTTGAGAGCGACTTTGAAGAAGCCCTGTCAACTTTCAACGATCTTTACGCCAAAACCGGAAGTAGAGAGTTAAAGGGAGAAGCCCTTTATCGGGCCGCATGCTGCCAGTATTCTCTTTATTCATACGAAGAAGCAATCAAGCTCCTCGTCGAGTATTCCAATCAGTTCGCAGGACATGCCAGAGAATTTGAGGCCCAACTGCTACTTGGAGACAGCTACTATGCCCTAAACAGAATAGAGGACGCCATTTCCCGCTACCAGACCATCCCTTTGGATGTTCCCGATCTAGCCCATCTCGCTGCCGTTCAAACTGCGTTTGCCTACGAGCAAGCAAACCAATACGAAGACGCCATTCGTACACTGGAAAGACGATCCAGACTGGAACACGATCCCTACAACTTTACAGAAGTCCAACTGGTCTATGCCGAAATGCAACTAAAGCAGGGTACCCAAAACGGTGCCCTCGACGCGTTGGACCTGGCGGTTGTCAAACACGGCAACAGCTTAAACACCGAGAATATGCTCGAGGCTATCAAGCAGCTCACTACTCTAAGGAAAGGCAACTATACGGTGCTCTACAACCTTGCTTTGGATCAACGGAGGTACAGGCTGGCAGCGCGATTGGGATTGCTAAGAGCGCTCGATTTGCGAGACAAAGACCTTCTGTTTCAGAGTAACGAGGCGTTTTTGGAATTGGCCAACGAAATTCCGATTGAAGAGCTTCCTCCCGAATGCCTCGCCCATATTGGTTTGGAACTCGTCAAACTGGAATTTGAAAATGGCCCTCGGCTCTTAGAGAGCCTTCTCGTTAAGTACCCGAATAGTAATTACGCAGCGTTCGCTTACTACGGGTTCGCTATATCGGAAGAAGCAGCAGGCCAATTAGGGGCCGCCTTAGGGTGGCTCAATCGCATAGGAACTCGCGACATCAACTCTCCCATTTATGTTGATACGCTTCAACTAGAAGGCTCAGCAAGAATGCATCTCGGCGAATACGCTGCTGCGCAAGTCGCTTTCGAGACCATTCTCTCGTTTAGATGGGCGAGTAGCAAACAAAAGGCGACAAGCCTGCTTTCTCTCGCCAGGCTCAAGGATTTGCAGGGTCACCCCAAACAGGCCGTTGCCTACTGCCAGCGCGTTTTCACTCTTTACCCAGGAATTACGGATGCAGCCGCAAAGGGCTATCTGGCCAGCGCCGAATATTTGGTCCAGATCGAGGAAAATGCGAAAGCCATCGAGATCCTGGACGAATTTCTAGGACGTCAGGAATACAGACAGACCGAGCAATTCAAGATAGCTAAAGGCCTTTACTCACGACTTAGTGAAGCTCAGGGAAAGGAACAAAAATCATGAAAACGTTCACTTGGGCCTTCATGCTGCTAACCTTTCTCTCCACGGCTTTTCCGGTAACCGACTCAATTGAACTAGCGAACGGGAAAACCGTCCATGGTGTATTGTCTGGCCGACAGTCAATCTATGTGACTCTCACCATTTCTGAAGGCCAGAGCAAAGCTGAAATACGCCTTAATCCGGATGAAATAGTGGGTATCCATTTTTCGGATTCCGATCAGAAAGACGAAGCCATTAAGCAATACCCGGCCAGCGACCCCTATCAAACGACTATTCTCCTAGAAAGCCTAGTGAGAAAACGTCTACCCTACCTGGAACTTCTTTCACATTCCGACGAAACGCTTTTCGCTATGCTAATGGAGTCCTACATCCAGTCTGGAAGGGCTTCTGATGCTCTCGATCGGGCTAAACTATGGAGAACCAAACTCCGAGCGAACGAAGTTATAGACCAACTTGATGAACTTCAAATTGTGGCGGCTAAAAACGTTGGCGAATTGGATGAAGCAGTGTTTTACAGCAAGCGGTGGATCGACTCTGGAAAGTCTGCTAGTCAAACCGCATTGCCCTGGTGCGTTCTCGCGGAAAAATCCTTGAATGAGGGTCAAATAGAGGATGCTCTTTGGCTTGCCCTAAATCCGATCGTCTTTACAAAACCCAACGCTCCTAGATTCATTGAAAGCGCCTACGAAATTGCGGTATTCTCGGCCTATCAACTCAATGACTACGAATACGCTCTCAAACTTTACACCGACATGAAATTTAGAAAACTGAATTGGCCCATTGATTCAGACAAAGCTGATATCCTAACCAAACTTGAAAACCACGAAACGATTCGATCTTCCAACCCTTCGTTGAAAGAGAGCTCGTCTTCCAACGCATCAAACGACCTACTCAAAGTAGTCGGCGCACCTTGAACTCGGAATCCAAACCATGCGCACATCCATAACACACACACTGGTCCTTTCTGGCTCCCTGCTTCTTAGCTCAGAGCTATTGGGGCAAGATGACAATGCCACCAAGGTTAAGAGCTCGACTCTGTGGAATATGATAGAGCAAGGCGGCTGGGCGATGATTCCTCTTGGGATCTGTTCATTGGCTTTAACCTATCTTATAATCCACAGCCTACGAGAGACCAATCCCTCGCGTTTTGGCACAGAATTCTTCGGGACCCGAATGCAATCATTGTGCGGAAGCGGGAAGCTCGAAGAAGCGCTCGCTGCAGCCAAACAGGAACCTACTCTTCTAGGGAAAGCATTCACCGCGGCACTCCCAAAACTAAACGCGGAAAACCGGGAAACGGATCGCGAGAAGGTAGAGGAGACTATTCAGGAACATTTTGAACTGGAGGAACACAGCATTGGACAATGGATACACTACATTAATGTGATTGCAACGGTTTCCCCCATGATAGGGCTGCTCGGAACGGTTAGCGGAATGATTGGGGCCTTTCAAACAATGTCCGCTGGCGGCATGGGTCGGCCGGAGCTACTAGCGGGTGACATTGGAGAGGCTCTGATTACAACCGCTACCGGTCTGTGTATTGGTATTCCCGCGATGATTGCTCACTCCTATTTCAACAATCGTCTAAATAACCAGCTCGTAGAAAACGCTCAACGGGCCAACGCCATTAGCGAAAGCTTGTTGAGCCCCCCTCGCTAGCGTCTCAATGCGTATTTCTGGCGGCAAAGCTCGAGGGGTTGAACTTCGTGTGTCCAAAAAATCGGTCCATCGTCCTGCTATGGATCGATTGCGACAGGGGATTTTTTCGAGCTTGGGACAAACCGTAGTCGATGCTCGCGTTTGCGATCTTTATGCCGGTACCGGTTCCTACGGTCTCGAAGCGCTAAGCCGCGGTAGCGGCTCCTGCTGCTTTATCGAGCTGAACCGAAACGCCTGCACTATGATCAAGAATAATTTGCGGATTGTCGCCAAGAGTATGGGGGAGCCTAATTTAATCGCAAAAGTGATTCAGGGCGACGCGGTGAAGACCGTTGGGCAGATAGACGAAAATTACGACATCATTTTCGTGGATCCTCCTTACGATGCAATTACCCATTCAGCCCCAAAACTCTTCGCCGCATTGGATCGTGCATTGAGTGATAATGGCCTCGTTGTATTTGAAATGCCAGGGAACCTAGAAATCATTCCCGAAGGCTGGATTTTGAAAAAGCGACTCGGGAAGGGAAACAACCAGCCAACTGCATGCCTTTACAAAAGGGCTTGATCAATATCATCGGAACAGCCGGCTCGTAATAGTGAATCACCGAAATCTCCAAATCGAACTCTAGCTTCGCAATCGATGGTTCAAAAGTGAGAGACCTGCGACTACAGCGGTTTCGGTGCGAAGCGGCCGATCGCCAAGATGGGCCAATTCAAATTCCTCAGCTCTCAGCGCCTTTCTTTCCAAACTCGTCCAACCGCGCTCGGAACCTATGGCAATAACAATAGAGCTTTGAGAAAATGGAATGTCTGCCAAGTGGTGCTTCGCTTCATAGTTATCCAGGGCAATCCTTTCGCCACCGCAGTCCAATTGAGCGATTGCCTCTTCTAAGGAGATTCCGAATACAACGGATGGGATACGAGTGCTGAACGCCTGGGCCGCACCCGCGACAACATGCCGCCTCCATTCTCCTGTCCTCCACAACTTCGAGTTTGCATAGGAGGGTTCACCCCTTTCGGTCGAGACAAAGGTTAGGCTTCGCGCTCCAACCGTAGTGGCCTCTTGCAAGATCTTCCGATTGGTTTGGGGACGCGACAATCCAACGATGACGTCAATCGGTGGCAATGGCGGATCCTCTCGGTCCAGCTCAAATTGTAGCTCAACGGATTTCTCCCCTATTTGAGAGAGAATTGCCTTTCCGCTCTTTCCATTGACTATTCCGGCATCAAAGCTGTCTCCCACCTTTCGTTCCAGAATTTCGGTTACGTGATTGATTCGGATGTCGTTTCTTGCGAATCGAGTGCCGGTTTCGTTCTTCTCGAATAAAACGATATTCATCGGTACACTACTTGAACAAACCCGGCAGCCAAGTCGTCAAGAAAGGTACGTAAGTAATCAGCAACACTCCAATTACAAATACCGCCAATAACGGCAGAGACGCCTTGATCACCTCCGACATCGGTTTGCCAAAGCGGTAGGACGCCAAGAACAAGTTCATCCCGATGGGGGGCGTCAGGTAGCCCAATTGCAAGTTGGCGAGAAAGATGATTCCAAGGTGAATAGGATCGATACCGAAAACAACACCGAGCGGAACGATGAGCGGGACAATCACAATGATGGCCGAAAAGATATCCATCAAACAGCCCACTAGTATGAGAGCTCCATTTAGCGCCAAAAGAAAAAGGAGCTTAGATTCAATCGTTGCCTGAGCCCAGTCGACCATTTGATCAGGAATCATGGCGAAGATGAGATAGTCTGTCAGACCCATAGCCACTCCCAGAATCAGCAACACCCCTCCAACGAGGAGACCGCATTCTGACATCATCTGTGGCAATTCAGTCCGTATCCGCGCTTTACGGACCCATCTTGCATCCACCAAGTAAAGCAGGAACGCGTAGAAGGCTGATACCGATGCGGCCTCGATCGGAGTGGCAAAGCCGCTGAACAGGGCAAACAGAGCCACGATGGGTAAGAATAATTCTCCCAACGCGCCGATAAACGCCTTTCGAATTTCCACCCAATCAAGCGGAGCTCGAACGATACTGGCTTGCGGCTGTTTCCATACACCCCAAGCGATCGTCATTAAGACCAACAGCGCTCCGGGTATCGCGCCCCCCATAAAGACATCGGTAAGCGAAAGGCTCACCAGCTTGGTGTTGGTGGCCACTACAGCGTACAGAATCAATGGCAGGCAGGGTGGGAAAAGAACCCCAAGCGACCCCGCGCCTGTAAGCATGCCAATGCTAGAGCGTTCACTGTATCCAGCAGATTGCAGCACCGGCATCAAAAGTCCTCCGAGCGCCAGGATCGTCACTCCTGAGGCTCCGGTAAATGTAGTGAAAAACGCGCAGACCAGAACGGTCACGATTACCGCTCCTCCACGGACTCCACCGAATATGGAATGTATCAGCCTGATCAGGCGCTTCGATGAGTCCCCTTGAGCAAGAAAGTATCCCGCCAAAGTAAAAAGCGGAAGCGTCACCAGTAAAGGGTTACTAATAAATCCGTAAAGCGTTTGGGACTGGGTTTGGATCGTTATCTCAACTCGCTCTTCTGGGAAATACCCACTCCAGCCCCAGTTCATGATCAAGGCCATACCTCCTATCGCGACATAGAGTGGCGCGCCCGCGATCGTGGCCAGAATGAGCAGCGCAATCAACGGCCAAACAAATCCCTCAACGTCTTCAAAGGAATGGGTACAAAAAAAGTACAGAGCGACCCCAGCCATAACCGGGATCAGGCGCAAATACCACGAGGAACCGCTAAACCAGATTATTCTCAATCCCAGTAGAGCAAACCCCACAGGCATAACAGCCATAAATACCCACACCGGAACCCCAAAGAACAAGACTTCATCACCAATGCCACCTGTATTGATAAATTGGTAACACCCTATTCCTATGGCAAAGGTCACGAAAACGGAGACTGAGGCGCTAAGTGATCGAGCCGCAGTCGCCCAAGGCCCTTTCAGGAATGCGGTAAAAGTGGAGAGAGAAAGCAGCCGATTTTCTCTCGCCGCGATCGCCCCTCCTGCCATCGCGACAAAAAGGACAAGATGCTGCAGCATTTCAGCTGATCCAGAAACTCCCGAATTGAAACGCCGCAAAGCAATTTCCAAAAGCGGGAGCGCCATCATCAGTCCCAAGGCAGTTGAAATCAGCCAATTTTCCGTTGAGGCCCAGATCGCGTGGCTCTTCGTAGCCCATCCCAAATTTTCAGATTGGCTATTTTGATTCGGCGAAGGGGGGTCGTCCGCATTTTCCACGAGAAATTGCTAGTGTTCGCTTATTGAAACGCAAGGGGAAAGCTAGCGTGCTAAAACGACCGAAGATTCATCCGCGGTAGAAGAGAATGCTAAGACAAAAGCCTATTCTCAAGCAAGGTAGCTTAGTTAGCGCCGGCCCGGTAGGTCGTCAAAATCTGAGTCACTCGATCCCAGATCTCACCCGGTACCGTGTTGTCGCGAATATGACCATAGGCTTCTGTCGAGACGGCCTGCCACTTGCTTCTTAAGTCATCATTCATTTCCTGACTCTTTAAATTCCAACTATCAACCATGACCCTGATGGATTCTTCACTTTCGTTCCGGCCAGATGCAGTCATCTCCTTTCCCGCTTCAACCGCAGCGGCTTTCATCGCATTCTGCTCCTCGGGAGAGAATCGATTCCACATGGCCTTCGTAATCACGATCGCCCCCGTTATCGGCGTATAGTTAAAATCCAGCATGTAGGGAGCTGTGCTATAAGTCTGGCTAGCGAGCGCGTAAAAAGGCGGCATAGGAACGGTGTCGATCAACCCGGTGGTCAAACTGGAAACGATCTCCGTGCTGTCTATAGCAATAGGCCGAAATCCCATTTTCTTTAGGAGATCCGTTTGCTTAGGGTCCCCTGCCCAGGTGAATAATTTCGACTCACGCATATCCTCGGGCGTCAGGATGGGCTTCTTGCTGAATATATGCACCCAACCGCTGTCAATCCAGCAAAGTACCACAAACCCTTTACTCAAAATTCTCTCCTCAAGCGCCGGAGCCATTTTTTCCATTACATGCTCGAGCTCGCCAAAGTTTCGGTACAAGAGCGGAACCTTCTGGAATATTGCCACGCTTTCATCGATTTCAGAAAGACCGATTCCTGTGAGCAAGGCCGCGTGCAAACGATTGATCCGCATTTTTTTAATCAATTCGCTCTCACTTCCCTGGCTTCCACCCGCGTAAACGATCAAGCTTGCCTTGCCATTTGTACCCGCCTTCCACTCTTGCCCCATCTTCCGAAGGGTTTTGTCAAAGGACGTGTCTTTGGGGGCCAAGGTTGCCAGCCGCAAGGGAGCGCCCAATCCCGAGAAAGTCGAAAATATCGCCAGTAAAGAAGCGGCTAGGAGGCTACGTTTGAATGGAGTTGAAAAGGTCATGATGCATGATGTCGTTCTATCGACTCAGAGAGAAGCTCAAGGTCAATGTATAATGAAACACCAGATTGCTAGAATCGTTTCATTATTTAAGTAATATCACAAACGAATAGGGCCTCCATCCTACCTACCGCGGTTGGAATCATGAATTTTGTAATCCCTTTTCAACAATTCACTTAAGGGCTCGAAACCTCAAAAAAACAACCAGTCCAGTCGGGTTAAGAGCCATTTTGCTCTTCTTTGATAAATCAAGTTGGAAAGCCGCCAATCGGGACGAGCATCCAAGTCAATTGACAGCGCCTGGTTCAGCAAAGCAACGAACAGTTCCTTGTCTTCTTTGGCAACTGCGACGGATTCCGCGTAGGCGACATAGATAGACGCCATATTGCCCCCTGACAATTGCTTTGCTTTTGTGAAGTGGCTCGTTGCGCTCTCAATCGGGTTTCCCTCACCTCCGATACGACTCATTTCATAGGTGATGAAAAACCCATGCAATGTCCCAAATTCCCAATCCGGATCCAATTCAAACGCGCGTTCCATTATGGCTTCCGCCAAAGCCAAATCACCTAGGGTCGCAGGGTCCTCAAGAGAAAGGGAAACCGCAGCAGCCCATGACAATCCCGTCCAGTAGAGGGTCTCAACGTCCTCTTTCGAGAGACGACTGAGCGCCGACTCCGAATCCGCTCTCAAGGCTTCCTCGAATTCCGGATACGAAACTTCCAGAGCCCGCATTCCATATCGCTTCGCCCTAAAATAAAGCCCCTTTGCACGATCTCTCAGCTCGATCGACCGATCGTACTCCTCTTCTTCAACCTCATCCGCCTCAAGTTGCACCCATCCATATCCGTATTGCGTGAAACCGCTTGATAGAGCAATCAGGAGACTTTCATGC
>CALDFV010000033.1 GCA_937942145.1 uncultured Opitutaceae bacterium
ATGGTTGTTTTAGAGATACCTGGTAGCGTTTCACAACGAGATTCGACGGATGCATCAGTCGGTTTGCCAAATCTCCGTCATTGGTCAGAATGACGAGTCCTTCGCTTTCCTTGTCGAGCCTTCCCGCGCAGAAAAGTCGAAGGCTTTGATAGTCCTTGGGAATGAGATCGAAAACAGTGCGGTCGTTGTGTGGATCGTCGTTGCTGCAAATGAACCCTTTGGGCTTGTTCAAAGCGAATACAACCTGACCTTGCTTGCGATGCCGAATCCGCTGCCCTTCGTAAATGACTTCGTCGATTCCTGGTTCAATTTTATCGCCAATCTGGGCGATCTTGCCATTGACCATGATCGATCCATCACGGATGAGGACTTCCGCTGTTCGTCGCGAGCAGACGCCCATGTCAGCCAGATATTTTTGAAGTCGCAGCGAGTTAGTTGTAGTTGCCATTTTTGGAATTGCGCGGTGCCCCAAGGTCGGAGCGAAGATGTAGTGGTTTTCCTTGCTTGAAAACGCGTTAATTTCATTGACCGAGTTGCTTGCAATCTTTGATGAAATAAAGATGGTCCCGACCAGTGAGAGCAAGCGGAAGCAGGGATTACGCGCGTTTTTCGCTGAAAACTAACATTGCCTAAGCGCTTCGAGAACTTTGGACTGTTCGCTTTGGTTTTACTTAGCAGTTATTTAGCGCTTTAGAGCGTATTCGAGATAGGAAATTATGAGTCTTACATTTGAAAACAAAGTGGCATTGGTAACCGGTGCCGGTCGGGGGATCGGTCGCGCGATTGCAGAGGAGCTTGGGAAAGCGGGCGTGACCGTAATTTGCGTTTCCTATTCGGAATCGTCCTGTGGCGAAGCGGCGCAAGCGATCAACGATGCGGGTGGAAAAGCGATCGCAAAGGCGGTTGATGTGTCTGATTCGGCCGCGGTTGCGGCGGCAAGCGAAGAGTTGCTGAACGAATACGAGAATATCGACATTCTGGTCAACAATGCAGGCATCACCAAGGACAACCTACTTTTCCGCATGTCGGAGGACGACTGGACGAGCGTAATCAACACGAATCTGAACAGCTGCTTTTACTGGGTTAAAGGGCTCGCCCGCCCAATGACGCGAAAACGTTGGGGCAGAGTCATCAATATTTCGTCGGTATCCGGGATTATGGGCAATGCGGGCCAAACCAACTACGCTGCGGCGAAAGCGGGTATGATCGGTTTCACGAAGAGCTTGGCCAAAGAATTAGCGTCCCGAAAAATTACGGTAAATTGTGTCGCTCCAGGGTTCATTAAGACCGATATGACCTCTAAAATGGCCGATGCAGCCCTGGATTTGGTGCTCCCCATGATCCCGCTTAAGCGGATGGGGGAGGCCAGTGATATCGCGAATATGGTCGCCTATTTGGCTTCTGAGGAAGCGAATTATGTCACAGGGCAAGTTTTTACCGTTGACGGCGGCATGGCTATGTGATGCCTCCTGAGTTTAATTTATTACTAATCTGTCTAGAAAATGGCTGACGAAAAAAGCATCGAACAAAGAGTCTCAGAAATCATCGTAAACCAGCTCAACGTTAACGAAGAGCAGATCACGCCGGAAGCCTCCTTCCTCGATGATCTTGGAGCCGATTCACTCGACACCGTTGAGTTGATTATGGCCTTTGAAGAAGAGTTTAAAGACGAGATCCAAGGTGAAATCCCGGAGTCTGACGCGGAAAAGCTGCAGACGGTCGGCGACGTCACCTCTTACATTAAAGAGAAAGCGGGAGCTTAACCCACTTCCCTATCCCTAACTTGGCGCTAGAATCCCCTTTCTGGTGCCCGACACTCGCGAGACGTATTTATGACTGAGCTGGCGGACAGCCAACGTGTAGTTATAACCGGTCTAGGAGCTATCACTCCGCTCGGACTGGGGGTGGACTCCTTTTTTCAGGGCCTTCTCGACGGCAAGAATGGCATCAGCAAAGTTGAGTCTTTCGATACTGAAAAGTTTTCCTGCAAGATTGGTGGAGAAATCAAGGATTTCGACGCCACCAACTACATGGATCCGAAAGAAGCGCGTCGCAATGACCGCTTTGTCCATTTTGCTTTTGCCGCCACCAAGCAAGCCGTAGCGGATGCAGGCTTGAACATGGACCAGGAGGACCCGGACCGAGTGGGTGTATTCATTGGGTCGGGCATTGGTGGGATGGATACCATCGAAAAGAATTGCATCAAGCTGATCGAGGGAGGTCCGCGTAAAGTATCTCCTTTCATGATTCCCGCTTTGATTTCCAATATGGCTTCAGGAGTCATAGGGATCGAGCTGGGGGCGATGGGGCCAAACTTTTCCATTGTCAGCGCTTGCGCTACGGGTGCCCACTCGATTGGTGAATCTCTTAAGACGCTTCGTCTGGGCGAAGCGGATGTAATGATTGCCGGTGGTAGTGAAGCCACAATTACTTCCCTGAGCTACGCGGGATTTTGCTCGATGAAAGCTATGTCCACAAACAATGACGATCCCGAGCACGCAAGCCGTCCCTTCGACTTGAATCGGGACGGATTCGTTATGGGAGAAGGAGCTGGCGTTGTTGTGCTGGAAACGCTTGAGCACGCGAGAAAGCGGGGCGCGAAAATTCACTGTGAACTCGTAGGGTACGGAGCTTCTTGCGATGCGAATCATATCACGGCACCGCACCCAGAGGGAAAGGGACTTATTGGAGCCATGAAGCGAGCATTGCATTCCGCGCAGCTGAATACAACTGACGTTGATTACATCAATGCTCATGGAACGTCCACGCCCTACAATGACAGGTTCGAGACCATGGCGGTCAAAACTCTCTTCGGTGAGCATGTGAAGAACGTTCCCATGAGTTCCATCAAGTCCATGACCGGTCATTTACTCGGTGCGGCAGGTGGAGTGGAAAGCGTGGCCTGTGTGCGGATGTTGGAGACGGGAATGCTGGCGCCGACGATTAATTATCAGGAGCCAGATCCTGATTGCGATCTAGACTACGTGCCTAACGAAGCGCGGGAAGCGAAAATCTCTGTCGCTATGAGCAATAGCCTGGGATTCGGAGGTCAGAATGCTTCGCTAGTTTTTAAAACTTATTAGAAATCATCGTTGGCCGAGAGAGGCGAATTAGAATCTTATAATCAACGAGTACAATTCGATGGAAAAAACCTTCATTATTCTCAAGCCCGATTGCATGGAAAAAGGTCTCGCTGGCCAGGTACTGCAACGTTTTGAAAGCGAGGGCTTCTCAATTGTCGCCACTAAAATGGTACAATTAGAGTCCTCCATCCTTCGTGAGCATTATGCCCATGTGGCGGACTTGCCTTTTTTTCCGGAGATCGAGGAATTCATGAGCTCGCGCCCAGTAGTTATGCTAGCTCTGCAGGGTGAAAACGTAATCCAGCGCGTGCGCGATCTGCTTGGCCCCACCGATTCTTCAAAGGCTCCCAAAGGAACAATCCGCGGCGATTTTGGCACCGACATGATGCGCAATGTGGTCCACGCCTCCGACGGTCCCGAAACGTCCGAAGCTGAACTGAAACGATTCTTCGTAGACGGCGAAATATTTGGTTAGATTGCTTTCAGCGGGGGCCCGTTTTCTGCGTTTTATCACACCCGCGTCGTGCGATCCAGGCTACGGTATTGGATTGCCTCGGTCAGGTGGTTGAGCTGTATGGCATCGGATTCCGCGAGGTCGGCGATGGTTCGGGCGACTTTCAGGATGCGATTGTAGGCACGGGCTGAGAGGTTGAGTTTCTCCATTGCAGTTTGCAGGATGGATCCCATCTGAGGCGTGATGGCGCAATGGGTTTCGATGGCGGATTCCGACATGCTGGAATTGGTGACGTAGTCCGTGTGGTGAAACCGTCTCTGCTGTATTTCGCGAGCGGCAGAGATTCGCTGCCTCATGACTTCTGAGCTTTCGCCTTTATCGGATGTCCTCAATTCTTCGATACTGAGGGCAGGCGCCTCAACATGAATGTCGATCCGGTCAAGCAAAGGGCCGCTGATGCGGCTGCGGTAGCGCTGCACTTGAATTGGGGAGCAAGAACAATCTCCTTGGCGGGAACCTAGGTAGCCACAGGGACAAGGGTTCATGGCGGCGACCAGCATAAAATTGCAGGGCAGGGTGACCTTGCCAGCAGATCGGGAAATGGTCACTTGCCCGTCTTCTAAGGGTTGTCGCATCACTTCCAGTGCCGAGCGCTTGAATTCAGGTAGCTCGTCCATAAATAGTACGCCGTTGTGGGCAAGGGAGATTTCCCCGGGTCCGGGAATGGCGCCGCCACCCAGCAGACCGACATCGCTAATGGTGTGGTGAGGTGATCGGAAGGGTCGCTTCTTCTCCAAAGTATCCCACCGTTTGGTCGCCCCCGAGGCAGACTGGATTTGCAGGATCTCCAGGTATTCCTCGAGGGTGGGATCTGGCATGATGGTAGGAATTCGTTTAGCGATCATCGACTTACCCGAGCCGGGTGGGCCGATAATCAGAAAATTGTGTCCTCCAGCGACGGAAATCTCTACTGCTCTACGAGCCTGTTCTTGTCCTTTTACATCAAGGAAATCAAGACCAGTTGGTTGGGCCTTCTGGTCAAACAGACTC
Source organism: uncultured Opitutaceae bacterium (assembly GCA_937942145.1). GTDB lineage: Bacteria > Verrucomicrobiota > Verrucomicrobiia > Opitutales > Opitutaceae > Pelagisphaera. The sequence continues at coordinate 4,588 of CALDFV010000033.1, forward strand.
GAATGGTTAAATCGGGTGAGTTGAAGCTCCCCTTCAAGAAAACGTTTGGCCTGGTCCAGGGTCTCCACGCCGTAGACTTCGATACCCCTTACCAAAGCAGCCTCACGGGCAGATTTTACGGGAAGAATGACTCCGCGCTGTCCCTTTGCCTGGGCCTGTATCGCGAATGCCAAACCTCCTCTTATTGCTCTGACTGCACCGGATAGGCTGAGCTCGCCGGCGATCGTAAACTTCTCGAAGCGCCCACTGGCGCTCATCTGACCAGTTGACTCTAGGATTCCCAACGCGATAGGGAGGTCGTACATGGGACCTTCTTTTTTCAGGTCGCCGGGAGCGAGGTTGATAGTGGTTCGGGTTTGGGGTTTGCGAAATCCTGAGTTTGCCAAGGCGGAGAAAACGCGGTCGTCAGATTCCTTCACCGCGGTGTCAGGTAGACCGACCATAATCAGTCGCGGATCTCCGCTTTCGCCAGAGTTGACTTCGACGAGAACGGGGACGGCTTCGATGCCCTGCAAAGCGGCGCTTTTGACGGTAGCTAGCATTGGATTGAGGTGGAAATGGGGTTAACAGTGATTGTAATCCGATTCTGTCACCGGCGAATTAGCAAGATGAAAGGGATTCTGGATAGTGGAATTCAGATCCACTCACCGAGTTTCAGTGGCGGTTTAGCTTTCAAGAAGGTAGCAATAATCGTTGTTGTCGAACCGGCTGAATTGGTCACCCTAGCCCGTATGGTTGTCGGTTTGACAGGAGGAATGGGATGCGGGAAGTCCACGGCGAGTCGAATGTTCGAAAAGCGTGGCTTCAGGCGTCTCGACAGTGACCAGATCGTGCATGATCTGCTGGAGAGCGATCCTGCGACTATTCGGAAGGTGGTGGATGTGTTCGGGCCGAAAGTGATTTCAAGCAATGGCGGGGTGAACCGTTCATTGCTGGGATCGATTGTGTTTGGCGATGACGAGAAACTCAAAGCTCTCGAGGATATCATGCACCCAAAGGTTCGAGAGGCCTGGGAGGGGGCAGTCGCATCGGATCAAGAGGCGCATTGGATTTTGGAGATCCCTTTGCTCTTTGAAAAAAACCTGCAGAATAGGGTTGATTTTACCATTTGCGTGTTCAGTGATCTTAATTCGCAGGTCGAACGTTTAGAGCAAAAAGGCATAGGCCGAGCTCAGGCGTTGGCGCGCATTAATCGACAAATGCCGCTCTCCCAAAAGGCGGAGAATGCCGATTTTGTACTGCTCAATGAGGGATCCCTCGAATTTCTGGAAGACCAAATCAAAACGCTGCTCACGCGACTATAATTTTCGACACTACCCATCGACCATCTTTTTGGAAGCGGTCAGCCGATGTGGCGCGCTCCTCCAAGTGAAGGTTATACCAATCCTCCTATGTCTAGCGAATCTGAAGATACGAACGAATCAAACGTTCCTGCTGAATTGGATTTGGGCGATAGTCCCAAGCCACCTAAGAAAGTAGCCCGTAAGGCGGCTCGCAAAGCGGCCAAGAAGGTCGCGAAGAAAATCGCCAAGGAAAAGGCGCCGGACGCAGGTTTAAAGAGTGAGCCATCTGCGGAACTGAAAACGGAATCCGCGCCACCGAAAGAGGAAAGCTCCGAATTTCGCCCCGTAGATTTTAAGGGTAGGGGCTCGCATTTTGACGATGTCGATAAAATCGAAGTGGTTCCCGATGTGCCAGAGGAGAAGGGAGATAGCGATGCGCCAGAAAAATCCTCTCATTCCGATACGGGTAGTGACAGAGACGATAAGCGCACCGGCAATGAGGATCGCGAAAAACACTCTAACAAAAAGAATCAACCGCACCGCCACAAAAACCAAGGCGGAAATCGACACCAGAACAAGCAAGGTCAGCATCCCAATCAGAAAAATCGATCCAAAAACCAAAAAGGTGGGCATCGTCAAAATCAGCAAGACCGGAAAGGTGGAGGAGGTTGGAAGCAGCCTTTGCCTCCAAAAGAAACCGACCACGTGGGCGGAGTGCTGCCAGACGCCGCCCGGTATAAGAAGTTTGAGGACGTAAAAGCGATTCTGGACGAGTTGGGTGAAATTGAGAACCCGGTTGATCTCTCCGAGTTGTACGAACTTTCAATCGATCAAGGTCGCCTGGGTGCGGAAGCGCTAGGAGTGGTCTTTGAAGAGAAACCAAGCCGAAAGCAGATCATTGAGGAGATCTTTAAACTGGCAGCGGAGAAGAAGCTGCAATTCAAAGACGCCGGTTTTCTAGATGTCTCCGACGAAGGGCACGGATTTGTGGTGCATGCGGCTAGCAATTATCAGCTTAAACCGGAAAGTGTTTATGTTCCAGCATCCTTGATCAACCACTACAGTTTGAAAAGGGGTCATGAAATCGAGGTGATCGCAACCGCTCCTCAGGAAGGAGAGCGTTGTCCTGCTTCAATCAAGATCGTATCCGTAATGGGCGGAGAACCCGAGTCTATCGATAAGGTACCCCCTTTCGAAGACCTAATTCCCTATTACCCTACGGAGCGCTTTGTGCTAGAGACGCCTCTACCAAGCAATAGCAAGAAAGACGTCTCCATGCGAGCTTTTGACATCCTTACTCCGATTGGCCTAGGGCAAAGGGGATTGATCGTTGCGCCTCCTCGTACTGGAAAAACAATATTGCTTCAGGGGCTCGCCCATTCCGTGCAGGAAAACTACCCGAATGCCCATTTAATCGTTTTGCTCATCGATGAGCGTCCCGAGGAAGTGACGGACTTTCGTCGCAAAGTGACGGGCGAAGTGGTCAGCTCAACCTTTGACGAGACACCGTCAAGCCATGTCCATGCGGCCGAGATGGTAGTGGAAAAGGCAAGACGAATGGTGGAAGTAGGCAAGGATGTTGTCATCTTGCTTGATTCGATTACACGCTTGGCTCGTGCCTATAACGCCCTCGCCAGTAATAGCGGCAAAATCATGAGTGGTGGTATAGAGGCAACTGCGCTGCAAAAGCCGAAACGGTTTTTTGGCTCGGCTCGCAACATTGAGGAAGGCGGCAGTTTGACGATCATGGGTACCGCCCTTGTGGATACGGGAAGTAAAATGGACGAAGTCATCTTTGAGGAATTCAAAGGTACGGGCAATATGGAAATACACCTTGACCGCGATCTTATCAATAAGCGTGTTTTCCCCGCGATCAATTTTGAGCGCAGCGGAACCCGGAAGGAGGAGCTCCTTTATCATCCGCAGGAATTGGAAAAGGTGTATGGTCTCCGTCGCGTGATGCAGGGAGTGCCTGGCGTGGAAGCGATGGAGATGCTCATCAAGCGGTTGAAAGCGACCAAGTCGAATGCGGAATTCCTCATGTCGCTGAAGTAGGGAAGGATGGAGGTTTCTGGTTCGGATTGGCGTGCATGTAATTAGGCTTTGTCAAATGCGATCCATTCTCTATCTTTAATTCACTCTATGTCCGATTCCGCTCTCATCATACAACTCATTGTTCGGAAGGGTCTTGTATCCAAAGAGCAGTTGCGGATTTTGGAAGAGGGCAGTGAACGGGTAGACCCAAACGGATTATTTGAGGAACTCGTTAAAAAAGGCTTTGTTGAAAGGAAAACGGTTTACCGGTTGCTGGCAGACGAATTTGCCATGCGGTTCGTCGACTTTACCGAGCTCGATCTCCCCAAAGATCCGGATGACTATTTGCAGGAAACGATTGCCCGGCAATTTCGAGTGTTCCCTCTCGAGTTTGTGGACGGTTCGTTGCTGATAGCGATTGCGAATCCGCTTGAAGTAGAGTCCCTCGACGGACTGTCCCATTTGATTAAGACCCCTATCGAACCTGTCCTCGCAGATGGCAGGCAAATTGAAGAAGCGATAAACACTCGCTACGACCGAAATAGCCTTGGCGCGAGCGAGATCGACGAGGAGAAAAGCGAGGATGTCTCGGTCCAGGTTCGCGATGAGACTTTGGACGTTGAGCAGGATGGGCCTGACGAATCGGATGCGCCCATAATCCGATTGGTGCAGGTAATCATCGCAGAAGCCATTCGGAGGAGGGCTTCCGATATACATCTGGAGCCCTTGGACACGCGTTTTCGAGTGAGGTTTCGGATTGACGGCGAGTTGCAGGAGATGGCTAGCCCACCCCCGAAACGCCTCCAGTTGCCGGTGATTTCCCGTATCAAGGTCATGGGACGTTTGAGTATTGCGGAAAAGCGACTTCCACAGGATGGCCGGATTCAAGTTCGCGTGGAGGGAATTGACTACGATCTCCGGGTCTCATCTCTACCTACGGCTTACGGTGAGAGTATTGTCATGCGGATCTTGGATAAAACAGGCCTCATGAAAGGGCTGCCGGAGTTAGGGTTTTTCAGTGATGATCAGGATACTTTTGAGCGGCTTGTAACCCTTCCTGACGGGATCTTGCTCGTGACTGGTCCGACGGGATCGGGGAAGACGACGACTCTATACAGTTGCTTGAATTACGTTAACAAGCCGGACCGCAAAATCATTACGGTCGAAGACCCGATCGAATACCAGATGCCGGGAATCAATCAAGTACCGGTGCGCAAAAGAATAGGGATGACGTTCGCGGCGGCTCTTAAAGCCATGCTGCGCCAGGCTCCGAACATAATCATGGTGGGTGAGATTCGGGATCGAGAGACGGCTGAGATCGCTATCAATGCGTCTTTGACGGGTCATATGGTTTTGAGCACACTTCACACCAATGACGCTCCGTCCGCGGTGACTCGGCTGGTTGATATTGGCGTAAAGCCTTATTTGGTAGCGACTTCCCTAAGGGCTTCAATGGCCCAACGGCTGGTTCGACGTATATGCCCGGACTGCAAGCAACCGCACGAGCCGACGCGAAGGGAGCTGCTGGCCATTGGCTTAGAACGGGAATCTATTCGGGACGCTCGTTTTATGAGAGGTGCCGGTTGCCCAAAATGCCATAATCAAGGTGTGAAAGGCAGGTTCGGGATCTTTGAGATATTCGAGATCAATGAGGAAATCGAAAAGCTGATCTATACGGGGGGGACCGCCGCTCAGATGCGAAGTATTGCTAAAGAGTTGGGAATGAGGACGATGCGGGAGGACGGAGTACGCAAAGTGCTCGCTGGTCAAACCTCCATAGAGGAAGTCTTGTCAGTCACCGTAGATGAACCTACATTGGTTTAACCATTTTATGAATGACGAGCCCTCGTTCCATTGGGCTATTTGTTCAGTAATCCCTAATTCTAGCCGATAGACATCCTATGAGTTACGAAATGAACGAATTGCTCGAGTTGGTATTCGAGGAGGGCGCTTCCGATCTGCACATTCAAGTGGGTAAACCACCTACATTGCGATTGCACGGATCTATGGTCTCAGTAGATGGACCGGACTTGACCCCCGCTGATACCGAGAGACTGATGCAGTCGATCACAGCGGACTCATACGTGCAAGCAGCGAAGACCGAAGGCGGCGCCGATTTCGGCTTTGCTTATATGGACAAGTCGCGATTTCGCGTAAGCGTACTTAGGGCCAAGGGGAGCTACGGACTAGTGCTGCGTCAGATTCCCAACGAATTTTTCGATTTAGAGGACATTGGAATTCCCGACCAAATCAAGGACCTGCTTTATCGTCCACGGGGACTCGTCCTTGTGACAGGACCCACCGGTTCTGGGAAAAGTACGACGCTAGCGTCGATGATTAACTAT
>CALDFV010000034.1 GCA_937942145.1 uncultured Opitutaceae bacterium
CATCCAATTTGATCGAAGAACCGTTCTGGTCGGAACGAATTACGATAGTCACGCCATCCGTTCGTTGCGATTTCGTCAATACAGTGGATATACGAGGACGCTTAAACCGATGCCTATAGTCGTCTCCATACATGACAATCAAATGATCCGCATAGCGTCCCACAATGAACTGCGTGGCAGGGTCCCCTGAATGAATTTGAGCGATGAATGCGAAGCCCCGCTGTTCTTTCGTCTGCCCACCGAGCGACAGCGCCAACTCGAAACCGTTCAAGTTCAATTGCTCCACCGTCGTCACGTCGAGAATGGGATCCGTGTAGGCGACCCCGTATTTGACGAAGTGCAATCCAGCAGCATCCTCAGTACGTTCCACGCTGTTGCGAAATCGGAACTCCTTTGGATGCAGTCCGGCGGCTAGCGTGATCACCGCCACTAGAGCAAACAGGAGTTGTCGTTGGGCGGTTTGCAGTTTCAACGAACGAGTCATCGGCGGAAAATTAGAAAGTTGAGATTAAGAAAGTGTCCTATAAATCCAATTTCTTCGTTCGTCGGTCCTATTTGAGTCCAAAAATCGTTTATCCGTATCGCAATACGCTCCGGGTATTACTCAACTCAAAAGCCCAAATTTGAATCTCAAATATAACTTCAAGACCTCGAAAGCAACTTATTGGACTTTCTAGGTACTTTGATGGGTTAATTGGAAAACTACAAACGAATTGACGAGATCGTCCCGTGATTCCCAGTCCCCAAGGCCCAATCTGGATCATCCAGTCACATCGCTTTGTGATTTCATTCGCTCCTCTGGAGGAGTTGTTTCGCGATTTTTCGAAAGGCCAGAAAAGTTTCGGAAACTTTTCGGATTAGCATTATACCTTGATACAGAGAAATCACTCCTTAAGTTTAACCGGAACCCAAAACGGGAACTATTGAATTTCCCCTATCCTGATAATGAAACGTTACACCCCCATCGCTGTCGCACTTCTCCTCTTCTCGATCTGCTCCCAATCTGCACTAGCTGATGGGCACGAATTGACTAAGAAAAACATTTTGCTCATCTGCGTCGACGACCTGCGCCCCGAGCTGAATTCCTTTGGCGTCGATTACATTCACTCCCCGAACATCGATCGACTGGCGGCCTCCGGCAGAGCCTTTCACAATCACTACGTGAACGCCCCCACCTGCGGCGCCTCCCGCTACACGATGCTAACCGGGCAGTACGGTCCCTATGGGAATCAATCCCTCTTCGCTCGGGCTGAGAAGTTGGATTCCCCCGATGCATCCATTCCTCCAAGCATGCCGGAGTGGTTTCGGGAAAATGGATATAAGACCGTATCCGTCGGAAAAGTCTCGCACCATCCAGGAGGTTGGGGCGGTGAAGACTGGTACGACCATAACGTTCTCGAAATGCCTGGTGCCTGGGATCGTCAACTCATGCCCACCGGCCGATGGAAGCACCCACGAGGCGCCATGCACTCCTTGATTCACGGTGAGATCAAACCCATCGGGTCTTTCTCGGAAAATAAAATGGAAGTCATGCAGAGCGCCGCAGGCAAGGACACCGATTACCATGATGGTTTGATTGGCGACGCCGGTCTCGAACAACTCGAAAATTTGGCCGAATCACACACGCCTTTCTTTCTCGCCATCGGTTTTATCAAGCCCCACCTCCCATTCGGATCGCCTAAGCGCTACATGGATCCCTACGAAGGGGTCGAGTTGCCACCCATTCCTCATCCAGAGAAGCCGGACTGGCAAAGCACCTGGCATGCCTCAGGGGAATTCATGAACCAGTACTTCCATCACGGGCAGGACCCGCGGGAAGACAAAGCTTACGCGGACAAAGTGCGTCGCCACTACGCTGCCTGCGTGAGCTACGTCGACCATCACGTAGGAGAGATCCTCGCCAAACTAAAGGAAACCGGCCGGGACAAAGACACCATTGTCGTGCTCTGGGGCGATCATGGTTGGCACTTGGGAGAGCACAGCATTTGGGGAAAACACTGCCTCTTCGAGGAAGCTCTGCGATCCCCACTCATCATTTCCACCCCCGGCATGAAAGAGCCGGGCGCCAAATCGAACGCGGTGGTAGAGACCGTCGATCTCTTTCCGACGCTTTGCGAACTCACCGGTTTGGAGCAACCGGACTTCGCCCACGGCACTTCGCTTCTTCCTCAGATCGAAAAGCCAAATGCTAAAGGCCACACTGCTCTCGCCTACACCGGAAGAGCGCAAACACTCCGTACTGATCGTTATCGCTTTATCCTTCACAAAGACGGTTACGCGGAGCTATACGATCACACCTCTCCCAAGAAGGAAACTCAGAACTTGGCAGAAGAAAACCCGGCATTAGTTGAAGAGCTAAAGGAAATGCTCCTTGCGAAAACGTCCAGGCTCAATTGACGCAGGGGAAACTCTAGCTTGTATCCGATTTGGTCTTTCGAAAATTCGGCCTACTCATCACGCAAGACGGGGAAACCGCCTCTCACTTTGCCTGCGCCTGTAGCCCCGAAATTTGCCTCGAATCGCTCATCGATGGGCCGGCTGTTGGGCATGCTGAGCCACGTACGAAATATCCGGCGTTTCTCCTCTGGATTCTCCCCATCCTCGAACGCGGTTCGCCGGTGGAGCGTCACCCAGTTATTGAGAATTAGAATATCGCCTCGTTCTTGCATGAAACGACAGGACTGGCCCGGCTCGCCCGCCACTACTTCAAGAAAGTCCATGGCCTCGATCTGTTGTGGGGTCAGATCTGGCAGCTCCGGATCGGCATGGGCCCGATCAATCAAGACCCGTAGAAAGCTGCAGGCGAAAAATCCGTTGCGGAATGAAAAAATTGGCTGCTGACAGTAGCGGCTTTCATTTCCTAGGTCCACCGTGTGCCGCTTGTAGGTAAACGACTCCATCAAAACCTTTAGAAGATCGGGACGCCTCTTGGCAATCTCGTTGTAGAGGTGCATAGAGCTGACCACCTCGTTCTCTCCCCCAATTAGGGCTTTCTTCCAGCACAGAAAAACGATGACGTCGCAACGATCCGTGTGAAATGAAAGTTTCTTGCTAGTATTCGGTCCGCGAATACGTGGATCACTAGAGCCAAACCCGGCATCCGTAACGTCGAATACAGTGTCGCCTTTTTCATTCTGAGCGAGCAAATTCCCTAGCTCGCCACACCAGGACCGAAATGCCTCGCGGGCTTCGTCTCGATCGTACTGATCAATAGGAAAACCGCGCAGCACCAACGCTCCAGGGCCACTCTCCAGTGCCTCGCGAATTGCCCTTGGATCGGTGTTGGCAAAATCCCATTTCCAATCCGGACTTTGCGACAGCCCATCGCCTTTCCACACCGCTGGCCCTGATAGAATTGATCTTGTCATTTAGGTAGTACCCATTTCGAAAAAGTACGAAGGGGTCAATTGTCAACCTGTCAGTGAAACGGCTTCGTTTAAGCAATCGCCTGAAACGGTTCCCCGACATCGGGGGTACTCAAAGTGGATCAGGTAGCACGAAAGGGAATGCTGTCTGACTCTAGCATTCTATCTGTCGGCAGATTATTCCAATCTAAGGTTTTGGTGTGATCTACTTTAATTCCTCTGCTATCTTTTGGGGAATCGTGAAAAAGGGAGCTGCCTGGATAGGAGGTACCTAGTTTCTCGAGCCTTTTTCGAATTCCTTATAAAGTAGCGTACCCGATCCGCCTCTACCGGGAGGGATGGCGGCGTTGTCTTTAGGAATACAGCGTCCACTAAAAGAGGATTTCAAAGACCCTATTTCGCTTTTTCGCCAATCAGCTTGAAATCGGCGATTACCGGTTTGTGATCGGATGGGTAAATCCCATTCACGTTGTAGTCTGATTTTTCGTAATTGATGACCTCCACATTTCCTTTGAATAGAATCCAGTCGATTCCTTCGGCTGGCTGGGCGCTGTCCTTCAATTTAAAGGGATCGTCCGAATTTCCGTCTCCCACGAAGGTATTGTATACCTCGCCTCCAGGTTGGGCATTGAAATCGCCCAGCAAGAAAACGGGTCGGTCTTTCTCCCATTCGCCAAAACGATCAAAGGCATAGATTCGCTCCATGATTAGACGGGCGCTTTTCGATTTCGCCCCATCGTAGCCGCTTTTTCTTGTGAAGAAATGCGTATTGAAAACGTAGAACTCCTGTGTGTCGCTCCAGTGGCCTCGATAGTCCTCGGAGTAGGGATCATTTTCCCCGTTCCCAGGTCGGCTTATCGTCGCTAAACGAGCCCAGGTTACGATTCGGGGATTCACTTCTGGGCCGCTGCCTAGAATGTCCGGCGTTACGGATAATTGGAAAGTACTCATTTCTCGGAGACGAGACTTGTCGTGCCTGAAAACTAGCTTTTTCGGCGAATAATACCCTCACAATTGTCCAAATCTGGACCTGTGAATGGTGGGCTTGCAAATTCATTGACCCACGGGAATTAGATTTCTAACTTATTCGATTATGAAAAGCCCTTCTATTCCAAATCGTCGTCAATTTCTCGCAGCCTCCGCTTCGACGGGTGCGGGTCTTCTCTTTCTGCCGAGCGGTACGCTCTTCGGGCAAAATCGTCCTGGCAACCGTCTGAATATCGCTTTGATAGGCTGCTGGGGTCGTGCGACCGCCCATTTCAATATGCTTGAGCAGGAGAACGTGGTCGCTCTCTGCGATGTCAATTCCAAGGCCCTAGCGGCCG
>CALDFV010000035.1 GCA_937942145.1 uncultured Opitutaceae bacterium
TTTGAGCATTCAAGGGATAATCTCTTTGGAGTCGTCGCCCAATATGGGAGTCTATCGAGGTGATTTACGGCAAATGTGACGATTCAGACCAAAGAATCGCTTAGGTCTTGATCGTTGGCGCGAAAATCGCGTTATGATCTAACTGATTTGAACCATCCCCATTTTACTGGCTATGAACAACGATTGGAAAAATTTGAAATCACGAATTGGATTTGATCTCGTTTCGGGTGAAAATTCCTATGATGAAAAGGGAATTGTAGAGTATCTAAATATCAAACTTCGTTCTAAGGGGTACCCCATTTTTGGGGATGAGAAAGACTATCCTTTTCTCCAGATCGGGGGGTCCCTTCTGCAGAGTGTCGCGGAAAAAAACCGGCTTCTTCGAAAGCATTTGTGTCCCGTTGATCAGCGGATCCAGGACTATTTGGAGCGGCTATTCAGCGATTTGGATGTGGAGAAGCGTACTTGGGTGCCTACTGATTCTCTTATACTGGAGCGTCATGGGCTGGCTCGGGCGCTGTCCCTTCCGCCGGATGAAGACTCCTTTGTTTCTGGCATCGTAAGTAGCTTTCGAGTCAAACAGGGCGTGTTGAACAATCCTGCTAGTGACCGTCGGACAACCAAGGGCGTGTTTCACGTCGCTGAAGGCGGACTGCCGGTTCCTGCGGACAAGAAATCGGTTCCCTTACCGGTATTTGCGAAACTTTTGGAAAAGGCCTTGAACCCGCCGGACGATCTCTTGGAGTTGCCGTTTACCTCCACGCAGGAAGACAAGGCCCGATTGTTCCTCTCGTTAATGTTGCGGCCCATCGTGCAGCCGGAAGTGGAAGGTGTTACAGAGGAGAAGCGTCTGGAAGTGCGGTTCTTTGCTCCGGGCAATCTTGCGAGCAATCTCGATTTTGTGGAAAGCATTTTTGGAAATGCTGGTGATCCGTATTTGTCAGAGAACGACAGTGGGCTGGACGTGAAACATTGGTCGGGTCATACGGGATGCGTTATTCTCGCGCCGCATTTAGTGAACTTTACCAAAAAGGAACTGGGATTACCTCCAATGTCCGAAGCAACAGAGCGTCAGAAACGTGATGGCATGTACTGGGAATCTGAAGACGACCTATACAATGATGGAGGAGCTTTCAAAGTAACCTCTCGCGACAGTAGTGGCGTTGTGGTCACATTGATAGCGGACAATTATTACGGCTACTGCAAGAAAGAGGTTAAGACGCAAATTTCCTATGCGGCGAATCTCCTAGGGAATGTTGAGGAAGAGCATGCTGGAGGCGCTATCTCATTCGCGAGCTATGACCTCGGTGAAGAGTTTCACTTGAGTAAGTACATCAAGGAGGTGGATCACTCTTTCTCGGAAACGGTTGAGTATTTGGAAGGGGATATCAATGTGATTGAGGAAGGATACGCAATTGATAAGACCTATCCGGATATATACTACATCCCCGCCAAGTCTCATATTACGCTGCACGACCAGACGATACGGTGGGAGCATGATGGGGAAAAGCGAAATTTGCGGCTTCAGCCCGATGTCACCTATATTCTTCCCTCCGGATACAAGGTTGAGATGATAAGACCCATGGTGGGGCGACGCTGGCGCTTGATTGGGACGAGGGCTGTGGGTACCTATTGCCACAAGCCGTGTACGGTCTCGGGGGGTGGAAAGTCCGAGATCTCGAAGTCGCTTGCCGACGCCATCGTAGCCGGTCCTGTTTTCACTGCGGACATTGAGAAGGACTTCGACATGGTCGAACAAGTTGTGGGCAAAGATTTCGGATTCCGCTTTAAAGACCCAAGTTTGCAGAAAATCGAAGGCAGGTCGATCCTGAGTGAGAGTCGTTCGTTGGGTTCAGTGATTAAGCTGCTCTCGCCTTCGCGAAAATATACGGACGAGTACAATGAGTGGTTGCGTTCGATACCCGGATACGTGATCGATATCGTGCTCGTTGTTAAGCGTTTCTACAAGAGTGACTGGGGTGAGGATTGGCGCGGCCGTTTCAGTGTGGATGTCGTTAATGGCAAACCGGGAAACGAGTTGAAGTATCGCAATCAGAAATTGATCAGCCAGTACCTAAGAGTTGGATTCGAGGAGAATGGTTCATGGCGCGTATTCAGTTTGAGGAAAGATTTCTCGCCAGCGATGAAGATACAAACCGAAGATGACATTTCCTCTTCGGTTGTCGTTCCCGCCTCTCATGTGGAGGGCCTAGACGATGGGGTGGAGACTGATCGTTCTCTTAAGTTTATTTTAAACTGCGAGTACCGGCTATTCCAACGACCGGACGAAGCGATTCACAGGGGATATGACAAGACGACAGAGAAGGACTTTTCTCGTCACGGGCTTTTCTTCTCTAATTATGAGCCGCTGACCCGCGAGGATACCAAGGCGATTGAGAAAGATGCGATTCGCTTTGGCAATTTCACGGAGCCGATGCAGGAGGCCATTGCGGCCTTCAATCAGGCTGAATCTCCGGATTACGCAGTGGTGTCTTCCGAGCCAAGACTCGTCGATGGGGTACCTTCGGTCAACCCCCGTTATTTGCAGAACCGATTGGATATGGAAGATGGTCGCTCGACATACATCGCAAAGGTTGGAGCGCGACTTTACCGTCGTATTCCTAAAGGGAAGACACCGCCTTTCCCTGTGAATGCCGTACTGCCAGGGCGTCGCAACAATCCGCCCTCCAAGGGAATCCGCGCATTGGCTGTTTATAATCCAATTCATTACCAGGAACTGCCTGAGTTGCTGATGGACTTCACCGCCAGTTTGACCGGCAAGTCGCCTTCGACTACGGGGGCTGGCTCTGAGGGGGCCTTGACGAAGGGCCCTTTCAATATGCTGTTGCCGGTAGTGGACCTGAACAACGCACTTGTATCGTATTTGGTTACCGGCTACGAGTGCTTTACCTCTTCCGCGGGCTGTATCGGCCCTAAGTTTCGTTGCGACCATGACATTAGCCTGTTGATTCCTGAACTTTGGAG
>CALDFV010000036.1 GCA_937942145.1 uncultured Opitutaceae bacterium
GCGGATTTAAGCTGGTTCCGAACTACTCGTACATTGTAGGTGATCAAACCGATCCCATCTTTGACACGGATGAACTGGAGAATGGCAATTTTGTGGTAACTGACTACGAGCTCATTCCCAGTCTGAGAAACCAGGCGAAGGAAATCTACAATATGCAGGTCATCTACGAATGGCAGCGTCTGAGCGTTCGCGCGTCTTACAACTATATTTCCGAGTTGCAGGTGACGGCTTCAACGGCCGCGATTTCGGATATAACCTTTGATGTGGAACGGGAAAACGTGGATATGTCGGTGCAGTATCGACTTAATAAGGACAACGATATCCGCCTCTTCATTGAAGGCGACAACCTAACCGATTCGCCAGACGACGAAAAGTACGTCGGAAGTACCCCCGGTCTTTTCACGACGTCTTATGCGACTGTGGGTCGCCGCTTCGTAGCAGGTATTCGCGGATCTTTCTGAGGACGACGGATCGGATTAATCGAACAGATTAAATTTCAAAAGGGCGGCCTGCTATAGGCCGCTCTTTTTTCAAGAGTAGCACAGGCTTCCAGCCTGTAATCTTAAGTTGGGTAACAGGCTGGAAGCCTATTATACATTCTTGAATTATACCGATATCATGAAAAATAGAATACATTTCCCATTGCTGACCTCGTTTCCGATGATTACAATCGGATGCTCGGTCCATGGCTAACGCAAACCCGATTGGAAAATCCCAAAGATGTCTCCACATACATTGCGACTAAATGTAACTTAAACCATCCCCCCTCGGCCGTCTTTGTAACTATTATGAATTCTCTTCAAATCTCCCCCCTCGTTTCCTTTGCCTTGGGAACACTTCTGATAATAAATACGGCCGTAGCGGCGGACGATGATTGGCTCGCTCAAGCGAACCAACGAATAGAGGAACACCGGAAGGCTCCGCTACAGTTGAAAGTGGTCGATAGACAAGGCAAAGCAATAAAAGGAGCTGAAATTGACATACAGATGACCCGCCATGCCTTTGAATTTGGCTCAGCGATCAAAGTCCGCTACATCAATAACCCTGAAGAGGAAACCTACCGTCAAAAGATTCTAGAGCTCTTTAATTCGGGCACCTTTGAAAACGCCCTGAAAGTGAAATCCTGGAGCGGAGATTTCGGTCCAGAAATGGCCCCGGATGCTACCCTTAAAGCACTCCATTGGACCCATTCAAACGGTGTGAAAATAAGGGGGCACTTAATGACTGGAAATGGGCTGCGCAATTCTTCTGCGCCTTTTATTAAGATTCACGAAGAAGGAGGGAAGCCAGCCTTGATTGAGGCAGTCATGGGATCGATCGACGACAAGGCCAATCGAACCAAATTCGCCATCGACGAGTGGGACGTCGTAAACCACCCGGTAGGGCTGCAGCGTCCTGGCCGTGAAGCGGCAGGTGTTGGCAACGCCCGACCCCGAGGCCAAGTTTTTGGAATTGAGGAATCAATTGGCTGGTTCGAGCGATCCCGAAAAAACCTGCCTCATGGAAAATTATATCTGAACGAATCAGGCATTCTGTCTTCCGCTGACGATTCACCGCAAATCGATAAGTACATAACGTGGATAGAGCATGTGCATAACGCGGGACTGCTCGATGGGATAGGACTGCAAAGCCATTTTCGCACGAATCCAGATATCCTTAAAATAGAAGCTCGTATGAATCGGATGGCATCTTTCGGATTGCCCTTGCGAATAACCGAATTCACCGCCAATGACAGCGATGAAGAACGACAGGCGCAATTTACACGCGACTTCATGACGCTGGCCTTCAGTACTCCACTTGTTGTCGGATTTCAGTTCTGGGGCTTTTGGGAAGGAGCTATCTTTCAACCACCGGTAGCGTTATTTCGTGAAGATTGGTCCGAAAAACCGAATGGAGCCGCCTACCGCGATTTGGTATTCAATAAGTGGTGGACTGAAGAAGCTGGAACATCGAACCGTAAGGGCGAATTTTCCACATCGGCATTTCTGGGAAATTACGACATCACCGTTTCAGTGAACGGAAAATCCACCAAAACGACCTTCATACTCACCAAAGACGGAGACGGTTGTCTGATCACTTTCGATTGAATACAGGTTCCGAGTTCCAGAGAGTGGCAGGGATAACTCTAAGTCTACTTTGTTAAATGAGTAAATGGGTAGGCCGAGATCGTCCCGCTCCGCCGTTGAGGTCTTGGCAATCGCGGTGGGGCTTTTCGATTTTGCTGAGGTATTCTACAATCTTTTACATGCATATAATTAATAAACTAGTATTGAGGGTGGTCTGTTTTAGGTCGCCCTTTTTCGTAGTAGCAAAAACAGAGTTTCTGTCTTTTGCCAATCTCCAGAAATGAAAACGAGATGGAATTCGAAGTGTTTTACTATCTTAATTCGATAACCTCAAATGTAACCTCTTATTATGAAAATACCTGTAGCTAAAGAAATACGATTCGGCTTTTTGTTGATGGCGCTTTTGAGCGTGTCGTCGTTTACGTTATCAGCCTCGGAGAGTTCTCAAGATCCCTCCGGAACCTGGGTTTGGGAAAGCGAGATTCAAGGAGAAACCAAGGCCAACTCCCTAAAAATTCGAATGGAAGGCGAAACGCTCGTCGGAGAGTATAAACGGGAAGATATCGAGGCTACTATTCGAAATGGAAAATCGAATGGTGAAGAAATTGTATTCGAACTACCTTTTATGCGGAATAACGGTAGTGAATGGGTGGTCGATTGCGAAGCGATAATCGATGGGAATGTCCTAAGCGGTCGTTATAGCTTCGAAGGTGATAACGGATTCGAAGAACACGAATGGAATGCTAAGCGGGAAATCGCAGTCGGGGATTTGGTTGGAACGTGGAATCTTCATATCGATGGTCCGGATGGATTGACATATACGCCTGATGCGATTCTCGAACTTAAAGATGGATCACTGGTCGGAACGTATAATGCCGTGTCGCTCGATCAGCTCTTTCCCATGTCGTTGGTTGATCTGAATGAAGAGGAGTTGAGCTTTGCCGTGGATCAACCGGATTTGGAACTGAATTACGTTGGGACCGTATCGGGTAAAAGTATCTCAGGAAATCTTGAATTCGACATTCAAGGAAATTCCGGCGACGTCGCATTTACTGGAACGAAGTCAGAGTAGGTTTTGGTTCGTGGATTGAAGCTGATGATACTTACCACTGAGCCCATCGGCGGTCAACTTAGCGGAAATTCATCTGTAAACTGCGACGTAGCGTCGACGAAACCTTGGCGTGGAATCTGTCATGAGAGTAACTGCACCAAGTTGTGTAACTAAGAATTGAGATAGGCCGTTTGGTTTTACTAAGCGGTCTACTAATCCAATTCCTCAACAGGCCAGTTTTCGGAAGGAGTGCGGGCGGTTTCCAAAACCGCTTCCATTTTGGCGATGATCTCGGGATGGCTTTCGGCGATGTTGTTGGATTCGCTTTCGTCTTTCGACAAGTCGTAGAGTTCGAGCGGTTTCC
>CALDFV010000037.1 GCA_937942145.1 uncultured Opitutaceae bacterium
ATATCGAAAATCGGGCAATGCGAGTTCGAGTTCGATATTGTCGATGCCCAGTTCCTGACGAACGCGTCGGCAAGCGGCGGCGTGGTGTGATTCGCCGGGGGCGGGGTGGCCACAACACGCATTCGACCAAATCCCAGGCCAGGTCTTTTTGGAGAATGCTCGTTGTTGGGCCAGCATTTTTCCATTCCCATCAAACAGGAATATGGAAAACGCGCTGTGGAGAGGTGTATCCGCAGTATGGACGCGAGACTTCGGCATGGCGCCAATGGAGCACCCTTCGTCATCCAGTAGGACAACTTGTTCAATCGTATTAGATTCTAGAGACATCAACTAATTCATTTCGACATTTGGAGCATATAGGCCATCTGAACCAAATTCTCCATTCGAAACAATCCCATTCTGGTTTTTATTGGATGGAGTACGTTCAGGGCGTTAACCCATTTCTAGTAGCCGTTTAATATTCTTCGGGTAAATACCTCGAAGCTCATGACGGGCGAAGCCTGTTGTCGCTGATCCCGACTTGCTTGCCATGAGCTTGTCGTACCGAGGCGCTAGCTGACACCTCAACGAAGACACTGAGAATAACATGCGTCGGTGGCTTCTTAGTCACCTTAAAATACCTCGGGGCTCTTGACTCGGCGTAGTTCTGCGAACGAAGACGGTTACCCCGGGAATGCTTTATTTCTTCTTGGATTATGAGGGTTCAACTTGACTGAAATATACTATACCCCTCTATAGTATAGGAATGGCGCATCTAGCTGCAGAAAACGCAAAGCTCATCGCTCGCGTAAAACGTTTAAAAGGGCAGCTTGAAGGCGTTGAACGCATGTTAACTGAGGGTGAGGATTGCTTTGCTATCCTCCAAAATACAGCTGCCTGCCGAGGTGCCTTCAACGCCCTGACAAAAGAATTGATTTTGAGTCATATCGAACATCATTTGGTCGAAAGCGACGATGCTAGCGATGGGATTCGCGATACAGGAAAAGAGATTCAGAGTATCGTAAGGAGCTATTTGAAATGAGGGCTCACGGCGATAATCACGAGATGCTCATTGGGCATAAACGGGGGGAGCGCTCAACCAAGATTGTGATCGCTATCACCGCCATCATGATGGTGGGGGAGATTGCATCGGGTATTCTTTTCGGTTCGATGGCTTTGCTTGCAGATGGGTGGCACATGTCGACTCATGTGGCTGCTTTTGGTATCACGTTGTTCGCCTATTGGTATGCTCGTAGACACGCCGACAACCCTTTCTACAAGTTCGGTACCGGCAAGGTAAGCGTCCTAGGGGGGTTCGCCAGTGCCGTCGCTCTTGTTGTGGTCGCATTTGTGATGGCGCTTGAGTCGGTCGGGCGCTTTTTTTCGCCTGAGCAAATCCTTTTTGACGAAGCCATCATCGTAGCGATCATCGGTCTCGTCGTAAATTTAGGCTGCGCCAAGATTCTGCATGACAGCGGCCACGGCCATTCTCATAGCCATACTCACGACGAAGCGGATGACCACCCCCACAGTCATCAGGGACACGAGGATCATCATCACCACGACCATAATTTGAAGGCCGCCTACCTTCACGTATTGGCGGATGCCCTGACATCTGTTTTCGCCATCGTGGCACTTACGGCTGGAAAGTTCTACGGACTGCTTTGGCTTGATGCGCTGATGGGAATTGTTGGTGCCGCCGTTATCACCAAGTGGGCTTGGGGCCTGTTAAGGGAAACCTCGTCAATCCTGCTCGACGGTGGCGAATACGGAAAGAAGGAAGCGGAGATTCGGGAATTGGTAGCGTCGTCGGGTCAAGCGGCAACGCCAAGCATTCGCCTGTGGAAAATCGCCCCGCAACACTTTGCCGCAACAATTCAGGCATCAGGTTCTCTGGATCAGCTAAAAGGGATTCGATCCAGACTGCAGCAGGTCCCTTGGATCACCTACAGTTCGATTGAAGTCGAAGTGGAGAGAGGTGACAAGGATAGCGGACCTGCAATGGGACCTGATTTATTGAAAAAGTAGGAGAGGCTTCTAGCCGGTTGTCACAGGCAAGATGCCTGAGGGAATATTGAGCTTGCGCTACCTCGAAGCATACACGATGGACCTTTACTTCAGGTTCAGCCCTTTAAGTCGTAGGGCGTTGGTGATGACGGAAACTGAGCTGAAGGACATGGCAGCTCCTGCGATCATGGGACTCAATAGAACTCCGATGAATGGATACAGTATACCCGCCGCTATCGGAATACCGATAGCGTTATAGACAAAGGCGAAAAACAGATTTTGCCGGATATTGCGCATCGTCGCCCGACTGAGACGCAAACCGCCCGCGATGCCACGCAGGTCACCTTTAACCAAGGTTAGCCCGGCACTCTCGATCGCCACGTCGCTACCCGTGCCCATGGCGATTCCCACGTCAGCCGCAGCCAGGGCCGGGGCGTCGTTGATCCCATCGCCTGCCATGGCGACATGATGACCTTCGTCCTTTAGCTCGTTCACAATGCGTTGTTTATCCTCGGGAGAAACTTCTGCGTGAACTTTGTCAATACCGAGCGCTGTGGCCACTGCGTTGGCCGTTCTTGAATTGTCTCCGGTGCACATGACGATGGTGATGCCCATCGCGTGAAGGGATTCGATGGCTTCTTTCGAACTTTCCTTGATGGGGTCGGCAATCGCAATGTAGCCGAGCAACTGATCGTCTCGGGCGGCCCAGATCACCGTATTGGCTTCCGCTTGAAGGCGCTCGGACCCAGTAGTCAAACCCTGCGGAATTTCAATTCCTTCCGCTTCGATGAAAGATTGCTTGCCGACGCGAATGAGAGTCTCGCCTACCATCGCCTGGACGCCTCCTCCGGTCGTGCTCTTGAAATCCGTGACCTGAGAAACTTCCAGCTTTTCCGATTTCGCCTTTTCGAATACGGAGCGAGCCAGAGGGTGCTCCGACTGTGATTCGACGGCAGCGGCTAAATATAGGAGATCCTCGGAGGAAACTCCATTGCTGGGGCTCAGAGCCACTACGGCCGGTTTTCCTGCAGTCAGGGTGCCGGTCTTGTCGGTTATCAGATGGGTGATCTTTTCCGCTCGCTCAATCGCTTCGGCGTTCTTCACTAAGATTCCGTTTTGGGCCCCTTTGCCGACTCCGACCATGATCGACATCGGTGTGGCGAGTCCCAGAGCGCAGGGGCAAGCGATGATTAAAACGGAGACGGCCACAACAATTGCGTAGGCCATTGCCGGCTCGGGGCCGAACATTGCCCACATCAAGAAGGCCACTACGGCCGCAAGCACAACGGTTGGGACGAAATAGCCTGCGACCGTATCCGCGAGTTTCTGAATGGGGGCACGGCTGCGCTGGGCGTCCGCTACCATGCCGATGATTCGCGCTAGCATGGTTTCGTCACCCACTGCCTCGGCTTCCATGATGAAACTGCCGGTCTGGTTGACGGTGGCCCCGATGACCTTGTCGCCTTCCCCTTTCTCGACTGGAACCGGTTCGCCGGTAATCATGGACTCATCGATGGCGCTCTTGCCCTCGCGGATCGATCCATCTAGCGGAATCTTCTCACCTGGCCGGACTCTCAGTCGGTCGCCTTTTTGTATCACGTCGATGTCTATGTCTTCTTCGCCACCGTTATCATCGATACGGTGAGCGGTCTTGGCGGCCAGATCGAGAAGGCTTTGGATGGCTTGGCCGGTCTGTCGGCGGGCCCGAGCTTCTAGCCATTGTCCGAGAAGAACCAATACGGTAATGACGGCGGCGGCTTCGAAATAGACGCCAACTTCGCCGTGCATGCGGAAGGAATCCGGAAAAATCTCTGGGAAGACAACGGCGACCGTGCTGAATCCCCAAGCGGCACCCACACCCAACATGATGAGTGTGAACATATTGGGGCTGCGATTGACAATAGATTGCCAGCCGCGGACAAAAAACAGGCCGCCTGCCCAGAAGACGACGGGAGTGGCGAGAATCAGCTCAACCCATTTCGTAACGGAACGCGGAAGGAATTCCTCGAGCGACAGCCCGGGAATCATGCCTCCCATGGCGATGAGAAAAACGGGAATGGTCAGCCCAAGTCCGATCCAAAACTTTATGGCGAGGGAACGGATCTCATCACTCTCCTCCTCGTCTGAATTTACGGGTGACATTGGTTCCAGGTCCATGCCGCATTGGGGGCATTGACCCGGATGG
>CALDFV010000038.1 GCA_937942145.1 uncultured Opitutaceae bacterium
AAGGCGTTGGATATTAATCCGGGCAACCGGGCTGTCGTTCACCATGTGATTTTATATGTAAATTGGCCGGGCGCTCCGAAGGGAGATAGCAAGGGAGTGTTTTTTGTTGGCTGGGCGCCGGGAGCGAGCGCGCTCGAGTATCCCGATGGAGTGGCCAAGCGGCTTCCCGCAAACGCGAAGCTGACCATTGAGATGCACTACACCACCAATGGAGAAGCTCAGACGGATCAAAGCGAGATCGCTTTGTATTTAGCCGACGGACCCGAGCCACGCATTGCGGAAACGCGCTCCGCCATCAATTTCGATCTTGATATACCGCCTGGGCTAGAGGATGCCCGCCATGTGGCAACCTATTCGTTTAAGAAGCCAGCTACGATTTACGGCCTTTTCCCGCACATGCACTTCAGAGGGAAATGGATGCGTTACGAGCTTCTCTTGCCCAACGGGAAGCGCGAGACGCTCCTGCATGTACCGCGTTACGATTTTAATTGGCAGTTCAGCTATTACTTGAAGGAGCCTCGTCATGTTCCGGCAGGAAGTTGGTTGATGGTTACGGGTTCCTTCGACAATTCGGTTTCCAATCCAGCCAATCCGGATCCCACGAAGCGGGTTCTATTTGGGCAGCAGTCTTGGGACGAGATGTTTATCGGCTTCTTTGAGGCGGCTGATGATCCGGAGCCGGGGTTGGCCGTAGTGGACTAGGGGGGCTGCGAGAGGACAATGCGTTCCGTTTTATTGTGGGCGCTGGGAGATCCCCGCTTGTTACCGTGAAGTACCTCGAGGCTGTTTATTGCTAAAGGTCGGGCTCAGCGAATCTCGATGAGATCCTCAACGATATGTTTGCTGCGGCGAATCGCATCGAGAGGGTCCGGGAGTGTTGGATGTATTTCTAGGCTGACCGTCCCATTGTATCCAATATCTCCTAACGCAGAAAAAAAGGATCTCAGGCTTTGCTTGGTTTGCACGCCATCGGTGAGTGCCAGATGGAGATCGTCTTTTCCGTTATTGTCGTCCAAGTGGACATAGGCGAGGCGTTCGCCCGCGAGATGAATCGCCTCAGCCGGATCTTCGTTGGACATCTGGGCGTGGCCAATGTCAAAGAGCAAATAGAGATTGGGGTGATCAACCGATTTGATGAAATCGAGCGTAGACTGAACCGTGGGAAAGGCGGTTCCCGGAAAATGTTCAATGCCGACCTTGACACCGTTTTGCTGTCCTAGCTCGGCCAGTTCGCTGTATCGGTGCGCATAGCTCGAAAGGTTTTCGGTAGGAGTACTGGGTACCACGTAAGCGCAATGAGCGCCCAGGCGGGAGGCGTGTATGACGGCATCGTTCGCGTGCGCGACAAGCGGTTCCCAGACGGACGGATCGTCACTATGAAAGCTGGTTTTTGACGGGGCATCATGGCAAATGCTTAGGCAGGAAACTGATAGACCGCGTTGTTCCCGAGCCAGCTGGGCTTCCGGTGATCGCTGCATGGTAGGACATACATCGAACGAATGGAAACCGAGTTCAGCGAGTTGATTTAGGCATTGAGTCTCGGAGACGCGGCGTTTTTGAAATCGTCTCCAGTACCGCAAAGGACCCCTACCTTCTTCCAGCGCCCAGATGCAGCAAGACAACTTCATCGTATTCAGATATTCTAAACGTGATCCTTGATGTGCACCCAGGTATGGACATGGGGATCGCCGCGGAAGTACCAGACCATATTGGGACCTTCAATTTGAAAGACATCCCATACGCCGTCATTGCCGACATCTTCTCCCTTGTAGAAGGCGAGGTGCAGATTGTCGAAACCGCTTTTCTCAATTAGCTTCAGTGACTCCCGACGGTCTCCTTCACGAAAGGGCAGAAGAAGGTCGTTAAGCACGTTGCGAACTTCGTCTTTCTGGTCCGACGTCAGCTCGGTCATGCGGATGCCGTCGAGACCTTCATTCTTTCCGGTTAAGGCGATGGTTTTCTTTCCTTGCTCGTCGCGCGACCACTCCATCAAGGCCTGTTTTCTTTGTTTTCCATCCATCATTTGGAAAACTTCATTTGCTCTCTTAGCCTGGAACCAGTAGACGTTGTCCGGATGGTGGGGCTTTTCATTAAATGACTGAGCCGCGTGGCCATAGAAGATAGGCCCGCCAAACGCGGTGCCTTTCACGGAATCGCCATCGCAGCGTCGGGTGGTATGGCGACCGGTTAGCACGAATTGAAACTTGCCGGTATCCGGTTTTCCGAACAGGGCGATTGAGCATTCTCCAAATCCGCCACGTCCGCTATCTTCCAGGACTTGCTTCATCACTTGGTCCGCGTACTCTTCGCTGTGCATCTTCATGAAGATCTCGCGGATCATGGCCTGTTGGTCTCGGGTGTAGGAACGAACTCGATGGTCCTTCACAATAAACCAATTGTTGTCGATCTCGTGCCTGAGACGATGATCGAAGTCGAAGCACACATTGCTCCGCTGGGTTTCAGAGAGACTATTGTATAAGGTTTTAACGAGGGTCTCTGCTTGAGGCTGCTTTGGTTTGGAGGCGGCGAACGATTGAGAAACGATTCCTCCAGGCAATATCGCGGCGCCCGCGGTTGCCAAGGTGGAGGTTTTAAGGAATTGCCGTCTGTCGGTCGAATAGGGGCAATTGCAATGGGAAGGTTCATTTTGGGTAGCCATATGGTTCTTTCTTTTGGGGGCCGCGTTTTCGAAATTTCCGGTTAATACTGAGGCAAACGCTAGGCAATGCCGAAAGGTTCCAAAAAAGTACCACAGCCAGGAGCGCTTTACTTTATGGGGGCTCGGGCCAAGCGACCCAGCTCGGGACCGTTGTCAGCGGGCATAGACGCATTCCATTTGAGGAGTTGCGCTTCCAAGTGTTTAACGATGTTGCCGTTGTCCGATGCGATGTTGGTGGTTTCAGCAGGATCCTTTGAGAGATCATAGAGTACTGGATTCGCGCCGTCGTAGTCGCAAAACAGTTTCCATTTTCCATCGCGAACCGCCAGGTCAGGAAGACCCTTGTAGTGCCGGAAGTTCTCGCGATCAGGCGGGCGTCGGAAGTAGAGCGGCTGGGATCGGGAGGCCTTGCTTTTCCCTAAAAGGGTCTCTTCGAGGTTCTCTCCATCGAACGTTACACGGGTGTCGACATCCGCTACAGACAGCAGCGAGGGGACGAGATCTATGGCAGAGAAAATCGAGCCGGAGTTCCGCGTGCCCTGAACTTTCTTATCCATCCGTCCCGGCGCCCAGACAATGAGCGAAGAACGGATACCCCCTTCAAACAAGGTCGCTTTGTGTCCTCGCAAGTGACCGGCAGATCCGAAGCCCACCTCAGGTCCATTGTCCGAGCAAACGGCAATGAGGGTGTTGTTTCGAAGGTTTTTATCATTATGTATAAGATCAAACAATACGCCTAGTTGCGCGTCCATCGTTTCTAAAACCTGCAGGTAGAGATGACGGTTGCTGCCATCACCCCATTTATGGAGAGGGGGATGCATGGGTGTGTGAACGTCGTCGGGCCAGAGATTGAGGTAGAAGGGTTGGTTTCTGGAAGCCGCAACTTTGGCAAAGGCGACCGCAGCTTCGGTAAATTTTTCGGTCACAAAAGCTCGATCGTGCCAAATAACCGGACCGTGCCCGAGGGTGTGGGATCCCAGATTGTGCGGTATGGGTGGCTGAGTCCCTGGGGAGTACTTTAGGGGAAGGACGCGGGCTCCCAGCCCTTCGAAGTTCGTGATGGATTCGTCGAATCCGTAATCCGTGATCAAGGGAGCCTCATGCACATCGCGTTGTCCACCCATGTGCCATTTCCCAAAATGTCCCGTGGCGTAACCATCGTCTTGGAGAAAACGGGCGAGCATGGGAGCGTTGAGGTCGAGCCAATCACGAACACCACGCGCAGCATTCGACTTACGGTTGTTGAGGTAAGACGTAATTCCCCAGCGCTGAGGGTATTGACCGGTCGAAATCGCCACGCGTGACGGCGAGCATATGGGTGAGTTCACATAAAACTGTTCAAACGCGATGCCTTCTTGGGCGAGCCGGTCAATATTCGGGGTTTCAGCCTCTGTATTGCCAAAGCAGGAAAAATCTCCCCAGCCCATGTCGTCGATGAAAACGAGAACGATGTTTGGCTTTTGATTCGACTGGTGTTGGTCCGCCCAGGATTCGGCAGCAGTCAGCATCGAGGCCGTTAAAAAGCTGAAAATGAATTTGGCGGGAGGAAACAGATATTTCGAGGTCATTGCTTTTCTTGGGGGGCCGAGATTGATAGACAGTTAGGCTGCTTGAAGATGTGGGTTCAGCCAAGCTTCAAGTAAATCGATTTGATTGCCGAGCGGTCTTGAGTCTCGTTGGGTCCCAACTCAATCGAGTGAATCTGGACCCGTTTTCATTGGTTAAGCGAACAGAGGTCGAATTTCTATCCACCAGGTAACGGCACAGACGATCACCAAGACAATGACCAGAGGAGAGATGAAGGCGATGCGTTTGCGTCGCTTCATCGCTTCGGCATCCCTCTCAATCCAATCGATCTTGATCCACAAGAAGGGAAGCTTCATGACAATTTTGTCGCGGACCCACCAGTTTTTGCCTAACTCGCTGGGAACTTTGAAGTAGCCGCATGGAAACCCGGATTCGCGCCACTTTACAGGAAAACGCTGTTTGAGGATCTGCATGATCCGGTCGGATTCGTAAAGACCGACCAGAATAATTGGCAATGTGAATAAGATCGATGCTGCGAAAAGAAACTCCATTAACCCTCACCTGTAAATTAGGTGTAAGATAATAGGAGGGCCGATTGTGGGAGTCAAGTAATTACTTAGTGATTTTAAGGGAAAGTGCGTAGGGATATGCTGTTGTCCTAACACTTTGCTGGAATCGGTCGTTTTAGATCGAAACGGGGTGATTGGAATCTGGAAGAATGGTCTACAGGTATAGGGCACTCGAGATCGCGACCCAAAAAGGTATTGAAAAAGCGCATACAATGTAGCAGATTACAATTATGGTACCGATGCGTTCGGAATCGTCGCTGTAGCTTTTGCTCTGAAGTATGAGGGAAGTTGCGCAAGGCGAGGCTCCTTGAAGGATAAAAAGGAGGATTAGTACTGGGCTGGATCGAAGCCATGGGACAAGGGCCATCGCTCCCAGTACGATAAGAGGCATGATGAACAATTTCTGGAAAACAACTAGGCCTGCGACCTTTAGGTAGCGACGAAAATTGATATGGATCGTGCCCAGGGTGGCTCCCAAGGCGAAGGTTCCTAGCGGGACCGCTCCTTCTCCGAGAAAAGTCGCCGTATCGACCACAAAGGTGGGCACGTAGGGCCGAGCACCGGTGGCCACTAATGTGAGGGCAATGATGTTCGCGTATATGGGAGGACTGAGTAGTTGTTTCCAGTGGAATGGCTCACCGCTCCCTCTTTTCAGAAAATAGTGTTTTCCGATCAGCCACAGAAGGGGGTTGTGAGCCAGTATGAAGAGGAAGACATAGAGGGCAAATTCATCGAACTGCTCCGGTAGAATTATCTTTCCGAGCGGCAGAATGAAGTAGGCTGCGTTTTGGAGAAAGGCGGCGGGCATGAGTTCGCGCCTCGCCTCGCCAGTTCGAGAAAAAAGAGGGAAAGAGATCGCCCATCCGATTGAAATCAGGACGGCGGAAGAAAGGGGAAGAATCCACCAGCCCTTAAATTCCGCAGGGTAGAATCCACCGACAATATGGGAGAATATGAGACAGGGCAAAAAGACGGTAATAACCGCGTCGGAAATGAGTTTAACTCCGGAGGCGGGTAAGATTTGGCGACGAACCAGCCAGCCCGCGAATAGGACTACGAGCCCGATTTGGGCCACCGCTTGGAATACGACAAGAAACTGGTTGAGGAGATCGTTCACGAGAGAGGAAGAGACAAAGGCGGTTTTCTCTACTCGCACAGGGAAAGCGTTTCATTGAATAGCTTGCAAAGCCAAAATCCCGTTTGGCGCGATCGATTGATGACCCATCTCTACGAAGACTCCTCTATTCCTTGATCTTTGGGCTGGACGGCAGGGAAAGCGTGGATCATCTGTTTGCGTCCGAGTCATGACAGAGCCTACTTGCCATACAGTAACCATAACGCTTCCGCTGGAACAGTCGGATGACGAATCTGTTTGGCGTCAGGCGGCTGCAGAAAAGATTGGTGTTGAACCGTCACTGATTACCGAGATTCGGTTGAAGAAACACTCGATCGATGCCCGGAGGGCTCAGATAAAAGTGCAGTTACGCCTGGATGTAGCGGTCAATGGAAAGCTTCCCCCAGAACCTGAATTCAACCCGAGCTACCCGAAAATTCCAAGTGGCACCAAGCGGCTGGTGATTGTCGGCATGGGCCCGGCTGGAATGTTCGCCGCCTTGAGGGCGATTGAGCTAGGCTGGAAGCCCATTATTCTGGAACGCGGAAAAGATGCGATTGCCCGTCGCTTTGACCTGGCCCCGATATTGAGGGAGGGCCGCATTATCGAAGATTCGAATTACTGTTTCGGGGAGGGGGGTGCCGGTACCTATTCCGACGGGAAACTCTATACTCGAGCGACGAAGCGAGGACCGGTTCGAAAAGTCTACGAAACGTTTGTCGAGCATGGAGCGCCGTCCCGTATCCTGATCGATTCG
>CALDFV010000039.1 GCA_937942145.1 uncultured Opitutaceae bacterium
TTTTGCTGCTGTTAAGAAGGTTGGTAGCCGTACGGCCGTCGATTTCAATGGCCAAGTCGGTCCTCGATTTTCCTCGATCAAGAGTCTGCAGCTTTCTCGGAACGGAAAGACAGTCGCCTATTTAGGCGAAAAAGCGGGAATTTACTACCCGGTTATCAACCATACGTCCCACGATCCCATCGTATCGGAGTATGGGAACTTGCAGCATGCCTACGGAGAGGTAATTCTGCCACAGTCCGATCAATTCGCGTTTACGATTCAGCCCTCGTTTGGAAACATAAATGTCGGTCTTAACCCGAAGCTAGGTTTCTTCGTGATATCCGACGACGGCTCGCAGGTGATGTATCCAGGCACGGGTGAGGAGGGACAGCACCTCTTCATAAATGGAGCTGCAAGTCCCGCCTACAAGGAGGTCAAAGCATTGCAGGTATCAGACGATGGGAAGCGGCTCTTGTACACTATCGTGATGGACAATGGCTCTGAGGATGTGACCAAGCATAAACGCGCTTTTCTGGTCAATGATCAACTCGTTGATGCAGTGCCTTTGAATCAGCCATCGTATGCCGCGAGTGGAGGAGCGGAAACTTATTCCATTCGTATGATGGCTTTAAGCGCAGACGGCCAGAGCTACGCATACGCCATGTAGGCATCGAAACTGGCTGGATGGTGGCTCGTCATAAACCCTGTGCGGCTCGGGCAACAGGTTACTCCCGGGGCGTAGTGGCGGGTGAATCGTGTGCCTTCAGCCGCGAGCCGATCGATGTTG
Source organism: uncultured Opitutaceae bacterium (assembly GCA_937942145.1). Lineage (GTDB taxonomy): Bacteria > Verrucomicrobiota > Verrucomicrobiia > Opitutales > Opitutaceae > Pelagisphaera. The sequence continues at coordinate 767 of CALDFV010000039.1, forward strand.
GGCGTAACCGCGTAGGGATGCCCGTAACATTCCAAATCTCCCGTACCCAAATCGTCCGCAAACATGAAGACGATATTGGGGCGGCGCTCTTCGGCCGGCTGGGACGAAGCGGGCATCCACAAGAAGAGATAAAGTGATAAAAAGACGTAGCGGCGATAAAGATTCATGGCGGTTGATGGGATGACTAAGCGAACGGTTAGTGGGAACGGCTAAAGGAGATCGGAGCAAGCACGTACAAAGCGGGTGACATCGAAATTAGAGGGCTTAAAATTAAAAGGCTGATCTAGGAACAATGCCTATCAATCATTGACGGTTTCCTCAACGATGAAATCAAAGCCGGAAAAGCGAAAGACCGCCATCTGATCATGCGGCACCCCCATGTCGATGGCACCCTAGCCTACAGATATCCGTTCACGCTTTGAATAGAAGATGTCAATTCGCTCCGAGCAATCTTCTCATCACGTCCATTAGGTCAGCCTCAGCATCAGGCCCGACATTGGTGGCCCGTTCGCTCGTTTCATATCCGCCCTCTGTATAGGAAATTTCCGTACCGATGTAAGCCGTGCCGTAGTCGCCATAAGCTGCCATGGCAACATGCAAGTCGGGCCGCATGGCTTTAGCAGCTAATTGGTACTCTACAAAGAGTTCACCAGGCATGTGGACGACCCGGGCATCGCCTATATTCAGGCAAGCGATATCAATCTTGTGCCCGGACTTTACGCGACGGAGGTAGGCGAGTTGGGTGATGGCTTCGTATCCTTCGGGAGGGTTGTGGACTATTTTATCTATCAGGGATTTCTCGTTCAGGTGCGTCGCCAACGGAAGAGCGACGGGTTCCGATTTCCAATCGATATCCGAGTCGGCGAGAGGATATTTTTCCGTGTTCTCCCAAGCGGAGCGCATCCCGTCTGCCAATCGTTGGGCTAGCAGGACACGGTTCTCAGTATTGCCGTCATTGTATTTGCCCGCCCCAATGTTACCGCCGGCTCCATTAAAGTGCACATGCAAGGCTTGTGGTTGGCCTTGGCCTCTTAGGAAGCGAGCAATGCCTGGAAAGTCAGGACTTGGAATTCCGGTCCTGTAGTAGCTTTGTGGATGGGTTGCAAAGTAGCTGAGAATAGCGACAGGGGCATCTGCATTCCAAAACGAAATCAGCGAGACTTCCGGATCGACGACACCTACCGGCTCGGCCCGAATCAGGGGATCCCGGGCTGTGGTAAAGCGCATAACCCGTACTTTTCCGTCCGGTCCAAGTATCCGACGATTCGAGACGACGTCTTTCACGGCGGCAACACCCCAGCCGTAATGCGTCACGGGTTGAGCCCCTTTCAGGGCGTCTTTGAGAGCCACCGCGGCTCGGCGGATAACCTGTCTTTGGAAAAAACTGTCAAAGAGATCGAAGTCAGTGATCTCTAGTTCATGAACGAGGGCTTCGGAACTGAAATCGCATCGAGGGGCGTCATGCTGGTGCAAGGCGTGGACCGCAACACGATCTCGGGTAGTCCCCGCGGCTTCCGCGAGGGCATCGCGAAACACATCCTGAGAGGCATTGGCCACTCCTATCCAGTCGATAGCGCACAAGACGATCGGCTTTCCGGATCCAAGAATGGCGAGCCCTCGACAGCGCAAGGTGATCTCGTCGTGTTTCCGAACGGGATCGTAGGCCAATTCCGAGCCAACCGGTGGGGTTGCATCCACATCGAACGTGGCAATGCGTATCTGGGATGCGGTTACTGAAGCCGAGAATCCGGCGAGAGCAACGCAACAGAATAGAATATGGGCAGAGAAATTTTTCATTTTCAGGTTTAGAAAACTGGTTACGCTAGCTCAGGTAGGCGTATCGGATCAGGCAATACTCCATTGAGGGGAAGATTTTCGCCCAGCTCGCTTCGCAAGTCTTCCAGCTTTTCTCGAAGCTCGTTACGTTTGGAGCGGTACTGAGCTCGTCCTACTAAGTTGTTCAGCTGGTAGGGATCTTTCTTTAAATCGTAGAGAATCCAATCGCCTTCCATGTGATAGGCGTAGACCCAATCTTTAGTTCGAATGCCACGCCAGTCGCAGCCCGGACCCCCTCCGTTGTGAGTATTGAAAAGGTAGGCGCTATCGCGAGTTTCTGGGCTTTTCCCTACGAATACTTCTGACTGGTCGAAACCTTGGACTTTATCCGGAATATTGGCGCCGCATAGGCCGAGCAAGGTTGGCATTAAGTCGACCGACGAGACAATCCAATCGCGTTTTAGACCGGCTTTGATTTTTTCTGGATAACGGATGATGAAAGGCACGTTAATCGATTCCTCCCAAGGGCGTTGCTTCAGACGGTGGCCTTGCGAACCGAGCATGTCACCGTGATCCGAGGTAAAAACCAGTATCGTTTTTTCCGCGACTCCGAGACGGTCTAGTTCCTTGGTGATCCTCCCCACGCACTCGTCCAAGCTGGTGACCATGGCATCGTAATGCAGCAGTTGATCTTCATCCTTCTTTGCCCGAGGGGGGACATTTGGCCTTTCTGCCAGCGTACGGCCTTCGTACGAATCGAGAAAGCGCTCAGGCGCTCGGTAGGGATTGTGCGGGGGACCGTAGGAAACCGCCAAAAAGAAAGGGTCTTCGCGGTGAGTGCGAATGTATTCAATCGCTACATCGGTTTGCACGTCCGGTTCCCAGCCATCCACAGTGACCGCTTCCGTGTCATCGTTAATCCAATACTCAGGATCGAAGTGAGCGTGGGAACAATTCCGAACGGCCCAGAATTTCCAATTGCGCCGGTCTTCCTTAGCGACCGGGTTATTCCGATGCCCTGCCAGATGCCATTTCCCGATGTAGCCGGTGTGGTAACCGGCTTCCACCATCTTGTCAGCGATGGTGACTTCGGAATTGGGCAGCTTTATGTCGTTGTGAACGACACCGGTCGCGTGACCGTACCGGCCTGTCATTAGCTGTCCTCGGTAAGGCGTGCAAACCGGAGAGGCCGCAATCATATTGGTGACCAGCAATCCTTCGCTGGCCAATTTATCCAGATTCGGGGTAATGACCTGTGAATTGCCCATGCAACCCATATCGTGGGCCCGCATCTGGTCGGCGAAAAGAAATATGACATTCGGTTTGGAATGATAATCAGCGCGCAGGACCGTTGACGATTTGGCGGTCGCCGCGATACCGGCGACCGCGGTTTTGAGAAAGTCTCTTCGTTGCATGGTTAGATTTTGGGGGTGATTGCTAGTGTCGTTTAAAGCCTGAAAGATTGTGGTGTAAGAATGGTTACAACTTCTATTTTTTTCAAGCGGAGCTGGTGACTTATCTATTTTCATGGAACTTACAGTAATAGTATCGCTAGGTAAAGCTTGGTTCAGGGTTTCATTTAACGGGGTTGTGTAGGATTTCCTGGAATCGCTCTTGGCGATCCAATCGCTATACCAATCCTGGGTAATGCCATTTTCGTTATCTCTTCTAACTGCGGTAGGCATATTGGCCCCCACGTGACTCAACTAACTAACCAGAATAGCGTCTAACCCCTCTGTTAGGGGTGAACCAGTCCCAATGAGATTTAGATTTGCCGACTCTTTCACATTGTCACGAATGTTGTTGATAGGAAATCACAATGCCACCTTCGCTCCGCTACATCAATGGTCCCGATTTGATTCGGGGGCGAGGTTCGGACCGCGTGGATCGAACTTGTTAGACACTTTCTTAGTTTTCGCTAGGCCTGCGATTTTCTCCGCCCCGCTCACGGTTGCCTCTTCCCTCCCGGTTTCGAACGCGATTGCCGCCTCTCTCGACCCGAGGGGGATTGGCGGGATCAAACTGTGGATTGGGTACGGGAAGATCCGCTCCAATTTTGGTGAGGTAGTTCGTAAGTCGCCGGTTCAGCTCGTCGGCTTTCTCTGGCATCTTCTGAGAGAGGTCGTTGCTCTCCTTCAGATCCTGGGCAAGATTGTAGAGCTTGCTTTCACCGGTTTCATAGTAGCGAAGCAATTTATAGTCTCCCAGAAGAATGGCGCTATGGGGTGTGTCTCCCTGGTAATGGGGAAAATGGAAAACGAGCTCATCGTGTGGACGCTGAACAGGCCGTTCTTCCCCTTTTAGCAAATGGGTGATGCTGCCGCCTTCAATATTTTTAGGAAGTGGTTTTGTATAGCCGGCCCATTCCGCGAAGGTGTTGTAGAAATCGTAACCGACCATGGCTTGGTGCGACCAGGAGTCGGCTTCGATGCCGGGGCCCCGGATAAACAGAGGAACGCGGATACCGCCTTCGCGGACGTCGCCCTTGCCGCCGCTTAGCGGATTGCGTTCGCCTCCACTTCCGCCGCCGTTGTCGGACATGTACACGACATAGGTGTTATCGGCGATGCCAAGCTCATCGACCTGAGCCATGAGGAGGCCAATGCCTTCGTCGAGGTTTTCACCAATTGCTGCGCGGCCGATGGAGCGTTCATTTCCATTAGGCATAAGCTTACGGTACTTGGCTACGGTTGCGGGTTTGGCGTTTTCCGGATAGTGAAGCGCGTTGTAGGATAGTTGGATGAAAAAGGGTTTATCGGCCTGGATACTCCGTTTCATAAAATCAGCCGCACGTTTTCCCATGCCGAATATATCGACCGGGTTGTCCCCTTTGTGCGGGGCTGCGTCGGCGTTTTCAGTTTCACCGTCGCTCTCGTCATAGCCGTGGACTTCCGGACCGCCACCATTGATATGCCATTTGCCGTAGTGGGCTGTAGCGTAGCCGGCCTCTTGAAGGAGCTCGCCGATGGTAAATTCGTCGCTGGAGATATTTCGGATATTGGGGGGAGGAATGAGCTTAAAACCGTCGGCCGCGGTGACAGGGCGGCTGGCCTTAGTCCAATGGTTTTGGCCGGGGCTTTTCCCGTTTTGGAGACTAAGACGGGTTGGGGAGCATACCGGAGCCGGGGAGTAAGCCTGACTAAAGCGCATACCTTGTTTGGCCAACTTAAGCAGGTTAGGAGTCTCGACGACCTCGCTTTTGGAATAGGGAATATCCGGGTGCATCTGGACGGAGGTTTCCGTCCAGCCCTGGTCATCCGACAGCATGAAGATGATGTTGGGCTGGTCCGCTCCGAGGCTGAAGGCTAAAGGTTGAAGGAGGAATAGGAGAATTATTCTAGTGGGTCTTTTCATTGTCGTTGATTCTTTCGGTTGTCTCTGTTTCGGCGATTGCCCTTGAGGTTGCCATTACCCGCTTAGCGATGATCTCTTCACTTATTTGGTCCCTGCTGCTGACGAGTTTGTGACTGCGATGTGGGTGTCGGGATTTAGGTCTTGGTTGGGGTCGGCTAGATGGCCGGCCGGAAAAGTGATTGAGACGGCTGGGTCGGTCGTATCGAGGCACAGAAAGTGGTTGTTGTCATTGTCTCCGAGCTCCGCAAGCGCCGCTGGCGCGATCTCCTCACGGGGACCGTCTGGTCGTTCCACGGTTACGCGATAAAGGGCACGTTCGGTGTCGCTGAGGTCGGCCCGGTTTGGCAGTCGCACGCCGCCGGTCCAGGTTACCCGGACCACCTGTTGGGTGCCTGGAGGGCAGGCGGACCCCCGGCCTGGTTTGGACCATTCGTCTTGGGTGACGACTTCCGCCAGCGCGAGGGTTGGTCCAGATTCGAGTGGAATCACATCGGTCTCGGTACCACTAAAGTTCACCGTAGCGCCCGTCCTGCCGTCCGAGAGTAGTTCATCGACGACCAGCACCTTCACTGGCGGGTCGTTGTCGGCATCGCCGAATTCACCGATGAGGAGGATGGTTCTGAGTTCGCCCGTATCGTTGGCCGGCCGGAGCGTTAAGCAGTGGGGGGTGCGTTCAGACCCGGATCGTGTGAAAACCCGGAAGTCCTCAGGCTGGAGGGTGTCCGGGTCAACGGTGTGAGACAGCACGACCGGCATGCCGTCCTGCCCCGCTGCGCCAGGGCAGAGAATATTGGCCCCTCTTGGAAGGGCGTTGTCCAATCCGAAGAAGGCTGAAAGTATGCGTGCTGGTGGATTGTTGGCATCCAGCTTGGTCGGATTCTCGGCTGATTGAAGCTCAGGTGAACTGAACATAATCGACGCCACACTTGCAGCGGCCAGGACCACGGAGGCCCGCAAGGGAATACGGCAGACCTTGATCATCGAATGTAGGAAATACATGGATTCAGAAAAGATTGGGTGCATGGATCAGAATACGAGGTGGTTCAAATGTTTCGATTTGATTTAGGGCGTAGATTGAGGACTGGGATTTACTTTAGCAATTTAGAAGGTGCCTGGAACTGCCGGATCCGAAATGCGGAAGGTTGAAGGAGGAGTGAGAGCATTAGGGTAATAAGCCTTTTTATGAAATGGAGTGATTAGTTGTGGGAGGCGGGATTATCCCGCGATCTAATGTTAAAAAATGCCAAGCGGGGGCTTGGCGTTCCCAGGGGGGATCGCGGGGTTCCATCCGCTTCTAGAGTTGGGCAGTTCTGAAATGAATGGTTTCATCGGCTTTGGTTTTGACGATCGCCGCGGTTTCCGCGATCGCGTCGATTGCCCCCGCCGCGTGTTTCTCCGGGTAGGGATCTAGCGGTTACACTGGGATCGTGGTTGGGGTTGAGCGTGGGCATCTGGGCGTTCACCTCTGCGAGGTAATGGGTGAGGCGCTGATCCAATTCCGCTGCCTTGTCGGGTTGTTTTTCGGCGAGGTCGATTTGTTCGCCAGGGTCTTGAGACAGATTGAAGAGTTTGCGTTCATCCGTCTCGAAAACGCGTATCAGCTTGTAGTCTCCCAGAATGATGGCTGAGGCAGGTCCTTGCGGATCTTTGTCGTAGTGAGGAAAGTGTGACACAAATTCTTCGCGTGATCGGTTTACCTGGCCTTGTCCTTTGTTCTTCAACAACGCGGCAAGGCTTCCGCCTTCCACGCTGGAGGGAAGTTCTGCTTTAACGCCGGCCCATTCAGCGAAGGTGGGTAGTAGATCCATCGCAGATACCCGAACGTAGGAACAGACTCCAGGGTGAATGTCGGGGCCGGCTATAATGAAAGGGACGCGCAGGCCACCCTCCCAGACCATGCCTTTCCCTCCGTTCAAGGGCGCGTTCCTGCCGGGCGTGCCATGGTCGGTCGTGTAGATGATGTAGGTGTTGTCTTTCAATCCAAGGCGATCGACGGCATCCAGAAGGGTTCCCAAGGTTTTATCGGTTATGCTAACAAAGGAGCTGTCCGGATTAGACTGACGGTTTCTCGCATTTTTTTCCTCCGGGTCGGGGTAGTGGGACATTTGGAGAAAGAAAGGCTTATCTTTCTTAAGCTGCCGTTCCATGAAATCGATGCCTTGCGCTGTTATGGCTAGGGCTTGTTTGGGATTGGGATTCTGTACGTTTTCGGGGCCCCCATTGCTGTTCGCTCCATCGTTCTCTTCGAATCCGTGCTGGGAGGGGTTGGTCCTTCCCACATGCCATTTGCCGAAGTGGGCCGTTGCGTAGCCCGCTTGTTTGAGGATCTCGGCGCTCGTGGTCACCTCGGTCGGCATTTCAGCTGTCGCCTGTGCTGGAAAGAATTTCATCTTCACGGGTTCACCCGACGCTGGCCGATCGCCCACAAAGGTCATCTGCAACGCCGCCGGACTGATCCCGGTAAAGAGCGCGGCACGAGAGGGAGTGCATCGAGGGGACGCCGCGTAGCCATCGGAAAAGCGCATGCCGGTGGCAGCCAGTCGCTCCAGTTCGGGTGTATTGATGCCCCTTCCTTTTGAGGCAGGATTCCTGTCGTCCATCTGAACCGATGAGCTGGTCCATCCGGCACCTTCACCCACAATGAGAATGATATTGGGAGCGGTATCCGCTACAAGGATGAAGGCCAAGGGCTGAAGGAGGAATAGGAGAATTACTGTGATGAGTCTTTTCATGAAATTGGGGGTGTCTTTGTGGGAAACGGGTTTATCCCGCAATCTAATGTTAAAAATGCCAAGCTGGGGCTTGGCGTTCCCAGGGGGATCGCGGGGTTCCATCCTTCGCGAATGCTTCGGAGGACTGAACAAAGCCGCTTCTATAGTTGGGAAGAATTGAAATGACTTTTCGATTCATCGTCTTTGATTTTGCCGGTCTCCTCGGTTTTGTCGATCGCCTCGACTACGTCCTTCACGACGATTACCTCCGCCTTGGCGGCGCCCGCTTTTCACTTCGCCTCGTTCCAGGGCGGCATATGTTTCGGCGTCCAATCCGGCTTTGGCGTGGGCCTGAAGCTCTCTTAATAATTGGGCAGCAAGCTCGGGCTTTTCATGGGCTAGGTTTTTGCTTTCCCGGTAGTCCGGTACAATGTCGTAAAGAAAGCTCTCTTGGGTGTCCCACCAATAGAGCAGTTTATAGTCTCCCTTAATGATGGCGGTTTGCGGATGGTCGACTTCGACGCCATGGTGAAATACCATGCGGTCGATGGGGCGCTTTACTTCGCCTTTGCCACCGTTAAGTAAAATGGGTTTCCAGCTTCCGCCTTCAATTTTTTCAGGTAATGAAAAATCAGATACAGCTAAATCCACGATGGTCGGAAACACATCATAGCCGACTACCCGTTCATGACTGTAAACGCCCCCTTCAATTCCAGGACCGGTTACGATGAGGGGAACGCGCAGTCCACCCTCGTCGACGGTGGCTTTTCCTCCCTTCAATAGGCCGGCGGTGTTCATTCCATTGTCCGACATGTAAATGACGTAGGTGTTTTTGGCGATCCCGAGCTCATCCAGTTTTTCCAATAGCCTACCAATACTGGTATCGAGGTCTTCACTCATCGCAGCCATGAGGCCTCTGGGGCCCATGTTCTTGTACTTCTGGAGGGTAGAGGCCAGCGCCTGGGGTCGGCTATGCACTGCGTAGTAGGAAAGTTGCAGGAAAAACGGATGATTGGCCTTCGCCTGCGTTTCCATGAAGGTCGTCGCGCGAGTGGTCATGCCAAAGGTCTGTTTAGGATCATTGGGGTCATCGGAGTCCCCTTCAGCGTTTTTGGTGACCCCGTCACTATAATCGTAGCCCATGGACTCCGGTGATTGGGGCCATTGCCATTTACCAAGGTGAGCGGCCCGATATTCCGGGTTCGCTCGCTTGAGCGTATTGGCGAGGGAATCGGTGACGGGCGCTTTCCATTCCGTGGCCCATTTGTCGGTCGCATTGAGGCTGGTAGTGGTCATGCCCATTTGCACGGACGCGCGGGAGCACTCGCATTTCGGGTGGGCGGCATAGGCCTGGGAAAAAGTTATGCCTTGAGCGGCCAGCCGCTCGACATGCGGCATGTGGAAATCGGGAGCCCGACTGAAATCCTCCCCGGGAACCATGGGGACTGGTGTGCCGTTCCAGCCCTGATCGTCGATAAAGAGGAATAGGAAATTGGGGCTTTCGGACCCAAGGATGAAGGCTAAAGGTTGAAGGAGGAAAAAGAGAATTAGGGTAATAAGCCTTTTCATGAAATTGGGTGATTATTTGTGGAAAGCGGGTTTATCCCGCAATCTAATGTTAAAAATGCCAAGGTGGGGCTTGGCGTTCCCAGGGGGATCGCGGGGTTCCATCCTTCGCGAATGCTTCGGAGGACTGAACAAAGCCGCTTCTACAGTTGGGAAGAATTGAAATGACTTTTCGATTCATTGTCTTTGATTTTGCCGGTCTCCTCGGTTTTGTCGATCGCCGCGATCCGCTCGGTTGTCTGCACCACCACCGCCTTTTCCGCGGTTTTCGCGTCCGCGGACGGGACGGGCTTGAGGATCGTATTTGGGGTTCAGTTGTGTGGGGCGAGGGGCACCGGTAACTTTGTGCCAAGCTAGGAGCTCGGCGTAAAGTTGTTTTGTTAACACTGGCTGCGACTTGGCCAGGTTTTTTGATTCTCCAATATCTTTGTTTAGGTCGTAGAGCTCAACGGTGCCACTTTCAAATTGTTCGATGAGCTTGTAGTCGCCCTTGCGCATGGCGCTAGAAGGAGCGCCGGATCCGATGTAGGAGGGAAAGTGGAAGAAGATGGTATCGCGACCGGGCTCAGCACCTCCTTTGAGGAGGGAGGCGAAACTGATGCCGTCCAGGATGTGGTTCTCAGGTCGTGGTATTCCGGCAAGCTCGAGAAGAGTCGGATAAATATCCATGCTTAGGAAAAAGGAATCACTTGTGTACGAATTACGGATACCGGCACCCCAGATAGCAGCGGGAACTCTTAATCCGCCTTCGTAGAGAGAACCTTTGCTGCCATTGAGGGGCGCAACGTTCTGGCGATTGCCGCCATTGTCGGAAGTGAAAACGACGATCGTGTTATCCTTTAAGCCCAAATCTTGCAGAGCAGCCTCGAGGCGAGCGATGTTCTGGTCGACAGCTTCGACGGTAGCCGCGTATTCAATATTTCGCTTTTCCGCGCCGGTTCGGGCTTTCTTTTCGTATTTCCGCAGTAACTCTGGCTTGGGCTCGAACGGGTGGTGAACCGCATGGTAGGCCAGATAGAGGAAGAAGGGTTTCTGCTTGTTTTGCTCGATGAATCGAATGCCTTCGCTGGTAAAGGCATCGGTAAGATACTCGCCTTTGGAGTTTATATAGGCATCCTTATCAAATCCGAGATTGCGGGGTTGTTTGAACTCGTCGAATCCTTGGTCGGTGGGCGTTTCGGGGCCGTCGCGCCCGCGTCCAAGATTCCACATGCCGTACATGGCGGTGGCGTATCCGCCGGATTTGAGAGCTTCAGCAATTGTGAAGGATTCTGTAGAAAGGGCGGCGTTACTGTGAGCGGAGACGATTTTATGGTGGGGGAGACCCGGTTCGTGACGGGCGTCTACGACCGTGAAGACGCCATGCCGTGGGGTGTATTGGCCAGACATAAGACAAGCGCGGGTTGGCGCGCAATTGGGCGCGCTGGAGTAGGCTTGGCTGAAAATGACGCCTTGCCGAGCAAGCGAGTCCGTGTGTGGTGTATCGATAAAGTCGCTACTGGAGAATCCCATGTCTTTCCATCCCATATCATCAATCAGGATGACAATGAAGTTGGGTTTGGAAGCTCCCGGAAACGAAGCGAGAAGGAGTGAAATAATTGATACTACAATAATCTTCATAGTTTAAATGCTGAGGTAGAGAGGACCGGTCTCGATCCTCAACGAGGTTAGCTATTGTTTCGGAGGGCCGGTCCGGTCCTCCCTACCTTTCTTGGTCTGAGGACTTCGCATTTGGGCAAATTCTTCAGCGGTGGCTTTACGGTCGTTGTTGGCGTCTGCTTTCTGAAACATGCGGAGGGGTACGGCAAGGAGTTCGTCTTTGGTGATGGTTGTGTCGCCGTTCTGGTCGAGTTCTTGCGAGTGCTGTTTGACGAACCCTCCCAGGGCGGAGCGGCTGCCACCGCGGCCTTGGTATTCTTTGGCCTGAATGGCCCCATCGTTATTGGCATCGTATCCGGCGAGCGTCTTTTCGACTTCGGCGACGAGTTCTTCGCGGGTGAGGGTGCCATCCTCGTTCGTATCCATTTCCTTGGCATGGACCTTTATCCAAGGTTGTCGATTCGGATCGTTGGGATCGGGCCCTCGGGGAGAACGCTCTTCTGATTCAGCCCGCGGCCGATCCCGATCACCTCTTGGCGGCCGTTCTCTATTTTCGCGATTTCCACCACCGCCGCTACCTCGGGCTGATTTGCCGTCGTAGGTTTCGGTCGTCACTTGGCCCTTGTCGTCAACAAACTCGAATCGAGCTCCTCCTTCCGGGAGTAGCGTGTAGTTAACGAAATGGGACCTTCGACCAAGCGTGTATTCGACCGAGTAGCTTTGGCTATCAGGCTGATTCCAGCCGATGATTTTGGCGCCGCGCAGGGGTCTCGTGGCGGGTCGTACGCCTTTGGCTCTCGGTTGAGGATCTACCTGACCGTCTTTTTGGACGACCTCGCCGTGAAAGCCACCGTTGATGTAGGGATACGTTTTGGTGGAGTGGTAGTGATAGCCGCCATCCGGACCGATGTGGCCATTGAAGCGGTCCAGGCTCTCTACCCGCGAGCCATCCGGCTCTTCGAGGCCGTAGATTGGGTAGCCGTCCAGGGCATAGGCGACGGGTAGCGCTTGACCGAGTGTTTCTTGCAGGTGGAGCGGCGCGATGTGGTAGTGGTAGTCGTCACCGCGACCCGAATGCCCACCGTATTCGTCCAGTTCCCCAGCGAGAAAAGTATCCGTGCGGCCATCGTTTTTGATGGGGTTGAAAATGGGAACGCCATTTGCGGCCAGGGCGATCGCTCCACGGAAAAAATTCGACTTTGCAGAAAGAGGATTTTTGGCGACGACTGGGTGAAGCGGAATCCGCCAGGCGTTGTCGCCGGTGTAAGGCTGAGGAAGCGGAACCTGTTGTTGCCAAGCAGTAATTCCGACCATCATGGGGTGATCAGGCATGCTATTGGATTCGACATAGAGGAAATTTTCGTTGAAGCGGGTTTGAACATGGGGAGTGAATTTCTGGAATGGAAGCGCGGCTTGTGGCGCTTTTGGTTTATCGCTGACCGAAATCACTTTCGTATCCGCCTGGGCCATAAGCGATCCCGCCAAAACGTATAGAGGAAGATTGTGTGATTCATTGCGGTCAGATTCCAATGGGTGAGCCTGAATGGCTGTTGCCACGATGGCTGAAAGGGCCGCAATTCCGAATTTTTTGATAAGCATAAACGTGTTTTGGGGGCTTTTTCTGCGAACAGCCTTTCAGTCTGGCGGGCGCAGAATTAGTATCCTGCGCCCGCACTGGCTGATCAATGAGTGGGTTCTCTAAAGCAACCCGCTCGGCAATGCAAAGTTAACCATAGGAATGTTAAAGAAAGTACCGCTTAAAAATTAATTTTGGTTAATCATTGTAAAGAAACGGATACGGAGAGGGCATGTTTCGATTCGTCTCTTGACTCGGGGATCGGTGAGATCTGGTTTGTGGAGTATCGTGAAGGTGCTGGTGGTTGAAGATGACAAAAAGCTATCGGGCTTTATTCGGAAAGGGCTCGAGGCGGAAGGCTTTGTTGTCGATCTTTGTGATCATGGAGACGAGGGCTTTACGCTAGCGAAGACTAAGAGCTACGATGCGATCGTATTGGATATTATGTTACCGGGAAGGGACGGGTTGAGCATATTGCGAAACCTTAGGGAGAGAAGTATTGAGACTCCGGTGATTGTTTTGACTGCCCGGGGAAGTTTAAACGAACGACTTGATGGACTGAATCTTGGGGCCGATGATTATATGGCGAAACCCTTTTATGTCGAGGAACTAGCTGCCCGCTTAAGGGTGGTCACTCGGCGATCGGGAGAGGAAGGCAAAAGTATTTTGTCAAACGGAAGCGTCAGCCTGAATCTTATGACCCGGGAGGTGAAAGTGGAAGGTTCGCCTGTCGAGCTTACCTCTCGTGAGTTTGCTCTCCTTTCCTATCTAGTTCGTTCGGCCGGGAGAGTTTATTCGAGAGCTCAGATATGTGAGCACGTTTGGAATTACCACTTCGATCCAGCGACCAATATTGTGGATGTTTACATCCAGAAGCTTCGCAAGAAGCTTGATGTCGCGTCGGGCGGTTCAATCATCGAGACCGTGCGTGGTGTGGGGTATCGGGCAAGGCGGGATCCCACATGAAGGCGATGGCAGTCACCTTTTCATTTCAGACCAAAATTGCGGTTCTAGCGGGCGCGATTACCGGGGCAATCGTATTGGCTGCGAGCGTTTACCTTTGGAAGTTAACCTACCAATTCAATCTTGAGAGTTTGGATCGTGATATACACTATGTTGCTCAACGGAACATGATGCGCTTGGTCGGGAGATCGCATTGGGAGCGGCTGGAAGAATCGTTGTCTTTCCTATCTAGCAGTGCGGACGACTCTTTCTACTATTTCCTGTGGGTGGAAACACGAGGACGGAAGGAATTTGCCTCTCTCGGTTGGCCGCCTGGGCTCGATCCCTCATCGCACTTCGTGGATTGGGGAGAGCGCCGTGAGTCGGTCAGCATGCCCGCTCCTCCATTGAAAAATCAGCCAATGTCTGAAAGTAATCCAGCATTGAAAATTGTCAATAAGTATGTTTACAATGAATACGTAGAAAATCGTAAATTCCGTATCGGGATCTTCGACAATTTCTATACGAACCTAGCGGTTGCGGTGGATATCGATTTATTTGAAGAGAGAATGAATCAACTAAAAAGGAGCTACTTTTTGGTAGCGCCTTTTGCTTTATTGTTGGCGGTTTCAGGAGCTTGGTTTGTGGCTCGTCGATCAATACGGCCAGTCGAATCTCTGACGCTAGCGGTGGAGAAGGTTACCGAGAAGGGTCTCGATCAAAGGATTGACGAGGTCGGGTACGAAAAAGAATTTTTGCGATTGGTCCACATGTTTAACGAGATGATGGCGCGTCTGGAAAAAGCATTTTATCAGGCGAGGCGATTTAGCGCGGATGCGTCGCACGAACTTAAAACGCCCATTGCCCGTTTGCAGATGGAGCTAGAAGACGCTCTCAAAAAATCGGCTCCCGAATCGAAGGATCAGGTATCGTATTCAAGTTTATTGGACGAGTTGAGTCGATTGAGGAGTATCGTCGAAAAGCTAACGCTGCTTTCCTCTTCCGACAAGGGAAAGCTGCCGCTGGCTTTGGAGGAAGTTGATTTAGGAGAGCTGATGGCTCGCGCCGCCGAAGACTGGGAGGCGATGGCGGGTGTCCGTCGAATAGAAGTTTCTGTAGAAAAAAGCGTTCGCATAGAGGTGGATACGCTTTTGCTAGAGCAAGCCCTGCACAACTTAATGAGCAACGCGCTCAAGTATGGTGCCGCGGATGGATTGTTGCGTCTCAGTTTGAGCGTCGAGAGTACGGTGGCGTCCCTACGCGTTTGGAATCAGGGGAGCCCTATCCACGAGGCGGACAAGGACAAAATCTTCGACCGTTTCTTCAGAGCCAATAGTTCTGGCGGGGATCGGAGTGGTGGCGGCTTGGGCTTGAGCCTGGCTCGGGAGATCGCGCGAGCCCACAATGGCGATGTCGTCCTTGAGCGGTCTGATGGGCAATGGACGGTTTTCCGATTGGAGATTCCCTTGGCGCAATCGGAGACCGTATGATGAAATCCATTACCAATCATGGTTGTTTTTTCCAGGTTTGCAAAGCGTTACTCCTTTCACTATAAAAGAGCACTTGTTGGTATTTCTTTTCTACATCCCCTGTTAGAACGTTTAACCTAACCCCCTCTCATACGACCAGAACCTGCCAGCCCCTAAAGCAGATGATTAAGTTCGATTCGAATTCATGCCGTTCGGAAATTTTGCAAAGAAATCGTTCAAAGTATCGAATGGCTTCCATGGCGCTGGTGTGCCTAACGATGAGCTGGTTGGCGTTTCAAGCGGCGGGGAAATTAAGAGCGAACGAATGGCTCAAGGCTGAATTGGTGGTAGGCGGTGAGGAGACGACACTCGTGTTAGCGGGTGTTCGCGATGGCTACCTCTATATCGTGGAGGAGAGCGAGGATCTTAGGAATTGGTCGGAACGGGATCGATTCTACGGTGAGGCGGGCGATTCGCTCGTAGAACGGCCTCTCGGTCTTTTCGATGAAGGATTCATCCGGTTGAGGCTGGTTGAAATACTACCCGTGCCAGAAGACTTTGCCCGGATTCCCGCGGGAGCCTTTTTGATGGGCTCGCCAACTAATGAGTTGGGTCGCTCGGAGGACGAGACGCAACGCGAGGTGACCTTAACCAACGAATTCTACCTTTCGAAAACCGAAGTGACGTGGTCGGACTGGACAGCGGTGCGCGATTGGGGGTTGAGCCATGGATACGAAGGTTTGGCGATTGGAAAGAATGGTCGCGAAGGAGATGAGAGTGGAATGCATCCGGTGACGGAGGTCTCAAGGTCGAACGCGGTCAAGTGGTGCAACGCCCGTAGCGAAAGGGACGGCAGGACGCCGGTCTACTATACGTCGGAGAATTTCAGCAGCGACAACGTATTGCGCTCGGGCTCGCCGACACCGTTTGCGGATTGGAGCGCGGATGGCTACCGCTTGCCGACCGAGGCGGAGTGGGAGTACGCGTGCCGGGCCGAGACTACGACGGCATTCTACACTGGGGGCATCACGCATGCGGACTCGTCGCCGCTCGACTCGAATCTCGATCTGGCAGGGTGGTACGGAGGCAATAGCGAGAACGCGACCCATCCGGTTCGGAGCAAGCTGGCGAAAGCTTTCGGGCTTTTCGATATGCACGGCAACGTACGGGAATGGTGCTGGGATTGGTATTGTCCTTACGAAGGCAACGCTGTGGATCCGAAAGGACCGGAAACGGGCGAGATTCGCGTTTTTCGCGGAGGTAGCTGGGGCGAAGGCGCTAGCGAATGCCGGGCGGCGAACCGGGATGGTTTCAGTCCGACGCCCGCCACTGACAACTATGGGTTTCGTATCGCCCTCAATTCAACGCCGTGAATGAAGGGCGATTCCCCTGCTAGCGGCGCCCTTGTCGCGCGTTTTGATCGTCTTTGCCAATAGAGCCTTTCCATTTCATCGATCATTCGCTGGACAGCCAAAGAGCTTTGCGCTTCAAGATGGGGTTCTTCTGGATTTTAGGGGTTACCGCCCGATAAAAGCCGGACTCATCTGTAAAAATTATAACCGAAATAGACGTTACGAACCATGCCTGTCGCAACACCTAAGCAATACGAAGCCATGCTGGATGCCGCCCAAAAAGGGGGCTACGCTTATCCTGCGGTCAACATCACATCCATTGTGACCATCAACGCCGCTTTGAAAGCGTTCGCTGACACTAAGTCAGATGGCATCATCCAAGTTTCCACGGGAGGCGGCCAGTTCGCTTCTGGTCTCAATGTGGCCGATGCCGCTTTTGGCGCGATCGTTCTCGCGGAAGCGACCCATGTCTTGGCGGAAAAGTACGATGTACTCGTGGCGCTGCATACAGACCACTGCCATCCAGAGAAAGTGGATAGCTTTTTGCGTCCTTTGCTAGACGCGTCTCGTAAGCGGATCGCGGAAGGCAAAGGCCCACTGTTCCAGTCCCACATGTTTGATGGATCGGTTGTCGCCCTCGACGAGAATTTGAAGATTTCGAAAGAGCTTCTCAAGGAATGTGCCGAGCTGGGCATCATCCTTGAAGTGGAAGCCGGTTGCGTGGGAGGTGAAGAAGATGGACACGATACTTCCGGTCTGCCTGCAGAAAAGCTCTACACGACTCCAGAAGACATGCTGGAAGTATACGAAGCGCTTCAGCCACTCGGCCGTTTCATCTTCGCGGCTACTTTTGGAAATGTCCATGGCGCCTACAAGCCCGGCTCTGTTAAGCTAAAGCCAACGATCCTTCGCGATGGGCAGAAGGCGGTCATGGACAAGCATGGCGCCGAGGCGGAAATGGACCTCGTGTTCCATGGCGGATCGGGGTCGGATCTTTCCGATATTCGGGAAACGCTCGATTACGGCGTGATCAAAATGAATATCGACACGGATACACAGTACGCCTTTACGCGCCCAATTGTAACTCACATCTGCCAGAATATCGAAGGGGTACTCAAGATTGACGGTGAAGTGGGTAACAAAAAGACCTACGATCCGCGGTCCTATCTGAAAGCGGCCGAAAAGAACATGGCCGATCGCCTCATCCAGGCGGCCAAGGATCTGCTTTCCGAAGGCAACACGATTTTCGGGAAAGCATAGTTTTCGGAAACACGGCAATTTTTCAGGCCCGGTTCCCCAGTGGGACCGGTCCTTTTTTCTATTTCCTTCGGGTAAATACTTCGAAGCTTGTGGCTAACCCCGTCATGTCGGTGGCTTGGT
>CALDFV010000040.1 GCA_937942145.1 uncultured Opitutaceae bacterium
AGTGAGTCAGAGCTGGTTGCGACGATCAAAGCATCGAACGAAATCGAGCTTGAGCTCTACGAGGATGAGTTTCTCGATGTACCGCTATTAGCGACGATTCCAGAACCAGGGGAAATTACCAAAGAGGACTATGATGAGAAAGTGGATACTCATTTGTGGGAACTATCAAACGGAGTAAACGTTATCCTGAAACGAACGGAGTTTCAGAATGATGAGATTCTCATGAATTCTTACAGTCCGGGTGGGCATAGTCTCGTGATGGATGACGAGTACTTGTCTGCCATCATGTCTACTATGATTCTTGGAGAAAGCGGAGTGGGACCGTTCAACTCGATCCAGTTGGACAAGCGACTGGCCGGCGAGTCCGTAAACGTATCGCCCTACATATCCGATCAGTACGAGGGGTTTAGCGGAGCGTCGTCGCCTAAAGACTTGGAAGCCTTTTTTAAATTGCTTTACCTGCAAGCGACTCAGCCACGACTTGATGAGGAAGCCTACGGTTCACTAGAAACGCGGTTGCGGGCAATGATTGTTAATCGCGAGAAATCGCCCCAATCCGTTTTCCAGGATGCTCTTGAAAAAGAACTGTATGGTGATCATCCGCGGCATCGACCCTTGAGCTTAGAGCTGATGAACGAAATCGATCCGTACCTTGCGCTCGGGGTCTACAAAAATCGGTTTAAGGACTTCAGCGACTTTACTTTCGTTTTCGTAGGATCTCTCGATTTGGAGGAAATGAAGCGCTACGCTAAGACCTACTTAGCATCCTTGCCGGCAATCGGGAGAGAGGAGAAGGGACGTTACTTAGGAGATGATCCATTGCCAGGTAAGCGTAATGTGGATATCAGTTTTGGCTTGGAGGAAAAGACGAGCGTCCGAGTATTGTTTACGGGAGAAGCCGAATGGTCACCAGAAAATAGATACTTAATGAGTGTCGTTCGCGACCTTTTGAATATCCGAATGCGTGAATCGCTGCGGGAAGAGAATGGGGGCACCTACGGTGTAGGCGTCTACGCTAATCTGACCCGTGAGCCCACGGAGCGCTATTCCACGGGGTTCGCTTTCTCCTGTGATCCAGCGAATGCGGATCTGCTCATTAATGCGGGCATCCACGAAATTCTCGATCTTCAGGAAAGAGGCTTTAAGGTAAAAAATTTGGAGAAGGTACAAGAGATCCACCTTCGTGGATATGAAACTGGGCTGAAGGAGAACGGATTCTGGCTAAGAAGTTTGACTTCAGCTGCGAGAGAAGGACGGGAATTCTCCGAAATCCTCGATTTCCCGAATCAGGTAAAGGAGTACGATCCGGAACAGATTTTGGAAGCCGCAAGGAAGTACTTCAGCTTCGATAACGTGGTTGTTGCCAAGTTAAATCCGAAGCACAATTGATGCTTTGAAAGGAACTAATCCCGACTCAAGTGGCAAGCTGATTGAAGGCGGATCGCTCTCTCGCTAGAGTTACGCTTGAAGGATCGATTTTAGGCGCTCCAAATTTAGAATCTGATGGAGAGAGTCTTCCTGAACGACTTCGTTGGCTAAGGTTTCCTTCTTAAGTTGAAGGCTTTGAATCTTGTCTTCAACGGAGTCCCTAATGGTAAGGCGGTAAGCATTGACGGCGTTTTGTTGGCCTATCCGATGCGTCCGGTCTATGGCTTGGGCTTCAACCGCGGGGTTCCACCAAGGGTCGTAGAGAATGACATAGGTAGCGGCGGTCAAATTTAGTCCAGAACCAGCAGCGCGGAGAGAGAGAAGAAAAGCAGTGATCGACTCGTCCTCTTGAAACTGATTGACCAGTTCTTCGCGATTTCGAGTTTTTCCCGTCAGCATTAGGTATTTGCAATCGCGCTCTTGGAGCTCGGTCCGGATGATTTCGAGCATCTCGACGAATTGGCTGAAGATGAGTACCTTGTGCCCCTCGCCCTCAAGTTCTGAAACGAGATCTAGCAAAGCTTCTAATTTAGCGCTGTTCATGTCCGCATAAGCAGGATCGATGAGTCGCGGATGACAGCAAATCTGTCGGAGTCGCAGGAGAGAGGAAAGAATGTTGAATCTTTCTTTGTCAAACTCCGCTTTTGTGCTGATAGACCGCAAACTTTCTTGAACCCCTTTTAGCTCCGCATTGTAGAGGTCCAGTTGATCACCTTCCATTTCACAGGACAGCGTTTCTTCAATACGATCCGGTAAATCGGGCGCTACTTGCAGTTTACTGCGGCGCAACATGAAGTGTCGTACGCGTCCGAAGAGCCGTTTTGGAGAGTCTGGATCGTTCTCTTTGTACTGCCGCTTAAAAGTGGTCTGACTTCCGAGGAGACCAGGCATGGCGAACGCAAATAGGCTCCACAAATCCAAAATTCGATTTTCAACCGGTGTACCTGTGATGACAATACGGTATTCAGATTGTAGTGCGTAGGCAGTCTTCGCTGTTTGAGATTGCGGATTCTTGATGTACTGACCCTCGTCCAATATGGCGACCGTCCAGTTTAGCTCAGTGAAAAAGCTTCGATTAATTCGAAGCTGAGAGTAGTTGGCGACCAGAATGTCCGTTCCTTTTTCGGACCAATTGACCGCGGTCATGGAGCTTGGGTCGAAGGTGGAAATCGTGAGTAGCTGCGAATGGCGTGCGACCTCTTGCATCCAAACATGCATTACAGATTTGGGACAGATTACTAGACACTTGAACGACTCTTCTGCCGAACGATGGAGCTTGAGCCACGTAAGCCAGGTAAGGGCTTGCAGAGTTTTTCCAAGACCCATGTCATCTGCGAGTATACCGCCGAATCGATTTTGTGAAAGAAATGCGAGAAACCGGAACCCGTCCTCCTGATAAGGGCGAAGCTGGGTGGGGATCCCTTTGGGAATATTGGCAGGCGTTCGAGTGCTTACCTCCCTGGCTCGTTTCCGAATGCTCTTGGCCAAGTTATCTGCTACTGCATCCTCGAGCGGTACGTCAGCCAACTGCGTGGCGTGAAAGGAGTGTGTATCTCCTGCGGACTCACTGTCCGTCAAGCCCAGCTTAAGAAGCAGTTCCTTTTGCCTCAGGGCGACGGTTGGCTCGAAGCGTTTCCAACCCTTGCCTGGCAGATGCACGTAGCCACCTTTGGCCTTGAGCAGGAGCTGTTGCTCGTTTTCGGTGAGCGTTGTATCGAGCAACTCGGGCTCCAGGTGAATATTGAACCAATCCTGGTTGGCATTTGGGTCAATTCGAAGAGCGTAACGCCCGGCAGGTTTCTTGTCTACGAGCGAATCTAGCTCATCGTCAGCGATAATCTGTAGTTCGCTTGGAATGCCTTGTATCCAAAGAGTGAAGGTATTAGGGAAATCGTAGTCTATGGGGCGGGTCCAAAGTCCTTGTTCGACCTCCGAAAGGTCGTATTCATGAAGTTGGGCCAGGTAGGGTGAGGCGTCAGGGTATTCAAATAGAGATCCTTCGTCCGGAATTTCGGACTCCTCGTCTGTTTCGAGATTCGGGGAAGGAGCCCAACCTTGATCGGTTAAAATAAACCAATGATTGTGATCGCGCGAAACGGCGGCGATGGAGACTTTCAGGGATCGCTGTTTGTCCTTTATTTCCTTCGAATCAAGAACGGAACAATAAATTCGAGGTTGGAGAGGGACGGTGACGATTTTGCCTTTAAGTTGTTCCGGCAAAGCAAGACCTTGATTGCGGAGAAATAGAAGTCCTTCAGAGCTTTCGATAGCTTCTTGCGGTATCTCAAATGGCTTATTTGGGTCCGCTTCAGCCTGCAGTAAGTTGGGTCCTGGATACAGGAATTCTGCGTGGAGATACAATGCGGTTTGACCTGGTAGGTAGGTAAGGGGAAAGGGCGCTGAGCGGCCATCTTCAAATACGAGTTCCAATTTGTAGTTTCCATTGGCGACAGGACCGTGCTCGGACCCTATCCACTTTAATCGCTCATCGCGAATGTTGAGCGGGGAACCTTCCTTCCCTACAACATGGCCTCTCGTATCCGATCTATGGAGAAGGGCATTGAGAAAAGAACAGTCTTCGGCTTTGTCTAAATCTATGCGGGCCCGTTGAGTCGAGCGGAAATAGTCTTGAAACAATGCGCACAGCGGGAGGCTGGCGGGCGCGAAGCGATCGAGAAAGCCAAAGTCTTTGGCCAGCCATTGAGTGAGTTCCTTGGCGGACAAAGGGGAATAGTCAGGGAATCCAACGGTACGAGCTTCCCACTTGAGTGATCGTCCTTGGAGTTTGAGGCGAAGTTCGAGATTGCCTGTGTGGCTAAAGTCCCGCCTTTGGGAAAGATTGCCAAGGCGGTTCTTCCAGAGGCGAGTTTCTTTTTGGTGCTTCCGTAACTGAATGTTTTCACGGATTTCATCCAATTGGGTTTGCGGTTCGAGAAATTTTGGCAAGGGAATTTCACGGTCATCAAAAATCAGAGCGATGTACTGCCAGAGCGAATACTCATCCTCAGGCTGTTCTTCCCAGAGTCCATCCGTGAGAGGACTCTGTTGGTTTCTCTCAATCGTAAGGATTTGATTTTCGAGTAGGGAAAGGTCCTTTGAGTTCAGGGCGTCTTTCCAGTCAAGCCGATCTAGGATGTCGGTCAGGTTCTCGAGGAACTCATTCTCGTTTTTCGAGAGTTTTCGATCCTGCTCGGCTTCGATTTCGGTTTTCCATTCCTTTAGCGTTTTCCCCATACCTTGGTAGGCGAACTGGCTTGAGCCGCCCATCCCGCAAGAAAGTAGTGCCGCGAAATGCGGTTGCAATAGGAAATTGCTAGATGGTAGTGACTCGGTGAAGGTCCCCAGTCTCGACTGAAGCGGTTATCATGGGTTTGGAGTCATGGCGATGGTGATGAGCGCCCTGCCAGTGTCTCCTTAAAAGAGCTGCTCATCCAGAAAAGCGAGCAGTTCTTCCTCGGTAACGCGTTTCTGTTCCGTCGTATCGCGATCTCTCAAAGTGACGGTTCCGTCCTTTTCCACCGTGTCGAAGTCGATCGTTACACACCAGGGTGTACCGATTTCATCCATACGACGATAGCGTCTACCGATGGCGCCGGATGCGTCCCAGAACACGTTGAATTTCCGTTGTAATTTGCCATACAGCGTTCTCGCCCTATCTACGAGCTCAGGTTTATTTTTAAGAAGGGGGAGGACCGCAATTTTATAGGGAGCCACGCGCGGGTGGAACTTCATCAACGAGCGTTTCTCCCCGCCGATTTCATCTTCGGTATAGGCTGCGGTAAGAATTGCGAGGAGAACGCGATCGACACCGAGAGAAGGTTCAACGACATGTGGGATGTACTTTGATTTAGCCGCTTCGTCGAAGATTTCCATGGACTTACCCGAATGTTCCTGGTGCTGGGTCAGGTCGAAGTTGCCACGACAAGCGATACCCCATAGCTCTTGCTCTCCGAATGGGAACTGAAAGGTGATGTCGGTGGTTCCACGGGAGTAGTGGGAGAGTTTTTCTTGGGGATGAACATCTTCGCCCAACATTTCCTCAGGCAAGCCCACAGAAACGAGCCAGTTCTTACACCAGTCAATCCATTCTCGGTGGGCTGATTTCCAATCCGCGTCAGGCGAGATGAAGTACTCCATCTCCATTTGCTCGAATTCTCGGGAGCGGAAAATGAAGTTTCGCGGGGTGATCTCGTTGCGAAACGCTTTCCCGATTTGGGCAATTCCAAAGGGGATTTTGACCCGGCCGGTATCGACGACGTTCTTGTAGTTTGCAAAGATTCCCTGTGCGGTTTCGGGACGAAGGTAGGCAATCGCGGTCGAGTCACTCAGGGCCCCGACCTTAGTCTCAAACATGAGATTGAAGTCGCGCGGCGGAGTAAGGGAGCCCGGCTCCCCTGTTGCCGGGGAAGGGATTAGCTCAAATTGAGAAGGATCCGCTTCGGTGTAGTCTTTCAGCTCGATAGGGGCCAGTTCGCCCTGAATGCCCTGCTTACGCTTCATTTTTTCGGCGGCGGCCTGAGCGGTGGCTTCCATATTTCCATCCTCAAGAACGGAGACGTAGCCAATGATCTCGCCATTGACGACGACGGGCGAAAAGAAAAGCTGATCTGCCCGGTAGCGCATTTTCGAGACTTTGCAGTCTACCATGGGATCCGAGAATCCGCCGACATGGCCAGACGCCTCCCAGATTTTTGGCGACATAATGATCGAAGAATCCAGGCCTTCGATGTCGTCGCGCCGGTGGACCATGTCCTGCCACCAGGCATCTTTTATATTCTTCTTAAGTTCAACGCCAAGTGGGCCAAAGTCGAAGAAGCCGTTGTAGCCTCCGTAGATTTCCGAAGACTGGAAGATGAAACCGCGTCGTTTGCAGAGAGCGACGATTGCGTCCATTTGGGCGTTTTGCGATGCTTGGGCTTTGGCCATAAGGCGTGTTTAAATGGAAGGTTCAATTGCTCGGGTCAAGCTTTGCGAATCCGAGTTCGCGGGCTTGCGAACGGAAATTAGGGAATGGATCGCAAAGGCCTGCAAATGAGATCTGAAATTTGGTTGCCAAGCGAGTTTGGATGATCTTTGACTCTCCAGCTACCGTAGAACTTTCAAAAATATTTACACCATGGCCGAACTAGAAGGAAATTGCCTCGTCGGGCAGTCGGGTGGACCGACAGCCGTAATCAACGCAACGCTCGCTGGCGTGATCGAAGAAGCGCTCAATTATGAGTGCATCGAAGAGATCTACGGCAGCCTCAATGGAGTGCTTGGCATTTTAAACGAGGATTTCGTGGATTTAGCCTCGGAGTCGCAGCAAGCCATTCGCGGGCTCCGTGTCTCTCCCGGTGCCGCATTGGGGACGAGCCGTTTTCAGTTCAAAAAGCAAGCGGACTACGATCGGGCAATCGAAGTGTTCAAGGCCCACAACATCCGTTACTTCTTTTACATCGGAGACAATGATTCGATGGCCACTGCGGCGAAGCTTAATGCGGCTGCCGCCGAGCAAGGACATGAGCTTCGTGTGATTGGTATTCCCAAAACGATCGATAACGACATCACTCGTACCGACCATACGCCGGGTTACGGTAGTGTCATTAAGTACGTTGCAACGACCGTTCGTGAAATGGCGTCGGACAACGAGGCTGTGGGGCAGGGAGACTACGTTTCCATTTTAGAAGTGATGGGCCGTAATTCTGGCTGGATCGCCGCTGGAGCCGCGCTCTGCAAGCGACGGGACCACCCGCATGACCCCCCGCACCTGATCTACCTGCCCGAAGTGCCGTTCGCCCCTGAAAAGTTTATCGAAGATGTACAGCGGGTGCTTCAGCGCGAAAAATACTGTGTAATCGTGGTTGGCGAAGGCCTAGTCGATACGGACGGGAACTATGTTTCGGTTGGATCTTCTAGCATTGATGCCTTTGGGAACGTTCAGCTCGGAGGTTCAGGAGAGTACCTGAAGGGTCTCGTTGAACGGAGCCTCAGCGTGAGCGCTCGCTCCTGCAAACTGGGCATTGCTCAAAGGACGGCAGCGCATTGCGCTTCCAAAACCGATGTCGATGAGGCCTACCTGGCTGGCAGGGATGCGGTTTTGGCAGCAGTCGAGAAAGAGGAGTCTGGAAAGATGATTACCTTGCAGCGGACTGAGTCGGATACCTATGCGTGCGAGACAGGGCTAGCGGATTTGAGTGAAGTTTCCGAAGGAACCAAGCGGATTCCTGATGACTGGATCAATGACGATGGCGTGAGTATGAACTATCCATTTATCAAGTATGCCCTTCCACTCATCCAAGGTGAGGTTGAGGCGCCCTTTGACAACGGTCTTCCGGTATTCTCCAAGCTAAAGCGTCTCAAGGTCGACAAACAGTTGGCGGGTTACGTGCTGTAGCACACCCGGCTCCAGTTGCCTTGTAGCACTTTATTGATGCGAACCCGATTGACGGAGTTGGCAGGGTTTCTGTTGCTCTCGTCATAAAGCCGTTGATCTTTCACGGCATTATATCGAATCTTGCGAGACGCTCTCCTGGTAATCCTGCTATCGTAACTCTTTTAGCAGGGGATTGGGAGGGTAGTTCCCAAAATTATCCCCTTCCGTCTCGATGAACCCGAAAGCCTATTGGAAACGCCCGGAACGCTGGCTGGCGTTTTTCCTGACCCTTTTGGCGGTATGTTCGTTTCTAGCGATGGTTCCGGTTACGCCAGAATTGTCTCCGGACGTTGGGTTTGAGACGACTGGGAGCGAAAGTGAGTTGAGTTTTATTGATCAGCTGCGCGGAGGTTCGACTGCTCCGAGAGTGTTAGGGCACTGGACTTCTTTGTCGCCACCCCTATTGGCAGTGCTTGTGGCCCTGTTTTTCCGGTCAATGGTATTTGCCCTGCTTTCGGCGTTTTTTGCAGGGGCTTTTCTCTCGTTTGGTCTGAATCCGTTGATTGTTATTACTCTAGCCATGCATGACTTCATCTGGAAGTCATTAAGTTCCAGTTTCAGCCTCTATATTTTCCTGTTTCTATTCACGCTTGTCGGGCTCGTTCATGTGCTTTCCCGTAACGGTGGCCTAAGTGGATTGGTCGATGCCCTCGGAAAGTTCGCCACAAGCCGAAAACGAGCTAAGATTGCGATCGGCCTGGGAGGAGTGGCGATGTTCTTTGACGACTACGCAAACACGGTAGTGCTTGGCAATACGATGCAAAAATTGTCAGACAAGTGGCGTATATCGAGGGAGAAGCTTGCCTACTTAGTTGATTCCACAACGGCGCCAGTAGCTGGGTTGGCGGTGCTTTCGACTTGGATTGCGGCGGAGGCGATGCTTTTGGGCGATGAGGCAAAGTCACTTGGTATTGAATTATCTGGATACGGAATATTCTTAGAATTGCTGCCTATGCGGTTCTATTGCATCGGAACTCTGATCTTCCTTTTCATAAACTCAGCTGTGGGAAGAGACTTCGGTGCGATGTTTCAAGCGGAGAAAAGAGCGGCTCTCGAAGGCAAGGTGCACGACGATGGAAGCCAGCCACTAGGAATTCAGTCGTCGGGGATAATGGAGCCAGATGAAGGAACACCCAGAAGGTGGTTCAATGGACTGATCCCAATCGCTTGTGTGATCTTTGGAATCCTGATCGGAATTGTAGTGTTGGGTAGGGCACGGATAATTGGGTTAGGCGAGTCGTTCTCTTTTGGAAGTTTCGAAGATTGGCGATATGCTTTTGGCTTGGCCGTGGGAGACGAAGACGGGGCAGGGGCGCTTCCGGTGCTATTCCTCGCTTCCGTATTTGGCAGTTTAGTCGCTTTTGGGCTCACAATAGGGCAACGACTCATGAGTGTCCGGGAGACCTTTCAGGCTTATGTGAGCGGTATGCCCACCATGTGGATGGCTGTATTCATCTTGTTGATGACTTGGTCGATGCAGGATATTTGCCAAAATCTGGGAACCGCCGAATACTTAATCGATTTGCTTGGGGACAGCATGCCCGTTTGGACACTCCCGCTATTCACGTTCGTGGTGGCTTCCATGATGTCGTTCGCAACCGGAACAAGCTGGGGAGCAATGGGGATACTTATTCCCATTATACTGCCATTGTCCTACAGTATGGGTACGTTTGATGCCGGTGGCAGCATCCTGTTTTTCCTAACTGCGGCGGCCATCCTCGATGGGGCTATTTTTGGGGATCACTGTAGCCCAATTAGCGATACAACGGTCCTAACTTCAATCTCTACGGGCTGCGATCATATCGCGCATGTGAAAACGCAACTGCCCTACGCTGTTGTAACGATGGCTTTGGCCGGATTATTTGGTTACTTAGCGGTCGCTGGTAATATGCCATTATGGCTATTCTACGTTTTATTTCCACTGGCTTCGGTGGGGATTCTCTTTGTGTTTGGAAGGAGAATCCCCAGCCAAGCAGACAAAGGTGGCGCGTAGAGTTCTACGAGGGCTACACCCGTTGTCCCTTCTTCCCCTGAGATTCTGAGCGTGTACAGTCCTGTTTCGAGACTGATGACCCTGGTGGCATTCTGGCTCTCTGTATCAATCGCGAATGCGCCGACCGAAGCGGCCGCTTCGCTAATGGAAGAGAGACCGTTCCAGCCCTGATTGGTGGCAATGATTTTTCCGGAGGAGTTCAGTACCTCAAGAACTGGGTGCTAAAATATCACTTTGGGTTCCCACAAAAGCCTGAGAAGAAATGTTTACGAGGCGGGACTTCGTAGATTTTTACCAGGGCTATCCCGGTAGTGTTTTCCTCTCCACTGACAAGGGCAGTATATACGCCAGGATCCAACTCGACCAGCATGACCGCGTCATCTGAGTCTGCCGGAAGGGCAAAGGCCCCGACTGATTGAGCCGCGTCTTGGATTTCCACTTTGTCCGAGTTGGCCGCCCAACCTGAATTTTCGGATATCAGTCCGTTGGGTTCATGAAGCTGAAGCACTGGATTCTCAAGAATTCTGGCGAGACCGAATTGCTGGAGACTGGGTCCAACGCCTCTGATAAGAACGGTCTCCTAAGGGATCGCGTACAGTTCGACCAAGGCGACGCCAGTCGTTCCATTCTCTCCCGAAGCAATGACCGTATATAGACCGGGCTCGAGATCCATGATTATGGCGGCGTCTTCGCTATCTTCATTTAACGGAAAGGCGCCAACGAGCTGGCTCGCTTCAGTAATCTGGGAGGGATCCCATAGATTGAGCCAACCGTCGTTGGATTCGATAGGCGTTCCTGCGATGTCGTAGACGGTTATCTGGGGATTAGCGAGAAATCCAGCGACTCCTTGATTTTCGAGGCTGGGACCGACTGCTCTGATCAATACGCGACTTGGCAAATCGCCCTGCACAACGAATCCAGGAATGACCACGTCGGCTCCTGTGCCGACCAAAGCTCGGGACGATAAATTGATCATGCGAGTAAAGTTTTCCTCAATCTCGAAGGCCTCAACCAAGGCGACTCCAGTTGAGTTGTCCTGTCCACGAACGATTGCCGTATAGAGTCCTTGCTCGAGCTCGACTAGGAGAGCAGTGTCATCGTCATGAAGATTGCGCCCTCCGGCCCCGACGAGTTGGGAAGCTGCAATGATAGCGTCTGGATCCTCGTTTTCCGCCCACCCTTCATTAGAAAAGATTAATTCGCTAGCCGAATTGTAAATCTCGAGTCGAGGTTTCAAAAGAGGGTCGTCGATATCATTTTCTACGAGGCTAGGACCTATGCCCCTGACCAGAATCTCTTTTGGATCTGGCCCAATTACCACGAAACCGGCGATCAAAACATTGGCCCCAGTGCCTACGCGGGCTCTGGTAGCGATGTTGTAAAGGCGTTTGTCAGTGACGAGGATTTCGGCCGAGTCGCTCGTTGCGGCTCCGCCTCCACTAGTTGCCACAACGTGGTAGGTTCCTTCGTGAATATTGTCAGCTGGATTGATACTGAGAGCGGATCCAGTTGCACCCTCGACTGCGGCGCCATCTTGGTACCATTGATAGGTTACAGTTGTGTTGGATACGGCACGGGCATCGAGGATCGCTTGAGTTCCTTTCAAAGCGACATCGCCCAGTGGGTGGTCTACGAATACGGGAGCATCGGGAAGCGATTGGATTGAGATACTCGCGACATTACTAGTGGTAGAGCCGGTGGGTGATGTGATGGTAACTGTGTAATTCCCATTATCCTGATCAGACACGTCGCTAAATTCCAGAGCACTGCTTGTGGCTCCTTCTATCGCGACTCCGTCTTTGTTCCACTGATACTCGAATGGCCCTTGACCCGACGCTTCGACCGAAAGAGCGAACGATTCGCCGTCAAATGAAGTGGTTCCATTGGGCTGTGAAGTAATTGCAGGGGGTGGAACATCTTCTACCTGGACAATGCCAATTGCTTCCGCTCCGTTTGTGAATGAGTAGTTGAGAGCCAGTTGACCGGTTGTGTTGAAACCGCCAATTGAGGTTGATTCTACAGTTGCCGGAAATCCCTCTTTTACTTGGAAGGTGTCTCCTTCGCGGGCAACCAGGGTAAGGGCTCCATTCGAATCGGTAGCCCAAATTCCGGAGTCGGTGGTATCGCTGATCGCATCTCCCTCTCCTGAGAGAGTGGCTTGAAATGCGACTTGGCCAGCCCCATTTATTCTCGGCATGCTGAACGTTTGGAATGAGACTCCGTGATCGGCTCCAGGAGACTGCATCTCGGATTGAGCAATAATCGACCAGTCTCCGTTTGACGATCGATGGAGGATCGTTTGTAGGCTTCCTTCGAATTCGGTAGCGAGAACCGCGAGATCTCCATCACCATTGACCACAGGATCCATAAATCCGGTGAAAGTCCGATTGGTTCCGAATATGTCGATCGCTGTTTCAGAAGTAGCGAGTGCCGCGAGTGTGCTGCCATCGAAATGATAAAGGCCCTCTTCTTCGTTATCGTTGAGGAGGCTCGCCCAAAAAACTATGTTACCCGAAGCGTCGATTTCTGGTCGGCCGAGAGAGAGAAATACATCTGAAGATCCGGGTGCGGTATTCCCGGTTTGCGCTACTGAAGTAGCCATGCTATTTGCATCTAATTTCCAAATACCTTGGGGATTATTGAAGTCGTTTTCGTCGCTGTCCTCAATCGTGGAAAGAAGGGCAGCCTCGCCAGAATCGTTTAGCGAGGAGCTAATTGGACTTTCGAGCACCTGGGTTCCTCCGTTAGGAGTCGTTCCTCCAATTGCCAAAAGCCGCTGACCGTATAGCGGAGCCTGGACTGAATTGAGGTCAACCAGCCAAATTCCGGACTCGTCTGGATTTTGCCCCATCCTGAGACGTGACCAGAAAGCGTATGCATTGGCTGTGGATCCTGCGAGAGAGCCGAATATTTCGTGCCGCCGCGAACTGTCGAGTGTTCCGTCAAAATCTACGAGGGGAGCGGTCAATCCGTGCGTGTGCAACTGAGGAGATTGAGCATTTCCATTTGCGGTTAGAAGTAGATCCGTTGCGCTTATCGAGTGGTTTGCCAAAGTGGCGATAAAAGCGATATCCGCTCCCCCGACTGAAGTGACGGATCGAATACTTTCGAACTGGCCGGTTTCACCGTTGATATCGACGGCTTCTCCTAATGCTCCAAGGGTATGGAGTTGTCCATTGTCAAACTGCAAAGCGGCATCCACGAGTTCGGCGCTTTTGCTGGCTTCGGCTAAGAGCGAACTCAAGCTAGCGGTTAACGTTATCTTCACTTCTTGGTCTAAAGGAGGCTCGGCGCGAGGGGGCATTACATTGTTCCCGGTCGAGTTGACGCGGTTGATTATTGTTTGTATCCGCTGTGGCCTGAGAAGCAGATCCTTAGAATTCTGAATCTCCGTTAAATCAAAGCGTTGCTGGGCAACTCCGCCTTGGCCGTGGCAGCTAATGCAGTTCGCCTGAAAAACGGGTTCGATGGAGTCGAGAAAAACGGAATCTATTTCAGGATTGTCGAATCTTGCCCCGAATGCGACTTGCCCCGCTTCATTGATGCTCGGAATCGAAAATGAGTCGAAGGCCTGAGGAGTTGTCGTTTCAGCCTCATCGCCTGAGAGCGACACAAGGGTGAACGTGTTTGAGTAACCGCTACCTGTCAGGAAGGATAGGGCGGAAATTAAAAGTGCAGTTTGGATCGTCTTCATGCTGTGATGATGTTGAGCGGATCGAAATTTACGGGTTGAGCTGGGAAGATTTCAGGCATTGCTGATGCAGGTACTCCCATCCATTCCTCTAAAATGGAGCGGTAAACCGTTCTAAAATCCACGTTGAAATCCATACTGTGACGCTTGACTCGCTTATCTTCCGCCAAATCTGGATACAGGCCATAGAACTGGTTGCCGGCCACCTTGCCTCCCATCACGAATAATGACTCGGCTGCGCCGTGGTCAGTACCTAAGCTGCCGTTTTGGATTACTTTTCTTCCGAATTCACTAAACGTCAAAATGACTACGCGATCCCAATTGCCTTGGGCTTTCATTTCTTGAACGAACGCGTCCAGCGAGTTATCCAGCGTATTTAACAGTGTGGCGTGGCGCCCTGTGAGGGGATCTCCTGCGGCTACTTGATTGTTGTGTGTGTCGTATCCACCCTGGCGTGCATAATAGATGGACGTTTCACTTCGTCCCTTGATGAGCTGAGCGATGACCTTCAGGCTGTTGGCGAGACCGTCGCTGGGCCATCCGCCGTAAAGAAGCTCGCCTCCTTCAGCCATAGCGGTCTGCACGCTCTCAGTACTGATCATCGCGCTATGGGCGGCGCGTTGTACATAGGCAAGGGTGTCGTCCTCTTGACTAATCCCATCGTCCACTTGGTGGTCGAGACCGATCAAGTTGCGATAGAATCGTTCCAGTGACTTCTCTCGCCCGAGAGATGCCCGGTCGCTCCAGTTGAAGTACTGAGGATTGGAAAAGGTAACGGTAGGGCTGACACCTTTACTGCTTTTAAAAGCGAATGTGGGACGTCTATTGATGAAAATGCCAGTGGTGGCTCCGCAACCATCGCATTGATTGTCGAGGTATCGACCGATCCAGCCATCTTTTACGATACTGTTGGGCTCTGCAGAATGCCAATAGTCGAAGGACGTGAAATGGGACAAATTGGCATTGGGATACCCGACACCGTTGATAATCCCGAGGTCACCATCTTTCCATAGATTGTTGAAGGATGAGAGGTTGGGGTGAAACGCAAGTGGCTCGATGCCACCCGCTGCGCTTGGACTGTCCTTGTCGGTGATCTTTAAAATGCCGTTGGCCTCGGTTAGCCTGATATCGGGACGCTCCTCATTATAGGTCGAATTGGAATGAGGCACCAGCGTATTGAGAGTATCATTACCACCCGCCATTTCCATCAAAAGGAAAATCGGTCCTTCACCACCGGGTGAAGGAAGTGATTGCGCGCGAGCGTCAAGATTGAAAAGCGTTTGCTGAAGAAAGCCTGGCAGCGAAAGTGAAGCGGTTGCTCCCCAGACTGATTTGGCAACGAAGTCTCTTCGATTTAGTTTTAAGTTCATGTCAGTATGCGTGTTCGTTGCAGATAGCTATTGAATCTGGTATTCAGGCAGAGCCAGCAGGAGTCTTACGAGCTCTTTAACACCCTCGATCGATCCCAACTGTTCAGTTACAGTGGTGTAGCGGTCTAACAGCGATCTGACCTGGCTTTTGCGAAGTGAGCGATTCGGAAGGAACCGTGCTGTCAGCGTATCCAAAAGCAAGGGGAAGCTCTCAATTGCTCGGAGATTGCTTGGAGCTATTTGCTCCCAGTCGATGTCTGCATACTCAGCCATTGAGTTCCGCGTTCTCGCAGTTGTGAATATGTCAAAGTTCCGGTGGCTCCATATGCTGGGCATATTCATGCGGAATACCATGGAGCCGGTCGCGAGCCAGGTATTGCCTTCGCCATCAGGTTCCGGCCACCCGGCGATACTCGGTGGAAATAGAATTTCGTATCCCAGTTGCTGCATGATGTCCTCCATTGCATCTTGGGTTGGGAGCGCTGCGCCAAGTTGCGTTTCAAGGCAGGTGATAAAGTCGCCAGCGTCTTTTATTTGAGAGTTGATGACGGTTTCGTCATAAAACTCCTCGCTGAGGAAAAGGTCTTTAAGAAAGGGGCGAATCTCGTAGTCGTGCGTGTCGCGAAGTCGCGATGCGAGTGCCGCAACCAGTTCTTTGGAAGGTTCAGGTGAGGCGAAGTAGCGCCACATTTTCCAGCTCAAGTGTTTGGCGCAACGATTGCTTTGGAAGGCTAGCTCGATAATATCGTCACCGTCGACGATATCGCTACCATCCGACATCTTCGTATTACCGTAGAATTCCTTGGGAGACCGATCTTGTAGATTTACGTTTTGGTAGGTTGCCGCTGGATGTAATCCGCGACTTTCAGCCTGGTTGACACCAGTGTCGTATCTGAAATTCCAGATCTTGCGACCGGTGAATGCTTCGGCTGCAGCGCCCACATCCTCTTCTGTGTATTCATCGTCTTCGTTCGTGTAGGCATTGCCAATCCCCAGGGTAAAAAGCTCGAGAAGCTCCCTACCAAAATTCTCGTTAATGCTCCGTGAGGTGCTGACGTAGAGATCGAGTGTGCGAATCATGGCGATCGACCACGAAACATGCTTTACCATGGTACGGAAATTTCCGTAGTGGCCCGACCCGACGAGTCTCTCGTCTCCCTCGAAAGGCTGATCTGTTCCAGCAACGTTTCCGGCTGCGTGTTTGCGCAACATTTCCATGTAACGGAAAAGTCCGATAAAACGGTAGTACTGGCCGATGGGCGCGGAATCGATCGCGAAGTGGTCGACAAAGAATTTTAGTAACTTACTAGCCAGCGGTTGGCCCTCTTTGAGGTTCTTGAAGTACCAGTGATTGAACTGTCGTCTCCGCAGGCCCTGGTTTCCAAACGTAAAACCATTTGGATCCTCTTCGCTCAAGGCCCATTCGGGCCAGGGCAATCCGGACCAGTCCTCCGTAGTTTCGAGAAGAAAATCAACTGCGGCTTCGACCCCCTGCTCTACGCCCAGCTGGAAAAGAGCTTCTTGTTCTTCAGGTGTTCCGCCGAAACCAGCTCTCAGGAGAAGGTGGTTCGCATGGCGCCTTGACCAGGATTCTTGAGGTAAAGGGTCTAGCATGATAATTGTTTGTTTTGAAAAGGAGCTTTCTAATATCGGCAGTCAAATCGGACAATATAGCTTGATTTTTCGAGTTGAGTACGGCTCTCAGAAGGATTTCACCTTAGGCTGATTCGCTGAGAAACGTTTTCAGGATTCTGAATTGTAAGGTTTGTGAAACTTTAGGGGGTGATATGGCTTAAAAATGACGGTGAAAAACGGCCTGCCGCTAGATGATTCGAAAGAATAGAGCACTTCTTTAGCCAAGTTGTAAAGAAACATTGCAAAATGCGAATCTGCCCTAGGGATCTGCCTCTCGCTTAAAGTCTTACCCTTATCATTCAATAGCTGATTGACTCATTTTGTTTCGCAAAAAGTTGGACCTAATCGATCTGTGTCCCAAAAGGTTAGTTGTTCATGCAGGAGATTTGGCCACAATTGAAGCATTGGGTGACAGAAGGGGTCCCATTCGCCGTGGCTACGGTCGTGGAAGCATCGCGGCCATCGCCGCGGGGGGTAGGTTCGGTACTGGCTGTTCGGTCGGATGGCGACGCGTTTATTGGTTCGGTCAGTGCGGGTTGTGTTGAAAGCGAGGTGATCGAAGCGGCCAAAGCTTGCATGGCGGATGGGGAGGTACGCTGGCTTTCATTTGGGCCGGACAGTGGTTTCCCTTGGGAGGTTTCGCTGTCCTGTGGGGGCCGTATTCGAGTGCGAATCGAGCCCTTTGCAGGACTCTTGGATCCGGATTTGGGAAAACGGCTCTCAAGCCTTTTGGATGCCCAGGACCGGGGTCTGCTGGTTAGCCGTAATGGTCGCCATTTCTTGCTAGAACACGACGAAATTTGGGGAAAAGAAAGATCGGTGGATTCTACGGGACTGATTGAGAGGGCAAAGGAGCATTATCGAAGGGGGGAAGGCACAACGGAGGTCGAATGGGAGGGAGCGCCGGCTTTGTTGAGGGTTCTGAGTCGGCCGAAACGGTTGTTTGTCGTGGGAGCGGCTCACATAGCCATTCACCTGGTCGGGTTCGCTCGATCGCTGGGGTTTGAGACGATCGTGATCGATCCAAGAGAATCGTATGCGAGGGAAGACCGATTCCCTAATCCACCTGATGCGCTGATCTGTGAATGGCCGAAGCAAGCATTGGAGAAATATTCGATAACGGGGTCTGATTGCCTCGCGGCGATGACGCACGATCCCAAAATTGATGATGAGGCTTTGAACGTTTTTCTGCGTAGTGATACTGAATATATTGGGGCTTTGGGAAGTCGCAAGAGCCATGCCGCAAGACTGAAGCGATTGGGCAAGCTAGGGTTTAAAGATGATTCCTGTAGCCGTATCCATGCTCCCATCGGTATAGACATCGGGAGTGAAACCCCAGCAGAAATTGCTCTTAGCGTAATGGCGGAAATCGTCAAAAAGAGTCACCAAAAACACAGCGTTACCAGGTGACTGAGTGTCATGAAGAATGATCTAACGATTTGCGGGATTGTGCTCGCAGCGGGCTCGTCCAGGAGAATGGGGGCGATTAACAAGTTACTGATGGAAGTGGATGGTGAGACGATGGTTAAGCGGTCTGTTCGGCCTATCGTTGAGGCAAAGCTGGAATCCGTCGCAGTCGTAACGGGTTTTGAATACGAGAAGATACAGTCCTGTTTGAACGAATACGATTTGAGATTCGTGTTCAATGAGCACTTCCTGGAAGGGATGGGAACTTCTTTGGCAGTTGGAGTAGAGGCGATTTCTGCGATTGAACCAGATGGCATCTTGGTCTCGTTGGGCGATTTGCCATACTTGCGGAAAGAATCAGTGCTCGCTGTGATGGAGGGATTTTGCAATCTGGGGGGAGAGAAAATCACCATGCCGGTCCACAATGGAATCCCGGGGCACCCCATTGTTTTCCCTTTTCGTTATGCAGAGGAATTGAAGGCGTTGAAAGGGGATCAGGGTGCCAGACATCTGATTCGTCGCGAAGAAGACTCTGTCGCGAAGCTGGAACTCAATGATTCCGGAATCATAAGAGACGTTGATTCTCCAAATTCGCTATGATTGTATTTGAATATTGAATTCCACAAAAAAGCCAACCCGCTAGGAGTTGGCTTTTTGTTGTAAAGATCTTTAAATAACGAGCTACGCCTCAATCTGAGGGCGAGTTGGGTCGGGCCAGTCAATATGATAAAACTTGCCGCGATCCTGATCTGTCCGTTCGTAGGTGTGGGCTCCAAAATAGTCCCGCTGCGCTTGTAGCAAATTAGCCGGTAGGCGTGCGCTACGGTAGCTGTCGTAGTAGGCGAGCGAGGACATGAAAGTCGGGATCGGCACGCCGCTCACGGAGGCCGCTGCAACTACCTTGCGCCAGTTTGATTGGCACCGGTCTATTTCGCCCTTAAAATAGGGATCAAGCAGTAGATTCGCTAAGTTTGGATCACGCTGATAGGCTTCGAAGATTTTCTGGAGGAAAGCGGCTCGAATGATGCAACCACCCCGCCAAATCATGGAGATGGTGCCAAAGTCCAATTTCCAATCATACTCCTTTTGAGCCGCTCGCATGAGCTGGAAACCTTGGGCATAGGAGCAGATCTTGGAGCAGTAGAGGGCGTCGTGGATGGCTTGGATAAAGGAATCCTTGTCTCCTTCGAAGGCATCGAAAACTGGATTGATGATTTCGGAGGCGGCCACTCGTTCTTCTTTAACCGCGCTGAGACAACGCGCGAATACCGCTTCTGCGATTGACGGAGCGGCGATGCCCATGTCGAGCGCGTTAACCGAGGTCCATTTTCCGGTGCCTTTTTGGCCCGCTGTATCAAGCACGATATCAACAAACGGCTGTCCGGTGACAGGATCATCCTGCTGCAGAATGTCTGTAGTGATTTCGATGAGGAACGAGTCGAGTAGGCCTTCGTTCCACTGACCGAACACTTCGCTCATCTGCTTGGGATTCATGCCCAAGAGTTTCGACATCAGGGAGTAGGCTTCACAGATCATCTGCATGTCGCCGTACTCGATACCATTGTGCACCATTTTCACGTAGTGACCCGCGCCATTTTCGCCGATGTAGGTGGTGCAAGTGACGCCGCCTTCGACCGGTTTGCCAGGGGCAGCGCCTTCAATGGGCTTCCCTGTGTCCGCGTCGACCTTTGCTGCAATAGCCTCCCAGATTGGTTTGAGTTCGTTCCAAGCGGACTCCTTGCCACCGGGCATCAAAGAGGGACCGAAGCGGGCCCCCTCTTCCCCGCCGGAGACGCCGGAACCAACGAACCGAAAACCTTTTTCATTCAGCTCTTTTTCGCGACGTATAGTGTCCGTCCAAAGCGCGTTCCCTCCATCTATGATAATGTCGTCCGGATCGAGAAGGGGAAGAAGGCTCTCGATAACGGCGTCGGTCGCTTTCCCGGCTTGGACCAGAATAATGATCTTTCGCGGACGTTTGATTGACTGGACGAAATCTTCGAGAGACTGGGCGCCGTGTAGGCCACCGGGAGTATCCGGATGGGCCTCGACAAATGTGTCGGTCTTCGAAGTCGTGCGGTTATAGACCGAAATTCGAAAGCCGTGGTCGGCTATGTTGAGAGCGAGGTTTTGACCCATGACCGCGAGGCCGACGAGTCCTATATCAGATTGTGAATTTGACATCGATTGATTCAGATGAAGAGCGGCCATATAAGGGAGCCCGGTTATCGCCATCAAGCCTGAAACCCGTTTCTACCTGAATAGTTCACACACGTGTGTGAACGAGGTTTTAGCCGAAGCGGAAAATTTTCGGAGAGGAAAATTCCTAGACTTTGCTAGGAAGCCAAGGAGCGATCATGTCTACGATAGGGGTGAGGAGTTCCGGCTCGTTTCGGTTGTAGACCCAATTAATGCAGATGATCGCGCAAGTTGCCCCGATGATCGGGTACATAACGAGTTTAGGTAAGGTGCTGAGGGTCTTGAAGATAGAGTACGCGAATATAACCCCAATCACCCCCATCGCGTATGGGAACCACGGTTGGGTGTAGAGGGGTTGCAATGATTCAAATAGTCGTTCCACGTAGGGCATCTTGTTAATTCGATAGTTCTCCAAGAGGTTTAACGACCTTTAAACCCTCGGACTTAAGCGGCTACCCAGGAGTATCGTCTGTGCAGTTGACCCATTCTGCCGGACTATCGAGATAGGCCTCCCTTTTCCAGATCGGAACGCGGGCTTTAGTCTGGTCAATGATGTAGCGATTCGCGTCGAAAGCCGCATCACGATGAGCAGCGCTTACGCCAACCCAAACCGCAATCTCACCG
Source organism: uncultured Opitutaceae bacterium (assembly GCA_937942145.1). Taxonomy (GTDB): domain Bacteria; phylum Verrucomicrobiota; class Verrucomicrobiia; order Opitutales; family Opitutaceae; genus Pelagisphaera. The sequence goes on from CALDFV010000040.1 coordinate 20,763, forward strand.
ATTTTCAGGCTTCCGATTCGGTGCACGCAAGCGGCGGCTTCGATGCGATAGCGTTCTTTCGCCTCTGATAAAATCCGCATGCCCTCCTTTTCAGCGAGAGGAATGTACGAGCTATACTCGAGACCGTTCACTGGTTTCCCGTCATTGTGATTCCTCACCCAACCCTCGAAAGAAACATAAGCGCCAGAAACGTCGCGGAGGATCTCTCTTCGCAGTGATTCTGGTTTGATCTCCTGATCGGTAATTTGAAATTGCATAAACGGTACAGTGGGAGCGCTTGGATTTCATCCACCCGCAACCGGTGGAATAAACACGACCGTGTCCCCGTCCTCTAGGGAATGGTTCCAATTAGCGAAATCTTCGTTGACCGCTACCTTGAGCGCGGATGGCTCAAGCGAGAATGTGTACTGGCGTTTCAGATCGGAATACAAAATCTCGGGAGTGGCCGCTTTGGTTTCAATCGTCTCAATTGAGGCGCCGCGCTGTTCTTTGAGTAACGCGAAGTACTCGATCTGAATCTTCATTTTTAATAATTGAACTAACCTAATCTGCCTGGAAGTCGCTTTTTCCGCCGCTCTTTTCCAGGAGTCGAATTCTTTCTATGACGATTCCTTTGGTAACGGATTTGCACATATCGTAGAGGGTCAGGGCGGCACCGCTTGCGGCACTGAGAGCTTCCATCTCCACTCCGGTTTTGGCATCGGTCGCGGCCTCAGTGTGAATTACTACTCGAGCGTCATCGAGTTTCCCAATAGTGACCTGACATTTAGTGAGAGGAAGCGGGTGGCAAAGGGGGATTAGATCGCTCGTTTTCTTTGCGGCTTGGATCCCTGCTAGAATTGCCGTGTGAAAGACGGGGCCTTTTTTGCTTTGGATCTCCTCGCCGTCGAATTTCGACATTACCTCGGGTGTCAGGAAGACGACAGCCTCTGCGCGGGCGACTCTTCGGGTGACGCCTTTGTCCCCAACGTCAACCATTTGAGGCTGCCGACTCTCATTGAGGTGTGTAAAATCAGTCATTTGTGCTGGGTATAGTCAGTTGCGATCGATTGTCGAGGTCTCGGATCATTTCTGACGTTAGACGCTCCATTTATAGAAACGGTGAGAGGATCCTGCTGGAAAAACCGATTCCGAACGTGGCAGCTCGACGAATCCCTGAGTTTGGGCGACCGAGATGAAGTCACCAGATGTATTGAATAGAAGCGGCGCTGCCCACATTTGACCGGTTTCGTCACAACTCAGTGATACCGGAAGGAAAAGAGTCAGGGGCGGGGCAAAGCTGAACTCGCTTCTTAACTTTACAATTTGGGGAGGGCAGGCCGATTTGCCTGTGATTTCTGCTAGTGCTGGAAGCACGAATCGATGTAGGCAGGTGAAGCATGATACCGGATTTCCGGGGAGGGCGAAAACAAGGGTGCGTTTCCCATTCCGGTCTACGTCTCCAAACCAAAGCGGTTTTCCCGGACGCTGACTAACCCATTGGAATGCTTTTGCTACGCCCACGCTTTCGAGAGCGGCGGGGAGGAAGTCTCGCTTCCCCTTCGAGACACCTCCGGCGAGTATTAGTAGGTCGGTGTCTTGCAGGATTGATTGGACTGTTGTTTCGGTCTCCGCGAGATTGTCCAGAATATGATGTCTCGAAACGTTCTGATAACCTGCGCTTTGAAGGGCAAATTGAAGAGCGAGATCGTTTGACCGACGAATTTGATGAGGTAAGGGTGAGGCGGAAACGTCAACGAGCTCGTCGCCAGTAGTGACAATGGAAATACGAGGAATATGGGAAACAAGCAATTGAGATTTGCCGATGGATGCTGCGATGGACAGCTCTTTGGCAGAGAGGGTACAGCCCGGTTTCAAAAGGACATTCCCGGCAGGGCAATCGGAACCTAGAGGATGGATGCCGACGCCCTCGAAAAGCTCAATGCCATCGTTGAGCGTCGCGATTCCATCTTCGAGTTTAAGATCCTCAATCTTGATGACGCAACTGGCATTTTCGGGCACTGGAGCCCCAGTCATGATCTCGACGCAGGAATCCAAGTTGTTCAATTCAATCCTGGGGGATCCCGCATAAGCAGTCCCGCTTACTGGAAAACTTCTGAGGCCTCGAGCGACTGACTGGTAGCAAAGGGCAATCCCGTCAAAGGTGGAACGATTGAATGGAGGAAGGTCGCGATCTGATTGTAGCTGCTCTGCCAATACACGCCCGTTAGCATCCTCGATGTTTACAAGCTCGGATGAAAGGGGAGCCAATCGTTCGGAAATTTTTTGCTGAGCTGCTTCGACGGAAATCACGAGCTTTTGATTGAGGATGTTTTCCCATTTGGCAAGGACAGGATGCGA
>CALDFV010000041.1 GCA_937942145.1 uncultured Opitutaceae bacterium
GACTGAACCTGCTCCAGCTTTTGCAGCGCTCTGGCCAAATCTTCCGGGCTATTCACTTCCCAATCCTTTTGAGGCACAAGGCGAACTCGGGCTCCGTTAGCTCCCCCTCGCTTGTCCGTACCCCGGAAGGTCGAGGCAGAAGCCCAAGCCGTCGCCACTAACTGCGAAACCGTCAAACCGGATGCCAGGATTTTGCTCTTTAGAGCGGCAATATCATCCGCACCAATCAGAGGATGATCCACCGCAGGAACCGGGTCCTGCCAAAGCAAAGGCTCCGCGGGCACCAGTGATCCAATACAGCGTGAAATGGGGCCCATATCACGATGAGTCAGCTTGTACCAGGCCTTCGCAAAGGCATCTGCAAATTGATCCGGGTTTTCGTGGAAGCGTTTTGATATCGGTCCGTAGATCGGGTCCATTCTCAGGGCAAGATCCGTCGTGAACATGATCGGAGCATGCCGCTTTGAAGCATCATGAGCATCAGGCACGGTGCCATCAGCGGCGGCATCTTTGGGAATCCACTGAGTCGCGCCCGCGGGGCTTTTAGTCTTCTCCCATTCGTAACCAAACAGGTTGTCAAAATACTCGTTATCCCATTTTATTGGATTGGTCGTCCACGCGCCTTCCAATCCACTGCTGATCGTATACTCCGCGTTGCCCGTGCCAAAACTGTTCTTCCATCCGAGCCCTTGCTCTTCAAGGCTGGCTCCTTCAGGCTCGGGACCGACGTACTGGTTTGGGTCGCCCGCGCCGTGCGCTTTGCCAAAGGTGTGTCCCCCCGCAATAAGAGCGACCGTCTCCTCATCGTTCATCGCCATCCGGCCAAAGGTCTCGCGAATGTCCCTTGCCGCCGCCAGCGAGTCTGGATCTCCATTGGGGCCCTCAGGATTCACATAGATTAGACCCATCTGAACCGCTCCAAGCGGGTTTTCAAGCTCCCGGTCGCCCTTGTAGCGCTCGTCACCGAGCCACTCGGTTTCAGAACCCCAGTAAATATCTTCTTCTGGCTCCCAAACGTCTTCACGCCCACCCGCAAAGCCAAAGGTATTAAGCCCCATCGACTCAATCGCGCAATTGCCGGTAAAGACCATCAAATCCGCCCAGGAAAGCTTGCGGCCATATTTCTGCTTGATCGGCCAGAGCAATCGACGGGCCTTGTCCAGGTTAACATTGTCAGGCCAGCTATTGAGAGGGGCAAACCGCATAGTTCCCGAGGACGCTCCTCCGCGACCGTCAAGGGTGCGGTAAGTACCTGCACTGTGCCATGCCATCCGAATAAACAGAGGGCCATAGTGCCCATAGTCAGCGGGCCACCAGTCCTGCGACGTGGTCATCACTTCCTCGATGTCTTTCTTGAGCTCGTCGAGATCAATGGTCTGAAAGGCTTCAGCGTAGTTGAATTCCTCACCCATTGGATCGGACAAGGAAGAGTTCTGGTGCAGAATGCGCAGGTTCAACTGGTTTGGCCACCAGTCTCGGTTTGACTTCCCTCCCGCCGCAGTCGGATGGAGAGCCGCTCCGCCCATCACAGGGCACTTGCTAATGCTGTTCATATCTTGGTCGGTACTCATAAATTACTTCGGTTATAATAGGTTTTCAGATAGCGTTAAAGTTTCGCCTTGGATTGGCATTCGGGGCACGAACCCCAGTAAATGACTTCTGCTTCCTCGATCCGGTAGCCGTGGTTGTCTTCAGCATCCAAGCAAGGCGCCCTGCCCTTCGCGCAATCGGTATCCACCAATGCGCCACACTCGCGGCACACTAGATGATGATGATTGTCTACCCGGTCCTCGTATCGAGCGGCCAATCCAGCCGGTTGGATCCGACGGATCAATCCATGCTCCGACATCACATTGAGCGTGTCGTAGACCGCCTGACGGGAAATGGCCCCGATTTCGGACCGTACATGGTCACAGATTTCGTCCGCCATTGTATGAGGGTGATCGCTCACCGCCTTGTGTACCGCCAGACGCTGAGCGGTGACCTGTAGGCCCACTTCCTTCAACGCAGCAGATACATCTAGCGGTTCGGATAAAGACATCTGACCCCAGAACAAACCTAATTCTGGACTAGATCAAGAATTCATTTCCGAAATTTTTTCGGGGACCTCCCAACCGGGAGACTTCCCCACTTCCTTTAAAACGGACTTGAAATTCTCGAAACTGGTCCCAATCGGAGCGCTCAGCCCGAAAGATTGAAGATAAACCTTCCTTTCTCCGGCGAAATGGGCAATACAGCTCCGACAAGTTTATCTTGGTGGGGACCTCTCGCTGACTTTCGACCATTCTGGTCGGTCCAATCCGGTCGCCTCCTCTGAGTCTAGCTCGAATGAGGAGTTCCTATGGAAAGAAAGCACCAACTATCCGTGCTGGCGACGCAATCTATTGCTGTCCCAGCCTCCACAACCGTTTACAACGTCTCGGAAGCATCGCCCGGAAATCCCGTCCGCTCTAAAACCGCGATTGTCTATTGCGAAGCGAATTTTGGCGGGATCGATGGGAAAACAGCCAACGGCCTCGTACGGCATTCGGAGAAATACAAAATCCTATCTATCATCGATAGCGAAAAAGCGGGGCTGGACACGGGCTTCGTTCTCGACGAGGAACCAAACGGCATTCCCATCGTTCGCAATCTAGCCGATGCCTTGAACCAGGCGGAACAGCTCCCAGACTATTTCATTTTTGGAATTGCGCCTGCGAGCGGTATGCTCTCGCCGACAGAACGCAAGCTTGTGCTGGAAGCCATCGATCACGGGATGAACATCGTGAACGGACTCCACGAGTTCCTCAACGACGATCCAGAGTTCGTAACCGCCCGCATAAAATCAAATGTGGTTATTCGTGATGTTCGTAGACCCCGTCCCAAAAAGGACCTGCGTGTTTTCAGCGGCCATATCTCCAAAGTCACTTGCCCACGTATTGCCGTTTTGGGCACAGATTGCGCCATCGGCAAGCGCACCACTGCCACAGTTCTTACCCGAGCATTGGTTAAGCTCGGCATCAAGGCGGTGATGATTGGCACCGGCCAAACTGGGTTAATCCAGGGAGCCCGCTACGGACTGGCCCTCGATGCCGTACCATCGCAATACTGTGCCGGCGAGCTAGAAGCCACCATCGTGGAGGCATTCGAAGGAGATGATCCAGATATAATCATCGTCGAAGGCCAAGGCTCTCTAAGTCATCCAGCCTATTCGACCTCGAGCTTTATCCTCAGGGGAAGTTGCCCTGACGGTGTGATCTTGCAACACGCGCCAAAGCGGCAGCATCGGTGCGACTTCGACCAGATGGAGATGCCAACGCCCGTCTCTGAAATTAATCTCATCGAAACCTTTTCAGACACCAAGGTTATCGGCCTCACCCTAAACCATGAGGACATGACTGATGCCGAAGTTTCTTCCGCCATCATACGCTACCAACAAGAATTGGGCATTCCCGTCACCGACGCTCTATCCCGCTCCCCAGAGCATCTTGTGGAAATGGTACTCTCAGCATTCCCTCAAATTGGGGGAAGATTATCAGCCGGGGCAGCCTAACCGCGCCACGGTTGGAGATTGATCTCGACAAGATCTATCACAACGCGCGGACCCTCGTCTCAAGATTGGGAGAGCGGGGCATCTCGGTCACGGGTGTCACCAAGGCAGCACTAGGTTCCCCTGAGATCGCAAACGCCTGGTTGCGAGCTGGCGTACTACGCCTCGGAGACTCTCGTATTGAAAATATAGCTACAATGCAACGTGCGAATGTCACGGCATCGATGGAGCTCATTCGCTCTCCCATGCTCAGTCAACTCGACTTAGTTGTCGCCAACACTCACCTAAGCTACAATACCGAAATCGAGGTATTGCGTGGCCTTTCGTCGGCCGCCAGAAAAGCAAATCACACCCACGGCATCATACTTATGGTCGAACTAGGAGACCTCCGAGAAGGTATCATGCCCGAACACCTTGAGAGTGCCGTTCGCGAAACGCTCTTCCTCCCTAACCTTGTATTTCAGGGTATCGGGTCCAACCTCGCCTGTAGAAGTGGCGTTTCTCCCGACAGTCGAAACATGGCCGAGCTTTCTGCGCTCGCCGATAGTATCGAGGCTAATTTGGGCGTGAGCGTCCCAACCGTTTCTGGAGGCAACTCTGCGAATCTCGAATGGGTCCTAAGCGGAGCCGAAACAGGACGGATCAATCATCTACGCCTTGGGGAGGCGCTGCTTTTGGGACGCGAGCCGCTTCACCGACAAGTGATCAAAGAGCTGCATACCGATGCCATCACGCTCAAGGCAGAAGTCATTGAGTCCAAGTGCAAGCCTACTCAACCCTGGGGCGAGATAGCCCAATCCGCATTCGGAGAAGTGGGTCCCACCTACGCCAAGGGAAGCATCACCCAAACCATTTTTGCCATTGGCCGTCAGGATGTCGATTTCGCAGGTCTCGATCCTCCATCAGGAATAACAATCCTGGCAGCAAGCAGCGACCACCTTGTCGTCGATTCGAGCAATTACCCGGGAGGGCTAGCCGTTGGAAGCGAAGTCCCCTTCCAGCTCAATTACAGTGCCTTGCTCCGCTCCATGACTTCCCCCTTTGTCACAAAAACAATGTATTCGCAGTTGGAACACAGCTGATTTTGAGTAAAGGCGTGCCCAAATGTTCGAAATCCATTTTCCGGATTACCGAACACTTGTTTTTACTTTCAGCATTGGTTTTCATGGCGCTCCAGTACGTCATTCCAACCGATTCCCATAAAACCCTACCTGATACTGAGCAGGAACTGATTCATAATTTCAATACGCTTAGCGTCATAGAAGGCTTCCCCACCATGCTTGGCTCCGTGAAGTGGGATGAAGGTAACATCTAGATCGAGCTCATTGTATTTTCCCAGCAATTCAATAGATTGATTGATCGGCATTTGAGGGTCCTGGTCGCCGTGGATCATCAGTAAGGGGGGATCCTTTTTGTCGACATGAAATACCGGACTGGCGAGTTGCGTCTCCTTGACGAGATCTTCCGGTTGTCCCCCTATAAAGGCTTCCAATGCCGGAACTCGGACACTCAGACCATGAGGCGTTGATTGATTCAGAATAGTGGTCAAGTTACTTGCTCCATACAGGGAAACGATTCCTTGAATGTCGGAAGAGACTTTTCTGTTTCCTCCCACCGATCCTTCCAATTGAGACTGACCATTGGTTACGCCAACCTGCGCTGCCAAATGACCACCTGCAGACGAGCCGATTACAAATACCTTATTCGCTCGTAAACCATATCCCTTCTGATTTGCCCGGAGGAATCGAATGGCGCCTTTTATGTCGTGAGATTGGGCTGGAAAACGCGCTTGTCCGCTCAACCGATAGTTCACGCTAGCCAAAGCCCAGCCCTTGTCCACGAGCCCGAGTATAGGCACTTTCTCCTTCGAGCCAGATCGCCAGGCGCCTCCATGTATCCAAACGATTAAACCGTTTTTCGCTTTCCCTTTTGGCTGATAAAGGTCCAGAGCCAGAGAGAGGTCCCCAACCGTTGCGAATACAATGTCTTTGGTTACGTTTCGTTCCATAGCCACTAAATTGAATGGCATCGCGTTAACGACAAAGATCAACGCTGCACCATATCTCAAAATCCGATCGATCATGCACCGATTTCATTCCTGAGACGAAAAAAGACAACGCTTTTTGCGTAGAGAATCTGGCAGGGGGAAGTGGGCCGGTCTTCCCTGCCACAAAAGGTCCCTCAAACCTCCACGAGGAGGTCATTGGCATAGAGTAGTTTAACAAGTTCAACGTCCGCAAAATGGTTGCCCTTGAAGTCGGTGATGTTTCCCACAAAGCGACCCTCCTCTATCAGGGCCAGGGCAGCGACGAGATCCAGGATGGCGCGATGCCAGGCCGCCTCAAGCGACTTGCCTTCGACTTGATGGGTGGGCTCGTTCACGTAGCCCCCCTTCCCTGCAACGAGAATATTCCTCTTGTTGTATCCAATATTTCGGACATCGGCAAAGATCTTCCCAAAGGTTCGAATGAACATCATTTGCCTCCAGGTCGCGTTGGTACGGGCCGTTGAACCATGATCGAACGAGCGGTCATTTAGCACGAAACAGATACGCTGCTGCCCAATCGCGTTGGGGAAATCGCGAGCGCAGTCGACTCTCAAAGTCCGGTCACCCGACTGACAGGGCGAAATCGTCGTAAATCCCTCGTGGGGAGTGCCAATCGTAACCGTTTCTTTAACCGTTAGGTACTTAACTTCTCCGGGACACTCCGCGCGTCCCGCTTTTTTCAACGCAGTAACTAAGTCTTCACTTCCCGCATTAAACAGGGGCGGATCTCCGGACTTCATGCGGATCATCAAGTTGTCCACGTCCATCCCTGCCTTCAAAGCGATGATGTGCTCCACCAGCCTGGCGTAATTATGCGCCGATCCCGAACGGAGAACAATATTACTCACGACCTTGCCCGTCGTCCAAACGTTTCGGACCGAAACCTTGATGGGACCCGAATCCGGAAGATCTTCTCGGTCAAACCACCATCCGGGTTTATCGGTAGGCTCAAGTTTCAGGGTCCGTATCTCATCTTTCGCAAAGGTTCCCGGCGCGCTTACCGCAACAGGGTTTGCAATCGTCAAGAGACGGTCATGTGACGGTCCGGCAGAATCGTTACTCCAGTCTTGGTCGACCGGTAGCCCACTGAATCTTTGGTACGACCGTTCCAAGGCATCCTTGTTGCCATCCAAAATTCTTCCAAAATCGAAGTCTCGGGCCATCGAGGAATCGTCATCGCTTAATTGGAACGCTTTGCAAGCTTTTCGAAGGCAAATTTGATGAGAGCCTTAACCTTTCCCGGTAAGCTCCCAACGCTGTCTGGAGCATCCCGCATGAGGCAATGCCATTAGCGCCCCTAATACAATGCCGGCATAGCACAAAAAACCATTGTACCTTTTACTCTCCTTTCTCAAACTGAATATCTCCTTTCTTAAGGGGATTGCATCTTTTCCAACCCCGGAAGCAAACTACCGACTCACTTAGTTAAGCAGCTTACTATCAGCTTCTTATACTCATCTTAAACCACATTACGCCCATGATAGCCTCCAAACCAAAGTATCCCGGAATTCGAATCACTACGAACGGGAATCAACTTGTAGCCCTTTACACCGAGGCGCGCATCACCGAAGCGGGCGTCTTCTACCCCATCACCCCTTCCACCGAGATGGGCGAGATGTACGAATTTGCTCGAGCCAAGGGCCAACTCAATGTTTTCGGTCGCCCCACCATAGCCATCGAGTGCGAGGGAGAGCACGCCGCTCAAGGGGGAGCCATCGCTCAATCGGTTACCGGGAAGCGTACGGTCAATTTTACCTCTGGCCAAGGAATCGTCTACGGAGTCGAGCAATACTACCACGCTCCCGGCAAATTGAGTACGATGGTTCTCGAAGTGGCCGCACGCGCTTTGACTAAGCACGCGCTCAATGTCCACTGCGGGCACGACGATATTTATGCGGCCCTCGACGTGGGCTGGATTATGCTCTTCGCCAAAGACGCCCAGCAAGCAGCAGACCAGGCGGTAATCCTTCGCAAGGTAACTGAGAAAGCGCTCACACCTGGAATGAACATCCAGGATGGATTTCTGACCTCCCATCTAGAACGTACCTTCCTCAAGCACGAGTCCGGCTTGCTTAGGGAATTTCTCGGCTCACCTGACGACATCGTCGAATGCCCCACGGAGTCGCAACAGCAACTGTTCGGTCCCACCCGCCGACGGATCCCTAAGACAATCGACTTAACCAATCCGGCCCTGATCGGACCGGTGCAAAACCAGGAGCACTACATGAATGGCGTCGCTGCTCGTCGCGACAATTTCGTCGAGCCTATTCTCGACTTTCTCGCAGAAGCTTACTCTGAATGGGGCCAACTAACCGGCCGCCACTATTCCTTCGTCACTGAGTACAACACGGACAATGCTGACACGGTATTCGTGTCATTGGGATCGGCAGCGGAAAATATCGAAGCGGCCATCGACCATATCAAGGAAACCCGTGGCGTAGAAGTCGGATCCATCCATCTCAACATCATCCGACCCTTCCCCGAGGCCGCAGTCGTGGAAGCGCTGGCTGGCAAGAAAAACATCATAATCATTGAGCGTACGGACGAGCCCATGGCGGGCGACAATCCGCTGGCTCGAGACGTGCGTACCGCCCTCACCAAGGCGCTCACCAATCATGCGGGCAACGCCTACGCGAACATCCCTGCCATATCTCCCGAGGAGTTGCCTCGTATCTATTCAGGTATCTATGGACTGGGTTCGCGCGATTTCCGCCCAGAGGACATCCTCGGGGCCTACGAGTACACGCAAGGCAAGATCAAGCGCCAAGACGGCAAACGCAAGGACGACGGCGAATCCTACTTCACCCTGGGAATCAATCACCCTTACAATGTTCGCTCAACGGAAACACCTTCCCTTCTGCCCAAGGATGCGATCGCGGTCAGGCTTCACTCGATCGGTGGCTGGGGAATGATCACGACGGGGAAAAACCTCGCCGAGATCATCGGCGAACTCGGTACCTATGTAGCTGAAAGGGACAACGTCGTCGACGAGCAAGGACATCCGAAAGAAGTGGTGCATGTATCCGCGAACCCCAAATACGGTTCGGAGAAAAAGGGAGCCCCCACCGAGTACTTCATGACCGCGGCGCCTGAACGCGTACGCGTCAACTGCGACCTGCGACACGTCAATGTCGTCCTTTGCTGCGACCCCAAAGCCTTTACTCACATCAATCCCATCGACGGCCTAGTCGAGGGCGGGGCCTTCGTCTGGGAATCGGCAGAGTCACCCGGAGAGGCCTGGCAACGGATTCCTCAAAAATATCGCCAGGAGATTATCGAAAAGAAAATTCGTGTATTCATTCTTCCAGGATTTAATATTGCTAAGAAGGCGACAAACCGGCCTGACCTACAGCTTCGCATGCAAGGCAACTCTTTCCTGGGAGCCTTTTTCAAGGTATCCCCTTTCCTGAAGACCTTCAATATTGACGAAGACCATTTCAAGGGCGTAGTCCGCGCTCAATACAACAAGAAGTTCGGCAAATTCGGTGACGCCGTTGTCGACTCCAACATGGAAGTCATGACAGAGGGCGGCTCCCTCCTGCAGGAGGTACCCTACGGCGATGTAGAGGCTCCCGACTTTTCCGCTATGCGAGGCGAGCTTCTCCTGCCCAAAAATACAGATTGCGGCGGCAAATGCGGCTGCGCTCCTCACGATGAGCAGCCGGAAGGGCTTCCGATGTATAAAATGGAATCCTTCGACAAGGAGTACCGCGCGGGCTTCGGCTACAATCAGCCCGCATCTCCTCTCGCCGCTGTAGGGGTAATGGCATCGGCTTCGGGAGCGACAGCATCCAAGTACGGCGCGCGTCGTGAAACTCCAAAGTATTTCCCTGAAAACTGTACCCAGTGTATGGAGTGCATCACCTCCTGCCCAGACACGGCGCTTCCCAATGCGGCCCACGACTTGCAAACCATTCTGCAAACCGCAGTGGACAATTATGTTACCGACGAGTCGCAACGCGAAGTAATCCGCAATGCGGTTCCCGATGTCGATACAGCGATTCGCGACCGCATGGCGGAGAATGCAAAAAAGAAGGAAGGTGAAACCGTTCGCGAGCTGGTGATGGGAATTGTGCGACAGAATGATTCCGTTTCCCAATCTGCCGCCGACGAGCTAGACGCCATTCTGGAAATCCTTCCGCTTTCCTACCTCAAAGTACCCGCTGTCTTCTTCTCGCTCGAACGAAAAGAAAAAGGGGCCGGCGGGATCTTCTCTATATTCGTTTCCGATCTTTGCAAAGGATGCGGGTTGTGCGTGGAAGAATGCGGCGACCACAACGCCCTAAAGATGGTTGAGGATACGGAGGAATATAACGCCGAGATCCTTTCCGCTACCGAGTTTATGCGACTCCTCCCGGACACTGATCAGCGTTTCCTCGGAAAGTACGACACGGAAACTCCCGAAGAGTCGCGTCCCGCGGCCTGGAGAAACCATCTGATGGTTAATCGCAACTACGATGCCCTCACCTCAGGTGACGGTGCCTGCGCGGGTTGCGGGGAAAAGCCGATCCTCCACTCCATCGCCTCGGTAACGGAAGCCTACATGCGCCCGATATTCCACAAGAAGGCCGACCGGCTTACCCAAAAAATGGAAGACTTGAAAAAGGATGGCATCGCCCTCCTGGAAAAGCTCGCCGATGAAGATCCTAAAAGCTACGCCTTGTGGAAGCGCATCGTCGCCCACATCGTCATGGGGCTTGGAGGTGACTCGGAGGAGGATACCGACGAGCGACTGAGTGAGCGTGGTGAAATATCCGATACAGAAGCCATCGAAGCCATATGCCTTATCCTCGAAAGAGAGGCATTCAACCACAAGCATTTGCAATCCTTGGACGGACGTCTTTCGAATGGGATGTCGGTCATGGCTATGGGAGCGCACACCGGTTGCAATACGGTTTACGGCTCCACTCCGCCCAACAATCCGCATCCGTATCCATGGCTCAACTCGCTCTTCCAAGATGGCGCGACTATTTCCTGGATGATGGGTGAGAGCTTCATGATGGACAACGCTCGCCGTTCCATCATCCCCGAGCGTATGATCGACCATTTAGATGGCACCGACTCACTCGATGAAGCGACTTACTTCAACTACACCCATTTCACCGATGCGCTCATGACCGATGCGGAAGTGAAAGAGCTTCCGAAGGTTTGGTGTGTCGGCGGCGATGGCGGAATGGGCGACATTGGGTTCCAAAACGTTTCCAAGGTCATTTTACAGAATCGACCCAACGTAAAGCTGCTCATGCTAGACACCCAGGTCTACTCCAATACGGGCGGCCAGAATTCTGACCACAGCCCGATGACGGGTGGATTCGACATGAACCAAGCCGGCGCTGCGAGCCAAGGAAAGCTTAACGAGATGAAGAACGTCGCCGAATGTTTTCTCAATGGCCACGGGTCTCCCTATATCGCTCAGGTTTCCATGGCGGATTCCGCGAAACTCTACACGAGTATTCTCCAAGCCTTGGAATACCGCGGAACCGCCTACTTCCAGAGCTACACCACTTGTCAGCCAGAACACGGAGTTGCGGACAACATGGCCACCAAGCAAGCCATACGCGTTCGTGAAAGTCGCTGCCTGCCCGAATTCGTCTACAATCCCCAACGGGGAGAAACCTACAACGAGGCCCTCAGCTTAAAGGGCAACAAAAACCCGGACCGAGACTGGTGGCAGGCTAAGATGAGCGAAACGAAAGAGTCTTACGCCTACACGATTTCCCACTGGTGCGCGACCGAAGCAAGGTTCCGTCAGCACATGATGAAGGCATCTGCCGAGGAGATTGAACACATGGAGCACCTCGAGGACGTTCTCGTTCGGGTCACTCAGCAGGACGTTGTCTATCGGCGCTATGTAGATCCCAACAGTCGAGCTTACGTGCCCGATTTCGGAAGCTACATCATTTACGATGCGGGCAATGGAAAGCACATTCCTATGAAGCTCTCGCGGCAAATGGTTCTTTTCAACATCGAGCGCCGCAAAGCCTGGCGCTTGCTTCAGTCTCATGCGGGACAAGTCAACAAAGACTACATCGCCCAAAAGGCGCTGCTAGCGAAAGTTGAAAAAGGGGAAATCTCTATCGCAGACCTAAAGTCAAAAGGCCGGCAGCTCCTAAATGAGGAAATCGCGGTCAGCGCTTAGCCGCTCCCTTTTCAAATAATTGCAACCACTCTCGTTAAGCATGCGTCTTTTAAGCGTTACAACCAACCATCTTTGATAATTATGAAAATCAAACGTTTCACACTCGGATCAATCATCCTCTCATTATTTACTTCAATGGCCATAGCAGGAATAGACGTCGGCAGTACCGTTAACGGAGTTGTCGCCAATGACGACAAGGGCAACCTTTGGAGCTTGGATGAGCACATCGGCAAGAAGAACGTCATCGTCTACTTCTACCCGGCTGCGATGACCGGCGGCTGCACGAAGCAAGCCTGCGCCTACCGCGATCAGTCGGCTGCCCTGAACGATGCGGACGCAATCGTCGTCGGCGTCAGTGGAGACTCGGTCAACAACCTAAAACTGTTCAGAGAGGCTAACGGTCTCAACTTCACCCTAATTTCGGACATTGACGGAGCGATTGCCAAAAAGTTTGGCGTAGCGACTCGCGATGGGTCCTCAATTGAACGGGAAGTCGATGGCGTCATGCACACGCTCACTCGCGGAGTTACCACGGGACGCTGGACATTCGTCATCGATAAGTCGGGCAAAGTCATTTACAAGGATGACGCGGTCAAAGCGACCGAAGACACCGCGAACGTTCTCGGCCTGCTCAAAAAGGCGTAGGGAACCGTCCCTGCTTAACTTTTCCAATCCCCTTCGTTTCCGGAGGGGATTTTTTATGGCTACATTCTTCGGTAGACGTAGCTGAATAGCTGAGCTGACTTGCTTTGATTTCCCGTAAGCCCGATACGGATACTGATTTTTGTAAAGATGCCAAAAGTCCTCAGTTTTATCACGACTTTTGTGTCGCCCTGACCACGAAAAATGAGCGTGTTGCGACCGGCATCCCGCATTTTCTCATCCACGAGAACGTAATCCAGGCCTGGCAGGAAATTCTTGAAACCGGCCTCGAGTGGACGAATCTCCTCGTTCAAGCGAATTTCCCAATTCCCAGTAAACGCGTTGTACTTTGCTTGCTGGACTCGCTTGAGAGTATCCTCCTCGCTGTTGCTCGCGACCGAGCTCATCGCCGACAGGAACACAAGAACCATGCCTGCAAACACTCGCATGAAAATACTCGATTTCATCATCATGATCCAAAACCTATTCTAGAGGATTTTTTTGTCAACCAGCGAGCCTGGCAAAACCCTTCCCCGAAGCTTCAGGCTTTCTAGCCGAGAGCCTCTTTCACGGCGGCAGAAGCAAGTCGCATATCCAAAGCGGAGCCATGTTCCTTTTTCAACGCAGCCATGACCAAACCCATCTCCTTCATCGACGTCGCGCCCGTTGAAGCAATTGCTTGGGAAACCAGTTTCGGATAGACCTCCTCGTCTAGCTTGGAGGGCAACAACGCAGACAGCAAATCAGCGCATTCCTGTAGCTCTTTCGCCTGCTCATCCCTTCCCGCCTTGGCAAACGCTTCCGCCGATTCCTTGAACTTGCCCGCCTCTTTTTCGACTACCGCGATCATCTTCGCTTCATCGAAATCCTGATTTGCACGGACTTCTCCCTCTTGAATTGCCGCCAACGCTGCCCCGTACGCCTGGGTGCTGTTTGCATCGCGAGCCAATCGCCCCTTCTGGTGAAGTTCTTTGAGCCTATCTTTCATAAAACTCGATAGAGGACATACCCGAGTCGCTTTGGCAATAAGCAAAAAATGGCCCCCTCAAACCCAAGGACTGATTTCCGGGGCAGTTTCCAATCACCAGTTCCGGATCATTGCTCTCGAATCGATACCGCTTCTGCCGCTGGAAAATCATGGGGAACAGCCTGCGTCACTTTTCCCGTTGCTGCCCACTCGGTCCCTCTCAGCAAGGTCGTAATAAATCCAACGCAATTGAGGGAAGGAACCCGCTCATCGTCCTTCGTATTACAGTGCCCTAAGGTGGTATGGAATACGCGACCGTCACCGTAACGGATATCCATTAGCATCGGTTCGTGGTTGTCCGTTCCCTTGTCCAGCTTTGCCTTGTCGGCTTTCGCGGTCGCCAAAATGGTCACGTTCTTTGCCGGACCCCGTAAACGGCTATAGATCTCGTCGTTAGGATGCAACCATCGTGCGGGAAGCCCCTTCATAATTGGGTGCTCGGGAGCCCGTGTCACAATTTCGAAGTCATGTTTCGGCGGATGCATCGCCGACCCCGGAGTATTGAGCAACTGCGCCTTTCCATCAAACCAATGGATCTTGGGACCGAAATCGTCGCCTCGACCTCCCCAACCTCCGACGCCAATCATTTCGTTAAAAGCGGGCCAATCGGCAAAGGAGTTATCCGTCGCATGAACCGAGACCAAACCGCCTCCACCTCCGACAAAGGCCTCTAATCCCTTTTGAGCAGACTCGGGCCAACTATCACCTTCGTAGTCCAAGACGACCACATCATAGGACGCGAACTCAGGGTTAAAACCAGAAAAGTCTTCACCTTGAGCCGGTGAGACGACTTTGGTCACCTCGAACAAGTCCAACGCAGAAAGGCGCTTTTCTAACAGCAAGCTGCTCAGCTCCCAATTGTGGTACTTGCTACTCTGTCCCGTCAGCAGCATCACCTTGATTTTTGGAGCCGATGATTCCTGCGAGCAGGAACATAGGACTATTCCAGCGAGCAAAGCCAGGGAGAGCCGTTTAACAAAATGGGGAATACGAAAATTGATTGGGTGCATAAACATCAAATTGAGCAAAGCAGTTTCCAGTGGTTTCCTCAAAAGGCAATCCGAGAATAGGACTCATGGGAAGGCTGGATAACTCGAAGACAAAATTCCATTGCCAAACGAAAAGAGAACGACTCATTTCTCCCCCACATAATGAATCGAAAAGAATCGGCCCAAAGATGGCGCAAAGAAATCGGCGTGGAGATCGGGGCCTTCGATAAACCCACTCCCGGAATCGGTCCCATCTACATCGACAAGGCCCGGGAATTTTCGGGAAAACCCGTTCCACATATCGACTATATCGGCAACGCCTGATCCTTACCGATTATCTCCAACTCCCTGGATTACATCGTCGCTTCTCACGTCATCGAACACTGAGCGAACCCCGTGAAAGCCTTGGCTGAATTCTACAGAGTCACCAAACCCGGGGGTATCATCTACATTGTAGTGCCAAATAAGATCAAAACATTCGATCGCAACCGACCGACAACATCCATGGACCACATGCTCGAAGACTTTGCGAACGATGTCGAAGACAGTAACCCCACCCATATCCACGATTTCATCTACGGCATCGATTGGGAAACGATATTTCCCGAAATGCCCCTATCAGACTATGACCGTGAAAAACGGGACCACTATGAGCACTATACTAAGGTGACCAGCAAGGGAGAGCCGATCGACATCCATTTCCATGTATTCGATCAATTTAATACAATAGATCTCGCCCACAACCTATCGTCAACCGAGACTCTAGATATCAACTGGGAAGTACTAGACTATCAAGACGACTTTCCTTCCTGAGATCCCAACGGCATTCTTCTCGGGCTGAAAAAGAGCCCGAAGAAAAAAATGCTCAACCAGGCATCCATTGCCTTTCAGAAATGGTTCCGCCAGAACTTCCCCATGACGACACCTCGGGTCGAATAGCGAGGTCGTTGCCCGGCGAGAATTAACGCGCATTCTGAAGTATGGGACACACTCTTAAAAGGGCCGTTTCGATATCGCCTTCAAGCGAAACTTTTTCCCTCCTATTACGTATTCTACCGACGTCTCCGTACAGTGGAGACAAAGCCGCTTCAATCCCTTGGAGCGAGCGATTTGCTTGTTTTTGGCAAAATTTCCGTAGGTTCGGTCTCCTACGATTGGCAGCCCTCGTTTTGAGGCCTGGATCCGCAGTTGGTGCGTTCGTCCCGTTTGCGGACTGAGCGTAAGCAGACTCATGACAGGAATTCCCGGAATGGGCCGGGAACTCAGTAGTTTCGTTTCAGCGGTAACGCCACTTCCCACAGAAGCCCGAAGCCCGCCCTGGCTCTTAGACACGGACAAACGATCTTTCCATAGATTCGAGCCCCCTCTGCGTGATGTCCCAAACACCAGCGCCTCGTAGACTTTGCGAATCCTCCTTTTTTCAAAGGCGTCTCGAATCAGATCCCTCAATCTCTCGTTCACCGTCATTAGCAGCAAACCCGACGTCGCCGAATCAAGCCGATTGAGTAGATAGACGGGTTTACCTGCATCAGGACCCCTTCCCAATTGGAACGCCTGCAACTCCTCGTCGTAAGGCGCGTTCAGAAGACAACCGCTTGCCTCTCCCTTGCGGTTGGGATGTGACAAAATTCCCGCCGGCTTATCCACCGCAATCAGGCCATTCTCGTCGAGAGCCGCTATCTGGACCCCTTTCCCCCAGGGATAGGTATTTGCATCCACCCATTCGTTCACTCTGCGAGAACCCAAGAGAATTGGCCCCCTACTTTCAACCCTAACTCCAACTAATTTCATTTCGATCGATCTGCCTACCAGCAAGGAGTATCAAAGTTGCGGACACAGCAACTTGCGTGCGCAAGTTTTGCTGAGCATCATTTAGGTTGATTTTTGCAAATGCTAGCTTGGCTAATGCCTTTCGATCAGTATTTTTTCACCAATGGCATCTTCTCAAGAGTTCCCTGAGTTGTTACGGGAAATCGGTCTCGAAACCTTGAAAATCGACCTTACCGACGAAAACGCGTCGCTCGAAAACCTCACTGTGAGCGATCTTCGCAAGGCCCTCAACGCCGCATGCGATTCCGGGCAAGCCTTATCAATGAAGGAGGATATGGAATCGAGTCTTCTCTTTTGGCAACTGATGGAATCATTACCGGACCATGTTTTCTTCAAAGACCGCGAAAGCCGATTTATTTGCATCAACCATTCCCTCGCCCATTTCTTCGGACTGGAACACCCCGACGACGCCATCGGGCGGAGCGACTTCGATTTCTTCCAAGAGGAGTATGCAAGAGTAAAGTTCGATACAGAACAGGAAATCATTCGCTCGGACGAGGGCTGGTACTTTAGGGAAGAACGCGACCTGCAAAGCGATGGAAGCGAGAAATGGGTGCTCACTACCAAACTGCCGCTTCACGATCTTAACGGCGATGTTTGTGGGACTTTCGGGGTCTCCAGCGATATCAGCCAACGCAAAAAGGCGGAACTGGAGCTAGACCAACAACGCCACCTCCTGGAAACCATCGTCGAGATTTTGCCCTGCCGCATCTTTGTTCGCGACAGCGACGACCGGTTCGTAATGATCAATGAGGAATATCGCAGGGCCTTCGACCTCGAGACCAAAGAAGAGGTTATCGGGAAGAAACTAACCGAGATCCGCGACAACGAGCAGGCCCATCGTATTGAGGCAATGGATGCTGAAATCATCAAGACGGGTATCGCCGTACTGGATGAGCTCGAGTTCAATAAGAGTCTTCTGGGTAAGGAACGTTGGGTTCTTAATTCGAAGGTTCCCCTTATCGGTCGCGATGGTAAACCGGAAGGAATCGTGGGTATGACTCACGACATTACCGAGCAGAAAAACGCCGAGGAAAGCGCTCGAGCGGCAGGCAAGGCGCTGGCGGTAAAGAACAAGCAATTTGAGGCGGAGCTATTTGTCGCTCGCCAGCTGCAAGAGCAGCTCATGTCGATGGGTTTTAACGACCAGTCCATCTATAATCGAAGCGGCAAGGCTTGGGAACTGGAAGCATCCTACTTATACTCGCCAAGCCACCACTTGGCCGGCGACTTCTTTTACCTCATTCCCATTCCAGACAACAAATTAGGCATACTGATTTGCGATGTCATGGGTCACGGTATCAAAGCAGCTCTCGTGACGATGCTGATTCGCGGACTGATGTTAGAGGCTCCTGTTCTCCTAACCGATCCGGGAAAGGTTCTCAAACACTTGAACGATAAGCTCGTTGTACTTGCAGAGGACCCGGAATTCCCCCGTTTCGTAACGGCTCTTTATACCGTGATTGATTTGAACTCCGGCAATGTGCTTCTCGCTAACGCGGGGCACCCCGCTCCCATTTGGCGAGTTGAAGACCAGTCTGGCACCCACTTTGAGCTTTGCCCGATCGAAAACATGGGGCCGGCTCTTGGCCTGATCCCTGAAGATGCCTTCACGAACAATGACTTCACACTAACTCAAACGACCGAACTTCTCTTTTTCACTGATGGTATCATCGAGCAAAAGACCAAGAATGGTGAAGAATGGGGTGTTGAAAATCTTGAAGAAACCGTTCTTGACCACGAGAGCGACGAATTACCCGAACAACTCAAAGCGATTTCTCAAGAACTAAAAGACTTGGTAGGCGCTGAAGAGCTTTCTGACGATGTTTGTGTCATCGCCGTCAGGCTTTTTCCGAACTGAAAGGTTGCAACAGTGGTCGCGCCTCTCAACAAATTTAGACTCAAACTTTCTGCTGTATTCGAATAAGCTATGCTTACTGTAATTTCACCTGCCAAAACGCTCGACTTTGATTCCCCCTGCCCGTGCAGCGACTTCACCCGTCCCAGTTTCCTGTCACAATCCCGCGAGTTGGTCTCCTTGCTGAAAGCAAAACCGGCTTCGGAAATTAAGAGTTTGATGTCTCTAAGCGACCCCCTCGCCACCTTGAATACGAGGCGATACAAGCAGTGGAAGGCTCCCTTAAAACTGAGCAAAACCGCCCGCCAAGCGGCCTATGCCTTCATGGGCGACGTCTACCAAGGCTTGAGTTTCGCGTCCTTAAGTTCTGGCGAGCAGAACTACGCCCAGCAGCATCTACGCATCCTGTCAGGTCTCTACGGCATCCTGCGACCCCTCGATTTGATCGCCCCTCATCGCCTCGAAATGGGCACTTCCCTGGCCAACCGGAAGGGTCGCTCTCTCTATGCGTTCTGGGATGATACACAGACGAAATTCATTAATCGGGAGGCTAGCCAGACTCACTCCAAGGTACTTCTCAATTTGGCCTCCGACGAGTACTTTAAGTCAATAAAGCCCAAGGAGCTCAAACTGTCGGTAGTCACCCCACGGTTTCTGGATTCAAACGACGGAGAGTCCTATAAGGTAATGAGTTTCTACGCAAAACGCGCCCGAGGTCTCATGACTCGTTGGACCATTCAGAATCGAGTTCAGGATTCGGAATCCCTGCAGGATTTCAACGAAGTTGGCTACCGCTTCGACAAGGCCCGTTCCGAGGAAAACCGACCCACGTTCATCCGATCACACAACTAGCCAAGGCGCACCCTAGGGCGGGCGACACTCACTGCTCCTTACTCGCGATCGCCTCCGCGCACCGGATGCCGTCGAGGGCTGCCGATACGATACCGCCCGCAAAACCGGCTCCCTCACCACAAGGATAAAGACCTTCAACTTCTGGATGTTCCAGTGATTCAGAATCGCGAGGAATTCTAACCGGCGAGCTCGTACGCGTCTCGAAACCGATCAAGTTCGCATCCTGGGTTACATACCCATTCATAGACTTACCAAACTGACGCAGGCCTTCTTGTATACGGTCGCCCACTCCCTTGGGAAGCAAGGCATGAATGGGCGCTGGAGTGAGACCCGGAAAGTAGCTCGAATCGGGCAGATCAGCGGAGTCCCGCTTTTTCAAAAAGTCACGCATTCTCTGGGACGGCGCCTTTTGCTTGCCCCCTCCGGCTCGTGAGGCCACCCGCTCCATTTCTTTTTGGAAAGCAACCCCTGCAAGCACGCCATGCTCCCTACGTAAATCCTCAGTGTCCTCGGGCTCAATGCTGACTACAAACCCGCTATTGGCAAAGGGTGAGTCGCGACGGGCGAGTGACATTCCATTGACCACAACCTCGTCGTTCTCGGTGGCGGACGGCACTACAAATCCGCCTGGGCACATGCAAAACGAATGCACACCACGATCGCGAATCTTGGTAGCTAAGCTGTAGCTGGCTGCGGGTAGCATCGGATGCCGACTAGCCGTTCTCTTGTATGAGTACTGGATGCTATCGATAAGCGGCTGCGGGTGCTCAATACGAACGCCTACCGCAAACGGCTTCTGTTCCATCCGCACCCTCTCCCGCTCGAGGAGATGGTAAACATCGCGAGCGCTGTGGCCGGTTGCCAACAAAACGGCATCCCCAAGGAATTCCTGACCTTCCTTTGTGGATACGCCGAGTATTTTTTCCCCATTTGAACTCCGGATTAATCCCGTCACACGCATCTCAAAATGGACTTCTGCACCACTCGCCAGAATTGTTTCCCGCATTGCTCGAACAACGTTGGGCAGCAAATTAGACCCGATGTGGGGATGCGAATCGATCAGGATACGGGACGGCGCTCCATGCTCGACAAACGTTTCGTAGACTTTTCGAACCGGTCCTCGCTTCGTCGCTCGAGTATAGAGTTTACCGTCGGAATAGGTACCGGCACCCCCCTCCCCAAAACAGTAATTCGAATCTTTGATAACGCGGCCCTCCCTCAATATCGGGGCTAGGTCAAAGCGGCGTGCAATCGCATCTTTTCCGCGCTCCAGAATAATGGGCTTCCAGCCTAGCTCAATCGCCCTCAAGGCGGCGAACATTCCAGC
>CALDFV010000042.1 GCA_937942145.1 uncultured Opitutaceae bacterium
TGGATAAATGTTTTATTTAAGATTCAATTTCGGTAAGGGACAAGAGCATTCCAAATCTCAGCGGATAGATGTCCAGGACTGGGTTGTGATTTTCTCCCTTCGGGCAGGTACCTAGAAGCTTTTCACAAGCTGCGGTTTGTCCTGCAGATGCTTTATTTAAGGGAAGGCGAGGAGCAACACAGTTTACCATGGTTGATTGGGTAGCTGTCAGGGGCTCAGGTTGGACGCTTGCCTTTCTGTTCGTAGGTAACCAGCTTAAAGGCTGCCTTATGAAAATGTACGCTTCCGTTTTATTGATAGTTGGTATTGCGCTCTCAAGCCTGTGTATGGGGGCCGTTCGCTCGGACAAGGCTCCTCGGATTTTGATTATTGGGGATTCCATTTCTATTGGCTTTACGCCTTTTGTTATGGAAATGTTCCAAGGTCGAGCGGAGGTCTTTCACAATCCGGGCAATGCGCAGCATACAGGAACCGGTTTGGAGATGATCGAGCTTTGGCTGGGCGATGAAGACTGGGACCTCATACACTTTAATTGGGGCTTGTGGGATCTGTGCTATCGTCACCCGGACAGCAAGCATCAGGGAAATCGAGACAAGGAAAGGGGAACACTGACCACATCTTTAGACGAGTACGAATCCAATCTAGAATCTCTGGTGGGGCGACTGCGGGAGACGGGCGCGATGCTTTTGTGGGGAAACACGTCTTACGTTCCATCTGGAGAGGCGGGTCGAATTGAGGGGGATGAACTGAAATACAATAAGGTAGCGGAAAAGATCATGCTTCGTCATGGGGTTCCGATAAACGACATTCGATCGCTCACGTCGGGATTCGAGCCGAATTGGTTCAAGGCTCTAGGTGATGTACATTATACGCAGGAAGGGTATCGAGCCATTGCCACGCAAGTGGTCGATTCAATCGAGGCTGTTCTGCCAGAACTTGTTTTTAAAGTAGGTATGATTGGACTGGATACTTCCCATGTGACGGCTTTCACAAGTCGTTTTAATGACCCGAAGCACAAGCAGCATGTGCCGGGTGCGAGAGTCGTTGCCGCTTTTAAGGGGGGGAGTCCAGATATCCCCTCAAGCGCAGACCGCATCGAGGGGTTCACCCGGACCCTGCAAAACGACTTTGGGGTTAAGCTGTACGATACGATCGAAGAAATGTGCCAGCACGTGGATGCGGTTTTGTTGGAGAGCGTGGATGGACGTCCCCATCTGGAGCAAGCGATACCTGTTTTTGAAGCGGGCTTGCCTTTGTTCATCGATAAGCCGATTGCGGGTTCCCTCAGAGATGCGATCGCGATCTTTGAGCTAGCCCAGCGTACAGGAGTGCCTTGCTGGAGTTCGTCCTCTCTTAGATTCTATCCCGGTGTAGTGGATGTAGCGGAGAGGGAGAAAGGAGAACTTAAGGGAGCGATATCCTATGGACCCGCGAAGATAGACCCGTATCACCCGGATTTTTTCTGGTACGGTATCCATCCTACGGAGGCGCTGTTTACGGTGATGGGGACAGGAGTGAAAACGGTGAGTCGGAGCTTTACTCCCGACCACGATGTCATCACAGGAATTTGGAAGGATGGAAAGATAGGAACGGTCTATGGAATCCGTAACTCGAAGTTGGCCTACAAAGTGACCGCGTTCGGGACTGAGGCGATTGTGGAGCAAGAGCGTGGGGGGGACTATACGCCGATGTTGCGAGAAATTGTACGTTTTTTCCGCACGGGGGTTGCTCCGGTTTCCCTCGAAGAAACCATAGAAATTTACGCATTCATGGAGGCCGCGGATGAAAGCAAGCGGCGTGGAGGAGTTCCCGTAAGGATCGAAGAGACCCTGATCGCGAATGGCTGGAAGTGATTCTTGACCGCGTTTCGCATCGTTGGATGATTCCGAAATCAGTTTCGCTTTCTAAAAATAAATGACCCCTTTTTTATGAGTGAACAAAAAAGTATCATCGACGAGATTAAGAAGCTGGAAAAGCAGCTGATTACCGAGATGCAGAAAAAGGAAGAGGAGTTTTTCTACAAGGTAAAGGGGGGTAAAGTATTTTTCGAATTAGAGACCCAAAAATACCATAAGACGTTGGTGACTAAACTACGCCAGTATCTACTGCATGCCCGTTTATTAAATATTCTATCGGCTCCCTTTATCTGGGCATGCGTTTTTCCAGCGATATTCATGGATGTCATTGTATCGCTATTCCAATTTATATGCTTCAGAATTTACGGAATACCAAAAGTGAATCGGGCTGATTATATTGTTATGGATCGGCAAAAATTGGAGTACCTAAACGGAGTGGAGAAACTCAATTGCGCATACTGCGGGTACTTTAATGGACTGATCGCTTACGTTCAGGAAATCGCCGCTCGGACGGAGCAGTACTGGTGTCCTATCAAACATGCTCAAAGAGTCTACGCGATTCATAGTCGCTGTCAAAAATTCCTCGATTACGTGGAATGCGAAGACTATCGAAAAAAAGATGCAGCCATTCGAAAAAGACTTCAGGGATTGGGATACGGATTCGGAACGTTGATCGAGGGGCGACACCAAGGGGCCTCTATTGTCTGAAGTGTCATCCTCGGAATGATCAAGCTACAGGATCAGCATTGGCTCAAAATATGAGATGCGCAATGAGGTGAATAGGAGAAGTTCTAATCGATCGATTTGATAAATAGCAAAAGCGATTCGATTTGGGAATCGTTGAGCACGCCGGCGTAACTAGGCATCGCATATTCGCCTTTTTCGAATCCCCGGACTACTTTGGCCGTAGGGTCTAGAATGGACTCCCGCAGGTAGGCGTCATCGACCTTGATGGAGGTTCTTTTTCGATTCACGACAATTTCTCTTTCTTTGCCATATAGTCCATTCCAGGTGGGGCCTATTTTAGTGACATCACCTCCAGATGTGGAGTGGCAGGCGACGCAACCCATCAACTCGTAGAGTCGACGTCCTTCCTCAGTGGATACGGGCCCCTTATCCCGTTCCGCTGCCGCACGCGGGGTTAGGTCAACTGTAAAGTCATCGAACCCTTCTTTGATAGGATCGAAATGAGGAAGATCGTAGATGGTGGCGTAGGCATTTTCCTCGAAACCCATGCCGTCATGGGTTTGTAAAGACCAACCGACCCGTAGTTGCATGACCGGTTTCATATTGGGAATCCCAACAAAGACACTGAGCTGGTCGGTGGAAAGGTAAGCGCTACTTGCGGTTAGCCAGTCGATGCCGGTTTCTCCGTTTTCCTTATATTGGGCAGAACCGTATCTGTGAGTACGTCGATAATGCCAGCTGGCGAGCGAATAACTATTGGGGTCGGTTGCCTTGCTTGGATCCAGCTTGCGCTCAAAGCGCAGTAGAACTCCTTTGTCCATGGGGGCGACCTCAATGGGTAGAAAAGCCTGTTTTCCGGTATACCGCACGCGACCGAAACCTTCGAGTTTGTCCCGTCCATTTCCCCAGCCGTTGATTTGAAATCCTGAAATGTAGAGCTGTCCATCCGCAGGGTTCAGGGAGCCGTTCAGAAGGGGATAATCGAATGCGCTTGTAATGCTGACAACGGATGCTTGGGGCTTCGAACCACGATGATTTAGCAGGATCTTAAAGAGTTCGGGTCGATTGAATCCGATGTGAACGAAGGAATCGTTAAGTGGCCCCATTTTAGCGTCAAAGAGCCAAAGTTGAGAAGTGGCTGAGGCGTTTACCGCGTGGGGAATCCAGGTCAGTGGATCAGCGATCGGGGCGGGGTATTTTTCGGTTTCCTGGAGCCCTTCTGAGAGATAGCCGTAAAACTGCTTGTCCGCGACGATGTGTAAAGGCGTGCTGGGAATGTACTGTCCTTCCTGATCGCTCGAGGTAACCAAACCCGTGCGCGGATTGACACCAATGCTCGGTTGACGAAAGCCGTAGCCTAGTACAAAGGACTGGCTTCCGTCCGCTGAGATTCGCAGAACGCTTCCGTTGTGCTTGCCCAATGTTGAGGCCTGTTGCCCGCCTTTGGCGATAACGAACTCGCCTTCAGGAGCCAAGCGAATGGTGCTCGGGAATTCTCGCATGTCAGCGGTTTGAGCGAAGGCATTGGAGAATAGCTCGTGTGTGTCGGCTTCGCCATTTCCATCGGTATCCAAAATCTTCCAAATGCCGTTTCGGTCGAAGACGAAAATCTGATCATCCCGTATCGCAGCAGACATAGGTTCGTGCAGACCTGAGGTGAAACGCTTCCACCGGATGGATTGACTTGGGTCATGCAAACCGAAGACCTTCCAGAGATCCCCGTCGATCGTGACGAGGATTCCCGTGCCATCGCTCAGAAATTGGATATCTCCGGGACGCACATTCCGCTTCCAGGGGTTGATTAGAGGCAGGCCGATGGGGTCCACTACATAAGCTTCATCGTCGGGCGATCGGGTCAGATTTGTAGTGACTTCTTGTGACCATCGGCTTGGGGCTTTTCGGTGTGGAATGGCGCGAGGCGCTATTTGCGGGGCAGAACCATTTTCAGTGAATGATACGCAAAGCGAGAGCTTCGATTCGCGCGGAGGGATTCGAAGAATCCATCGGGATTGGTCGATTGAAAGCGAGGCGATGGCATTGTCGGGCTTTTGGCTTAAAGCAACCCCGCCGGCCGCTTTCAGTCCGAGGACGATGGATAGTGTCCGAGACGAAGGTCCAATCTCAAAATGGCGTTCAACGACAGAACGTCCCTGGAATGTCGATACATTTAAATTCTCCCGAATTAAGGAGTCGGTTGCATAGTATTCGAGAATGGCCCCTCGGTTGGAGAGTTGAATCGCCTTGAATCGTCCCCATTCTTCCGGCAAGGGTCCGCGTCCGACTTCCTCCGGGCTTGGGGCGGGGTCTCGAGGGTCACCTAGCTCAAGTCTCTCGCCGTATTGCCAGCCAGGGTAGATTCCATTGGCGATCCACACGTTGCCATCGGGCAACGGCAGTTCGGTCTGGCCACCTCGTGTCTTGCTTCCCCAGGGGTGATAGGACTTGGGTGCGAGAGAAATCGGTGTGACACCATTCCCTTTCCAAATTGCGGAAAGTCTAAGAAGATCCGTGTCGAAGCAGGCCCAGTGATCGTCCCCCAAATTCAGGATGATTCCTCGGGGGGTTAGATTGTCTTTGGGGAATCCGGAACCTGCCTTTCGGGCATCGAGGATGGAAGAGAAAAAGGGGAAGTCAGGCTCTACCCAGTCCGCCCATGGCGTGGAGTTCCTAGCGCCTTCCTTTTGGCCAAACGTAAAAATCGAAAGAAGGAGAAGGAAGCCAATGGCATTAAGTGATCGAGCCTGATTACGATAAAGCGGCATGTAGTGGAGATTCTAGCCGTAGTTGCCTTTCTGGCAAGATCACGATTCAGTGGATTGAACTCGATAACCAGTGACTGAATTTGCGACAAATCGGATTGGCTTGGAAACTCTGTGATTGGTGATGCTATTTCTTGGCAAAGGTGCTCGCCACGAAATCGACCATTTCCGGAACCATGTTATCGCCCCATCCTGAGGAAAGAGCCAGGCTCATGGCTTGCTTGGTTGCGGGCGACATAAAGCTGGGGGCACCCAGATCGTCCGCCATGTTGCTGTAGTAGCCAACGTCTTTACGGGCGTTGGCAATGGAGAAGGCGAGCATGTCTTTGGTCCCGTCGACCGCGTTCGCTTTGATGAAATCCATCATTCCCGAGTGGAGGGGACCGGAAGCCATTACGTTGTACAAGGTCTCCCGATTCAATCCGGCGAGGTCGGCCATGGCGAACGCTTCGGACAGGGTGCAAACCGTAGTCATGGCGAAGAAATTGTTGATCAGCTTCAGAGTGTGACCCACGGAAATAGTTCCGACGTGAAAGACGTTCTCGCCCAGGTCCTCAAAGACCGGCTTGGCCCGATTAAAATCCGCTTCGCTTCCGGCCGACATAATGTTGAGCAGGCCATCAATCGCGTGGGCGGGAGTGCGGCCGAGTGGAGCGTCCATCATGCTGGAGCCTTTCGCTTTTAGCGCGGCTTCCAGCTTTAAAGTGGATTGAGGGATGGAAGTACCGAAATCGATGACCAGCGAGCCGGGTCGAATATTTTCGATTACTCCCTCTGGACCGTACATATTGGCTTCGACCGATGCGGATGTATCCACGCAAAGCATTACAATTTGGCTAGCCCGAGCCAGTTCTCCCGGGGACTTCGCTTCTACTGCGCCTCGGGTCACGGCGGCTTCAACGGCCTCACGCTTTTTGTGGGCGATTACGGTCATCGGGTATCCGAGAGATTGAAGTCGCTCAACCATGGCCGAGCCCATAAGGCCGAGGCCGATAAATCCGATAGCGGGTTTTTCTGTATTCGTCATATATACTGTTTTTGAGGGTCTTTCTGGCTAGTTAATCGCTTCGCCTATGGAATGCTTGCGGTTTGTGATACAAGCCGCAACCATGCAGTTAAATTGGAGGAATGGAAAAGAAAAATCTAGTAGCCGTTTTCACAATTTGGACCGTATTATCGATCGCATCAACTTTCTGTTACGGGCAAAGTGGTAAACGCGTTCTCTTTCTAGGAAATAGCGTTTGGGATTTTAGGGGGGGCGTTCATCAGCCGTTTCTCGGTTTTTGTGAAACGGCCGGTCTCGACTTCCAGGCGGTAAGTCAAATGCGTAGACACGAAAACGGGCACGGTGTTGAGTTCCTCGACTTGGGGCGGATTCCTTTGAGCCTTCCTGAGGTAGCCGGAGATGAGCGAATTCTCTCACTTATCCGATGGGGCGGCTATGACTATGTGATTGTCGAGGCGAGACGTTCGGGATACTTGTTGCCGGAATCGGTGGATATACCGGAAGATCGAGGGAGCAGCATTCCTTTCGAGAAAAACTTGCAAGCTCTGGGGACGATTCATCGAACCATTGTCGAGTCAGGCGCCCAGACCGTACTCTACATGCATCCAGGGTTGCATACTCTGGAAAGGTACCGTCTGCCGGTCGCTCAGATATACGAACGACTTCACTCGGGTTTGGAGGAGATGAAGATTGGCGGAAAGCGCCACAGAGTGATTCTCGTTCCGGCAAGATTTCTTTGGGGAGATGCCGTCAAAAAATATGGCGTGGAAGGATGGTACGCGAATCCAGGGCATGGCAATGCGCTTGCCCGGTTCGCCAGTGGTTGTATGTTGTATACCTACCTTACGGGAAAGGATCCAAGAGAGAACCGTTTTGTGGGCTTGCCTTTAGACTGGGATCAGGCGGAGAGCTCCCCTGTTGTCCAGGTTCCCCGGGAGGACGCCGATTGGATAAAGAGCCAAGTTTGGCTATACTATTCAACCGGAAGAAATTGAGCGTGGGATTTGCAGAGCCCTTCACGTTTGACTGATGCCGATTTCCAATTTCCCAGCTACGGTCACTATGCCGGTCGTTGATGAGCCGTTTCCATCGATATTGGAATTCCTAGTAGAGAGGTTTCCCCGTATCCATAAAGACACTTGGAAAGAGCGCATACGTTCGGGTAAGGTGCTTGACGAGGATGGTTGTCCCGTGGCCTTCGATACTGCCTACGCGCCACGAAAGAAACTGTTCTATTTTCGTGAAGTGGAAAAAGAGATACCGATTCCTTTTCAGGAGGAAGTCATTTACCGAGATCAAAATTTGCTGGTTGTGGACAAGCCACACTTTTTGCCGACCACGCAAGGAGGGCGATTCGTTAATGAAAGTCTGATACATCGGCTAAGGGAGAAAACGGGAATTCTCGAAATTGCCCCGATCCATCGGATCGATCGAGAAACGGCAGGACTGGTGATGTTTTCTCTCAACCCAGAGGCTCGTGCTGCCTATCAATTGATGTTTGAAAGGCGACAGGTTTCCAAAGTCTATCATGCCATTTCTCCCACTGTGCCTAACGAGGCTCGAAAAGAGTGGCAGTTAGATAACCGACTGGTGGGGGGTGAGCCCCCATTTCGAATACGCGAAGGCAAAGGGGTGCCGAATGCTTCAACGAGAATTGTTCCAGTCGAATCTAAATTTGGACGAACCTACTTTCACCTGTTCCCCCATACCGGAAAGAGGCACCAATTACGTTGTCATATGGCCTCGCTTGGCTTCCAGATTGAGAATGACAAGTACTATCCGGACCTTCAAGACGAGGTGCCCGATAATTATGAAAAACCTCTGCAGCTTTTAGCCATGGAACTCGAGTTCACCGACCCCCTAGCGGGTGATTTGAGGCATTTTAGGTCTCAAAGAAAATTGAAATGGTGAAGAATGAGGGAGTTTGCGATGGCGGGCATTCACAAGTTTTGTGATTTGACCTGTATTTTCGTTGAGCGTAGATTTGTAATTCTGGAGGAAAAATATGATGAGGCGTTCTACAATAGGTGTTTTGATGGCGGTGGGTTGTTTCGCTTTTTCGGGATGTGAGACGACAAATTCGGGGACGACGCAAGTCACGGGAAAGACCCGCTCTGCCTTGACGGAGTGGGATGTCGATATCTATCAGAATCCAGCCGGACTGCTGTCATGGGTTCCTGATATGGATATACCCGTGAAGTTCGAAGAAATCGCCAAACTGGAATCGAGCGGTACGACGGCTAGCAACAGCCCGTCAGCAATTGACGACAAAACGGTTCAGATCGTAACGGATCTGAAGAAGAGAGCGGCCCGAATGGGTGCTAACGGAATCGTTCTCCGGGAAGTAAATGTGGCCGAGGATGTTATCGAACGTCAATCAAGCGGCTATGAAAATGTGCGCTTTCCAGACGGTTCTATTCGGCAGGTCGAGGCCCCGGTGAGAATTAGCTACCAGCGCGTTTACAAGGTTACGATCAAGGCAGACTCAGTCTTTCTTGACTGGAATACGGTTTGGACGGGCGAGCCCGCTACATCAAACTAGGTTCGGTAGAAAGGGCGGTATCCAACAAAGCTTACCCTGGGCAAGTTTCGAGGTATTGTAAAGAGTGCCCACCCGATAGATGCCACGATGGGCGCTCGGAGATTGCCCGCTACCAAAGGCAGCAAGGACAAGCTCCAAGGTATTTACTCAAAGGGAAAAATGGGTACGTAATGAACTTAATTGCCAGACATTAAGCGATTGCGTGTTCCTTGACGAGTTTTTCGGTCAACTCAGTCCCAAAGCCGGGTTTGTCTGAGGGCAGATAGTATCCCTTTTCAAAGGTTGCGCTCATGGCATCCATCAAGTCAGTCCCGTTATCGGTCGTGCCAAAGCTTTCCGCCCATTTGCACTGGCTCGAGGAAAGGCAAAGCGGAAGGCCGTAAAGGCTTCCCCCGCGGTGTGGCGTGAATTCGAGCCCGTGGGCGGCCGCCATGGCCCCGATTTTCCTTAAAGAAGTGACTCCTCCGCTCCAGCAGACGTCTGGCTGCAAGACGTCGGCCGCATTGTGGCGAATCAGCTCGGCAAATCCGAAACGAGTGTATTCGTGTTCCCCATTCGCGATGCGGGTGGTGTCAATTTCCCTAACGAGACGTTCGTAGCCAAGTATATTGTCCGGCGAAAGCGGCTCCTCGATCCAGTAGAGGTTGTAGGGCGCTAGCCGCCGAGCCATGTCAATGGTATACTCAACGTCGTTCCATCGAGCGATGCACTCAAGCATGATCGAGACCTCGGGGCCCACGAATTCGCGTGTGCTTTTGACCATGTCGACGGTCTTTTGCTTACCCGCTTCACCTTCGAATAATCCGTCTCGCACGACGATCTTAAAATGTCGGATACCGAGATCGAGCCCGTTCTGTATGGTCTCAGGCCCGCCTGTTTGGTAAACAGGAATGCGGTCCTTGGTGGTTCCGCCGAGCAATCGGTAGACTGGTTGGTCGGCGTGCTTTCCAAAGATATCCCAGAGCGCGTTGTCGACCCCGCTCAAGGCCATGACAAAAACCCCGCGGCGGCCATAGAAGCTCGACGAGGTATACATTTGGTCCCACAGCAATTCGATGTTGAGCGGATTGGTGCCGATCAGCAGATTTCTTAAATGGCCCTGGATAATCTCGCAGGACACCTTTCCACCGGCTCCCATACCGAACCCAGTGATGCCTTGATTGGTTTTGATGACGACAATGATGGAGCTGGTCAATTGAGCGAAGGGTCCCGTGTAACGCCATCGACCCGGATCGAAGTCGGATTTGAAATCAGGCACCGCTCCGATGGCCGGCCGATTCCAAAGATTCACGGGATAGGCTTCGACCGATGTAATTTTTAGATTTGAGTCTGCACCGTGATGAGCGGCGCTTAAGTGGGGTACGTAACTCAAGCCAGCGGCTAAACTAGCGCCCGCCAAGTTACCCAGGAAACGACGTCGATTCAACATGCTTGAATATTTCGCAATAACTTGAATCTGGCAAGCACGGGACGTGCAGAAAACTATTTGCCCTCTAGAGTGGGAGCTGGCTGAGTTTTTCGCGAACGTGATAGACTGCTAGGAATTTTTTCGCGGTGTGCGGGTCGTTCAAAGGACTGGAACTCGAAACAAGGCGTGGATTGGTTTCCTTGGTCAAGACGGTAGGGTATTGGGCCATCAATTTCCGGCTGTAATCGATGAAAGTGGGGGTATCCGTTTTGGATAACTGGGAGCGAGTTAGGATTTGAAACAAACCAACGGATCGAGCGGCATTTCGCTTACTTAGCTCGTACCCGATACGACCCATCGTCATGCGCGAATTTATCTCAACGATTGTCTTAAGTTGGAGCGTACCCATTGGGGAACGATAAACGAACGCATCTATTCCGAGGGGACCGATGTATCCAGAATTGCGCATTTCCGAGAAAAGGCGGGAGATGACCAGCGTTTCGTAGAAGTGGTACACCCTTGGTTTTCCTTCTTTTGGCTCCATGAGAAAACGCGCTATCTCCGGATCTACCCCCTGGCAGAAACTAGCAGTGACCACACCTTTGAATTGGCCACGGTGGTTGTTTAGCAAACGTGTAAATGCAATGGTCCTCGCTTTGTCGGTCTCCACTTCAAGCTGAACTGAAAAGTCAAATACCCGATCAAGCCATGGCTCAACGATTACGTAGCCCTGATCTTTCCAGCGCTTGCCAAGCCATGCAAGTGTGCTTGCTCCCAGAATTTCATTGGCAAGAATGCAGCGATTCCCGTTCGCGGCTGTTCCGAATGGAGCTTTGCAAACCACGTTTTCATATCCTAGGCCCTTTAGTGTGTCGCGAACCGTATTCAGGGTTTCTAGATCGGCCACGGGCTCTCCATAGACTTCAGGTGGAGCGATCCATTCGTCCTCTTCAGTTTCTCGCGCAATTTGCTTGCCCCATTGGGTGCTCCATTTCTTGGAGAACAAATCGCGAATAGAAGCGTTCCATAAAGTATCCAATTGAATAGGACGTGTGAGGGATTTGAATGTATTGCGGAAAAAGGCAAGGCTGTCGGGGGTCCAGCTCCATGGTCGAAGCTTGCCGATTTTTCGAGGAATGGTCGGGGCGGCTTTTTGATCTCCATGGATTAAAATCTCCGGTAGGGTGAAGCCCGAATTTTGAATATTCCGCAGATGCTCTTTTTCTGGAGGTGTGGACATCAGGAGAATGTCGTCCTGCCGAGAATAGAACAGAGGTAGGATTTCCAAATCATCTTGTAGTTGAGTTCGCTCCATTGAAAGTTCGTTGGCGGGGTCTTCAGCAGCGTAGCGCTCCGCATCTGGATTAAACCAAAGTACGGATGGGGTCCTTCCTCTCGATTGGTGAAAAACTTGCAGGTCGCTGATGAAGGCATCGTCGAGACCCGCTTGAATTCTGCCGTCAATGTTGTAACGGCTGCCTTTGGCCCTTGAGGGGGATAGCGGAAAGACAAGTCGCTTTCGAAAGACCTCCCAGTCGGTCCTCCCGGAATCTTTCCAGCGTCGAAACCATTTCAATCCAAAACCGACATGTTGAATCTCGTCGCGGTAAATTCGATCGAGAAGACTGGCGGTCGCATCGTCTCCCACGGATTCGAAAATTTTTTTGTATTCAAAGGAGTAGTCCAGATTGGCTTGCTCGAAAGTGAGCGAAAGTCGAGTCACGTAATCCAAAGGATCCTCCATGGAGGATACACTTTTCCAAAAGTAGTCGCTTAGCGGAAGTTCGCCAAATTCCACCCCACACTGCTTCATACGATGAATGTAGAGCTGCGTGTGGATTTGCTCCTCTTTTAATGTTTCGAGGACGCCGAGTCGGAAACTGGAAGGAGCCTCGGGAAACTTGAGTAAAACCAAAGCCATGAGCTCGGTTGCAAGTAACTCATGATTGCCGAAAAAGTGGAGAAGGCGGCCTCGTTCCCTTTCATCCACGAGTTTGGCGTTGCTGGGGTGGTTCGCCTTAACGCCATCTTCGTGGAGCCTCAAATGGTGAGGCCGGGACAACTTACGCGGAGTCTTGATCGGACTGCCAGGTAGAGTATCTATGATTTCGCTACGCGGAAAACTCAGTTTTTCTTCCAACGTCTCGCCGAACAGGACCTGTTTCGCAAAATCCTGAAGCTGAATGGGCATTTGAAAGAGTTTCGAAAAGCGAGCGTTTACAGACCCTCTGCGAATGGACGGAGGAGTACTCCGATTCCGAAGGCGACCAGCGCTGCAAGAGTTCCGATTCCTAGGGTTTCAGCCCCGCTGAGGGTCCAGTGCTGATCGACATATCTGCTCTTCAACGCGCCGATGGAGAAGAAAGCGATTCCTGTCAGGACACAGGAGGATCCAAACGGGTTGCCTATTAAGGAAGGATCTATGAGGTCTAGCACGTACGCCACCAATGGGATGCCGCCGATGATCAGAAAAGCCGAGAATGTAGCCAGTCCAGCTTTCAAGGCGGAGGGGTTATGACCCGAAACGCCGTGTTCCTCTTGCATCATGGTGTCCAGCCACCGCTTTTTGTCGGAAGTGATTACTTCAACGATGGTTTCTAAGGTTTCGCCTTCAAATCCTTTGGCAGCATAAATTTGACGAATCTCTTCCTTTTCGCCGGCAGGATTGGATTCGATCTCTGCCTCTTCCTCCCGTCTGGCTTTGCGCTGGGACTGGTTTTCAGCTCTCGTTCCGACAAAGTTCCCTGCGGCCATCGAAAACCCATCTGCCAAGAGGTTAGCCAGTCCAAGTATAATCACGATTCCGCTACTGAGACCCGCTCCGGTTACGGAGGAGACGACGGCAAACGTAGTTACCGCTCCATCAATTGCTCCGTAGATCGAGTCTTTCAGATAGTCTTGTGAGTGGTTAGATTCAATCCGTTTTCGTATTGCTTCCGGTGTGTGTTCCGCTTCGTAGTCCGCGTGATGACCCATGTGTAGGATTCCATCAGTTAGGATTCGATTGTCAACCTTGCCGCATGATGAAATCTGGCTCTAGGCAGGTCCCCGTGTTGCGGAGAATTGGCTGGGCTTGGGCTTTCCCTGAGTCTTTGGTCGCGATGTAAGCGAGGGCGCTGGCGCTTCGACTATGCCTTTCCAAAATCGAAAGATGCCGGCTGAGGCGCATATTCTGGATGATTGGACCCCCTCTAAGTTCGGTCTAGCTGATAAGGAGTAGTCGAGGTGGTTGACCGATTTGGGTTGTGGGTGCACGATGGATACAGGGCAGTGTGGGACTGTTGGGGCAGTCCGTCGCGATTCGCCAGAGGTTGCCCAGACCAAAAGAGTAGGGGGTGGCACGTGAAACTGGAAGGTAGTGCAAGTCAAAGTGGTTTTCTCTTAGGTACTCGGTGAACCCTTCGTCGTCATCGTTACCGTATCGCTTGAGAAGTTCGGACCGAGTTTCCGGAATGTCTACTCTGCGAATCGCGTCGGAATTGAGCAGCCCCTCAGAAGGGGCAAGATTATAGCTGCACAGATAGGTGTCTGCGTTGGTGTTAGCTGTGTCGACGTGGAAGGAATAAACATCGGTTGCCACTGGACCTGATTTCGAATCGCGAGGATAGAATGGGATGCAGTCGAGGGTAGGTTCCAATCCGAGTTTACGAAGGAGTCGCAGGTCTTGTACGAGAAGATCCCGGGCAGCCTGCCCGTCTTTGCTGAGATCCAAACTGTAAAGATCAGCTTCTTCAAGGGAGAGGATTTCATTGTATCCGCTTAATTCAATCGCGATTTCATCAAAATCGCCAGAAAGAGTCCGTTTCCAGCACAAGGCGTTTGTCGATTTGTCAAACGGGGTGTTTATGAGTTCATCGAGCGTATTCACGATTTTGGTGCAGGGGAACTCGGGATGGGGCGAGTGAGTGTCCAGACTTATTGGGGGATCCATTTCTGATTTTGGTTAAACACAAGGCATTCTAGGAGCACCGCAAGGATCACGACTAGGCTAAAAAGGCAATTTTAGAAGATTAGCCAACCTTGACGCAGTCGGATTGACCAGTATTCCGTTGTTCACATTCTTAACTTACAAGATTATGCCAAATTCAACCCTATCAGAGCTGGCCCTAGATTTAAGTACCGCATTTCCCGCAAGTCCTCGAGAGACTTTGGCAGGGTATGTGATCGCTAAACGGACGCTCGATAAGTGTCGGGCCGTCCTAGCAGGGACGAATGGGGAGTATCATTTCGACTGTCCGTTAGACAATTTCTTTCTCGATTTCACGGAGTTGAGTGCCGAGGATTTCAGGAATAAGGTGGGAACGGGCGCAGATGACAGGGAAATGGCGAGTTGGATTGAAGCGAGCGCCAAGCCTCGTGAGAAAAGAGAGATTATAGCCTGGAACAATGTAATGCGCTCCAAGCACCTGTGCGACATGCCGATCGAGCTGCAAGAGTTTCTTGAAGAATACATCCCACAGTACATTCCATCGGGAAAAATCGTCCGTGTCTGGTTCGATGTCTACGATATCGAAGAAGGTCGGATTTACTAAAGTATCCACGGAAAGAACCGCTGGTGGAGCTCCAAGGGGGTTAGGGCGATTCTGGCGGCCCCCGAGTTAGGTGCAGCAACAAAAGGGGCCTTCGAAGGCTTCCACCCTGTGATATGCAGACAAGGGGGTCGATCTGATGAGGAATGAGCTTGCTCCTTTTAGTCTTTAGGACACTTTTGAAGTTTTCCTGGTCCGATCACAAAAATGCATAAATTCGACACGTTTCTTGTTTGTTTAGACTTGTCGGATAAAGATCGGCAAGTGCTCTCTCATGCATCGGTTCTGGTTCAGTCTCTCCAGTGTTCGAAGTTGGTGTTCTTTCATTCGCTCTACCAGGACGGTGAGAGGAGTGACGCTGGAAGGTCGTCAGATGAAGCGCTTTCCTGCTTGAGTAATCGAGTTGCCGACTGGTTTAAAGGGAGTGCGTCTTTACAAACTGAATACTATGTTTGCGATGGACCACCTATGGACGAGATCCTAGGGTACGTGGCCTTTTCGGATGTCGATCTTGTATTGTGTGGCAAGTCTACCAGTAAACAACACCACGATTTGCTTCCTCACAAGATTGCTCGTCGAGCCCCTTGTTCGGTTTTGCTGCTCCCCTATGAATGTCAACTGAACTTCGATCGGGTGTTAGTGGCTGCAGATCATTCTGAACCCTCGCGTGAAGCCCTCCTTGTTGCCTCTCAAATAATGGCTCGAAGCGATGATTCGAAAATCATCTTGGTAGAGGCCATTGATATGCCGTATGGCTCTCAAATGTCGATCGGCGCTAGTCGATTCGTCGATCTCCGTGAAAACGCGACGGAACAGCTCCAAAAATTTGCCCAGGATTCAGGAGTTGATGAGTCGAAAGTTAATGTTGTAATCGCTTCGAATCTCAAAGCGTCAACCGCGATTCTGGAGGTGGCCCGCAAGCGAAACGCCAGTATGATTGTCATGGGAAGCAAAGGCAAGGGTGCGGTTGCCGCGACAATATTGGGGAGCACTGTCGAGAATGTCGCAAGAGGGGCGAAGCATCCGCTCTTGATTGTGAAACCCGTCAAGGATAGTTAAAAACGCTAGCTGTTTTGTTCAGTCTTTCGGTCTTCCCGTTGGCTAAAGAGGCCAGAAAATGGGGAGGGCGATCATGGATATTATGAATACAACGAGGGCGAGGGGAGCCCCTACTTTAATGTAGTCGACGAACCTATACCCACCCGGCCCCATGACGAGTATATTGGCAGGGTGGGAGATGGGGCTAGTGAAACTGGCGGAAGCAGCCAAAGCGACGGCCATCATCCCTGATTGCGGAGAGATGCCGAGGTCGGCGCAAGACTTTAGGACGATGGGGGACATGAGTACGACCAATGCAGACGTAGGAATGATTGTGGTCGCTATGGCGGTAACGACGTAGAGGCTCCCAATGACTATCCAAGGACCATGATCTCCCACGGTAGACATAATCCCTGTTGCGAGAAGTTCAGCAGCCCCCGTTTTCTCAATGGCAGTTCCGAGTGGAAGCATGCCGGCTATCAGAAAGACCGACTTCCACTCAATTGCCCGATAGGCTTCTTCCATTTTTAGGCATCCACAGAGAACCATCAAAGCGGCGCCTGTGACCGCAGTGATCGCGATGGAGTACCAGCCGAAGAAAACGGGGATCAGCACCGCAACCATGATGCAAGTCGCCAGAATGGACTTGCTCGTCTGGAAAGTCTTATTGTCGACCTGAGATAGGAAAATGAAATCCGGATCCTTTTCCAGTAAGCTCAGTTTCTCTTTAGGTCCCATGAGGAGGAAACTGTCACCAAATTGCAGCTGCTTGTTTCCGAGGTGAGCCCTGTAGGAGCTATCGGCTTTTTGAATACCGAGAATTTGCAGACCGTACTTTTCACTGAACTGTATGTCCGCCAAAGAGTGGCCGACGATTTTCGATTTAGGAGATAGTGTGGCCTCGGCCAGACCCACTTCTTCGGACTCGAGGATTCCGGTCTCTCCCTTGTCGGGAAATTGGATCTCGAGTTCCTGCAAGCTGCGGATTAACTGGAGGTCGTCTCGGCGTCCATGCAGGGTAAGTCGGTCACCAGCCTGAAGAATCTCCTCTGCTCCAGGAAGCAATATCTCTTCCTCTTGTCTCTGAATTTTAATTACATGCAGATCAAAGCCAAGACGAAGCTGACTATCCTTGATGGCCTTGCCCGCTAACCAGGAGTCGGCCGGAATTGATATTTCAAAAAGTCGCTCCGTGATGCTCGTGTAGCGATTGATCTCCTCCTTCGTAGCAAGCTTGAAATGGGAAAAGTTCGGATCTTCCTTTAGCTGTTCGACATTGGAAGACTTGCATTGAACCAGTACTTTATCGCCTGCATGCAGTACTTCTTGCGCTAGTTTCCGGTGTTTAAATTCTCCCTGGTGTCGAATCAAAATGATGCTGGCATCAAATCGGTTACGGAAATTGGTTCCTTGGACTGAGTTGCCGACGAGAAAAGAATCAGGAGCAATCGTGAGCTCGGCGACCGAGACTTCTGGAGAAAGCAATGTGGAGGCGCTGGGAGACGCGTCATCCGGGACGAGCTTTTGCCAGCCTTGCAGCTCGGCTAATCGTTCCGCTTGTCCTTGGGTCAAGAGGCGATCGCCGCTTTGAAGTCGGGAATGAGGGTCGGGCGTGAAAATGGTCTCACCATTCCGTTGGAGAGCGATTACTCGAAAACCGAGCGCTTTTCCGAGTTGACTCTCGATTAGGCTCTTGCCGGACAATACGGAATTGGGGCCAACTTTTAAGAAGAAGGTGCGTTCGCCAAGTTCGTATTGGCTAAACAAGGACTCGACTCCTTGTTGATCTGTAGAGGAACGGGACTTGCCATAGTCAGGCAAAATGAAGCGAGAAGAGAAGGCGACGAAGGCGATTCCCCCGATCATTACCGCAGCGCCGATGGGAGTGAAGTCGAACAAGCCGAAGGGTTCGAGATTGTTCTGACGGAGGGCGTCGCTGATGAGGAGGTTGGGTGGGGTACCAATGAGAGTGGTTAGCCCTCCTAGAAGTGACCCATAAGCGAGCGGTATAAGCAGCTTGGATGGGCTGGTGTCGGTTTCCCGCGCTACCTTCAAAACCACCGGAAGCATTAGAGCCGCGACTCCAATGTTGTTCATCACCGCTGAAAGCGAGCCCGAGGTGAGCATGATGACAAATATCATGCGAGATTCGGTCTTTCCGGTGAAACGCAAGACATAGCGTCCTATGATGTTAGCCACTCCGGTATTGGCCAACCCCTCGCTGAGTATGAACATCGCCCAAACCGTGATAACAGCTGGGTTGCTAAACCCGGATACGGCTTCGGAGGTGTCGAGTACCCCCGTTAATGCTAATGCGGCCAACACGAGAAGCGCGGTCACATCCATTCTAACTTTCTCGGTTACGAAGAGAACGAGCGAGATGACGAGGATTGAAAGGACGATGGCGATATCAGCGGTCATGGGGGAGGGCGACGGTGCCGAGGATTGAATGGGAAAATTGAGATCTAGGCAAAGTGGAAATACGCAATGGGGCAAGTCTGCGATTGCGGCATCGGACGCTTTGTTTTCTGGATCGGGAATCAGAGGAGGATTTGTGGGAAATAAGAGGGTCCCAGATATTTGGCCGCGGGTTTTGCTTGGGCTGACATTCTATAAATTACTTTTTTGGGCTGCCCTTACTCGACTTATTCGAATTGGGGCGATAAGTGTCAGCCATCATGGAAATTGTAAATGTCATCGTAAAGTCACCCTTTGCCTGGGGATTGGCTATTGGATTGGGTTTCTTTGTCTATGCCCTTTTTCGTTTAGGCGTCTCTAATCGAGAGCTCAGCCGGTACAAGCGAATGCTGAGCGATAAAATGGAAGTGGAGGCAGAGCTCATGCAGCGGTTGAAAGCGGAGAGGCAGGAACTAGAGAAGGAAAACGAGAACTTGCGGGTCGAGGTTTCTATCTTGTCGGAAAAGCCCGACGCGAAAATCGAGAATGAGCTAGAGATCCTGTTGAGGGCAGAAAAAAGCATGGTCATGAATGCGCCGGGCTTCCCAGCGGCATGGGAAACCGCAAAAGCAAACGCGGCTGACGAAATCGCGAATGAGCTCGCGGGCAAGAGTATGCCTAAGCGAATCTTTAAAAAGCTTTTTAGTAGGGGTACTTCAAGCGGTGGACAGGAATCGCTCGAATCGACGCAGCAGGGTGAATCATAGATGAAGGGCCTGGTTTGTTCTGTGCGACCCTCATTCGTTGGACATCCCCAATTAAATTTTTAGATGTATGTTCCTCGTATTTGATACAGAGACGACCGGATTGCCGACACGATATGACGCTCGAATCAGCGACGTCGATAACTGGCCCCGTGTGATTCAGCTCGCGTGGGCGTTTTATGGTTCGAACCGAAAACTGATTGAGAGTAGAGTGGATCTAATCAAGCCGGATGGTTGGGTGATTCCGACGGAGAGATTCTGGATCGAGAATGGATTCAGTCAAAGCCAGTCAGAGTCCGATGGGATTCCTATTAAGGATGCCCTATCGGGCTTTTTGGATAAAGTAGAACAGACGCAATATTTGGTCGCCCACAATATGAGTTATGACCACCCGGTGCTTGGAGCGGAGTGCGTTCGGGCCAAAATTCAGTCGAGGCACAAGCCCGAGCGAATTTGCACG
The DNA here is from genome assembly GCA_937942145.1 of uncultured Opitutaceae bacterium. GTDB lineage: Bacteria > Verrucomicrobiota > Verrucomicrobiia > Opitutales > Opitutaceae > Pelagisphaera. Next base: position 19,447 of record CALDFV010000042.1, read on the forward strand.
AAAGATATTTCGACAGACTTTTGCCAAATACCGGGAAAATATGGATACAAATGGCCCACTCTAACCGAATTGCATCTGAAGCTGTTTGACGTGGATTTTGAAGGAGCTCATGACGCCTTGCTGGATGTGAAAGCCTGTGCCAAATGTCTATTCGAGCTCGAGCGTAAGAAAGTAGTCCAGCTAGGAGGGGGGAGGTATTCTAAGGCTTCGGGTTGACTATCCACTGGGCAAAAGAGCCCTTTTGTTCGAATCGTATTTAACCTACGGCTGCTGGCCAGCAAACGCGGTTCGAACTTGCTCGAACGCTTTCAGGCTATGGCCGCGGAAGGATTCTATGGATACAATGTGTAGCCGCTTTTGAAAGCCGCCTGAATGGGTTAATCCGGTAGCATTATCGCTTAGCCTGCCATTGACCTTCAGGGCGACCTGAATCCCTTCGGAACGGCTAGGACCTTCTGTGAAAAGGATCCCAAGGCCTGATCGGCTTCGCTGCTTGTTTCCACCGACCAAGGTCTCCACCCATCGGATGCGGAGAAGTGACTTGCTTCGAAACCTCGATGGTAGATTCCCGAGTAGACTTCGGTTTGGGTGACGGTTTCGTTGGCGCTTGTGGCGTCGAATGCTTTAGCGGCAGCAGGAACGGTGGTTGCTTTAGGCGGCAGGTAATCCGTTTCGGGCTTGGGCGTGCTGGGAAACCTCGCATCAAGGATAAGGCCGATTAGAGCGACGATGAGGGTAGTATGAACGATGGCGGGTCCTCGGCTGAGCTGGGAGGCGCCGGGATGTCCCTTGCGCTTTCCGATGCCACTAATAAATCCTAGAAGAGCGAATACCGTTGCCCCGAGCTGCCATCCCATAGCGCTCCTAACCGATTGAGCCCGCGAGTGAAGCCGTCCCCGCTAGCCTTCAGTAGGAAAGGAAGTGAAAAGGAGCAAACGAAACAGACGAGCCAAAGAAAAAAGAACATTTTGATTAGCCGGTCTGGACGCTTCATGAAAAACTAGTCTTATCGCGTTCTATCAAATCATCAAGGTCAATATCGGCAACGGGTGTGTTAGCGGGATACCTCAATTTCATTCTGGCGTTTGCGTGGAGCAAAGTATTATGTTAATTCAAGCTTCAGTCAGTCCTATGGTCATTATGTTACCGTCGCTTTGCTAAACATGAATTCAATTATCAAGTATCCGACCCTCGCTCGGGTGATTTGCTGCCTTATGTTAGTCGGGCAGCTAACTATACGGGCTGATATCGATCGGCCAAACGTGCTCTTCATCGCTATCGACGATCTGAATGATTGGATCGGGGTCCTTGGTGGGCATCCACAGGCGAAGACGCCGAATATTGATCGTCTAGCGGAGCGAAGTGTTCTATTCGCTAACGCTCACTGCGCGGCTCCTGCGTGCAATCCCTCTCGGGCCGCTTTAATGACGGGAATTGCTCCGAACCTGTCGGGGGTGTACCACAACCCGCAGCCTTGGAGACCCGCTATGCCGGATGTGATTACGATTCCGCAGCATTTCACGGCCAATGGTTACTGGTCGGCGGGTTCAGGTAAAATTTATCACGGCCGATATCCGGATCCAGCCTCTTGGGACCGTTACTACCCGCATCAGTTGGAAAACAAGTTCGCGGACCCGGTTCCGCCCGAACGAAACGTTAATGGACTGGGGAAAGGCAATTTCGACTGGAGTCCCGTTGTCGAGCCTACGACCGAAATGGGGGACTACAAGACTGCCAAATGGATTGCGAAACAGTTGGGCAAGGAACATGAAAAACCCTTTTTTCTGGCCTGCGGAATATTTAGGCCCCATCTGCCGTGGTATGTCCCGCAGAAATACTTCGACCAGTTTCCTTTGGATGTAATTCAACTCCCGAAGGTATTGGAAAATGATTTAGACGATCTTCCTGCGGTAGCGATCAAAGTCGCGAGGGGTGGAGGGGATCACGCTGCTGTCGTCAAGGGAGATCAGTGGAAACAAGCCGTTCAAGGCTACCTAGCGTCCATCGCGTTTGCCGATGAACAGGTAGGTCGGGTTATCGACGCGCTTGATGCAAGTCCCCACAAGAAGGATACGGTTATTGTCTTGTGGACGGATCATGGTTGGCATCTAGGGGAAAAGGAACACTGGCGAAAGTTTGCCCTTTGGCATCGGTCCACAAGAACGCCTTTGATGATCTCGGTACCCGAAGGGATTCCAGCAATGCCTGATGGATCTGTGAAAGGACGCCAAAGCATGCAGCCGGCGAGTCTGTTGGATATTTATCCTACTCTGATCGAACTTTGTGGACTGCCTCCGAAAACCGAGCTTTCGGGAACGAGTTTGGTCCCACTGCTGCGCAACCCGGAATTGAAGACCGATCGGGCGATTGTCACAACGAACGGCCGCAATAATCACGCGATCCGGGACACTCGCTGGCGGTATATTCGCTATTCAGATGGCAGTGAAGAGCTCTACGATCATAACGCGGACCCAAACGAGTGGACCAATTTGGCTGGTAGTCCTGAGTACGCGTCTGCGATAGCGCGTTTGTCGAAATGGTTGCCGCAGACGAATGTGCCGGATGCCAAAAAAGACCAAAATTTATAGCAATTTAAGCGCTCAATCGAGGAACCGAGCTGGAGTCTCAGCCCTCAAAGAGTTGGCGATGGCGTTTATCGTTGCGGATTAGAGAGGAGTTTGTGAAGGATGAAGACTATGATCTCGCGTGCACTATTCGGCCTTTTCGGTTACTTGTTGTTTCTATCTTTAGTCCATGCTGCGGATTGGCCCCAGTGGAGAGGTGAGAATCGCGATGGCGTTTGGAGTGAAACGGGAGTCGTCTCGAAGTTTGAATCGGATCAGTTGACTCCTGTCTGGACCACTCCCGTTGGAGCAGGGTATTCGGGTCCGACGGTCAGTGGGGACCGTGTTTTCCTCACCAGCTATTTGAAAGAGCCTAAGCAGGTCGAGCAGGTGCATTGTGTCGACCGGTTGACGGGTGAGGAAATTTGGAAATACGTCTATGACTGCGAGTATCAGGATATCGGTTATCCTCTGGGACCGAGAACGGCAGTGGCCATTTCTGATGGCAAGGCCTATTCGTATGGCGCGATGGGGCATGCTCATTGTTTCGATGTGGAAAGCGGTAAAGTGATTTGGAAGCGAGATTTGCATAGTGAATACGGGGCGAACATGCCGGTGTGGGGTATTGCGGCATCACCGCTGGTTGACGAAAAGCGAGTTTACTTAATGGTTGGGGGCCAGCCGGATGCATGCATCATTGCATTTGACAAGAATACCGGAGAAGAGGCCTGGAAATCCCTCGATGGTTTGGCTTCCTATTCGGCTCCAAAATTCATCGAGCAAGCGGGAAAGCAATTGGTGCTCGTGTGGACTGGGGACTGGTTTGCGGCCTTGGATCCTGAAACGGGAAAACCGGCTTGGAAGCATGAATTTGATCGAGCAAAGGGTCCGATAAATGTGGCGGATCCTGTGGTTGATGTGCAGACTGGGCGGATTTTTCTCAGCTCCTTCTATGACGGCTCCTATCTTTATGTACTGGATGGCAACGAGTTGGAATCGAATCTTTTGTGGAGCAGACGAGGCAGAAGCGAGATTCACACAGACGCATTGCACAGCATCATAATGACCTCTGTAATTCGAGGCAACTACGTTTATGGAACCGATAGCCATGGGGAGTTGAGGTGTTTGGACCTATCCAATGGGGATCGCGTTTGGAGTGATCAGACATTGTTGAAGAAGGGGCGTTGGGCTACGGCTTTCTTTGTGCAAAATGGCGAACATACATGGATTTTAACCGAGCGTGGCGATCTAGTCATTGCCCGACTCACTCCGGAAGGTTTCGAACGAATATCGACGGCCAAGCTTATCGAGCCCACGACTTTTCTTCCCCGACGAAGCGAGGAAATCGTCTGGTCGCAACCCGCCTTTGCCCACAAGCATGTATTTGCCCGAAATGACCGGGAGCTGATCTGTGTGGATTTGTCATCGGCTCCCTGATTGACAGCGTGGTTCGTTATTCAGGAAATCCAAAGAATTCACTCGTAAATGGGGCTCGTTCCCGTATCAGCTTTTCCTGATTTATGGAAGAAACCGAGTACATTTGGCACAATGGGAAATTGACCCCTTGGAAAGAGGCGACCGTTCATGTTATGTCGCACGCGCTGCACTATGCGTCATCTGTTTTTGAAGGTATTCGTGTCTATGATACGAAAAGTGGACCGGCGTTTTTGTGCTTAGGTAGACATTTGAGACGGTTGTTCGATTCTGCCCGCATTTACCGGATGGAGATGCCTCTCAGTCAAACCGAGCTGGAGGTGGTTTGCCATAAAGTAATTTCAGCCAATAAGCTCCGATCTGCCTACGTGCGACCGATAGCCTATCGCGGCTATGGAGCGATCACCGTTTATGGTTCATCGGATCCCGCGGAAGTATCGGTAGCGGCTTTCCCATGGGGCGCCTACCTGGGTGAAGAAGCGAGTGAGAAAGGGGTTGATGTCGGCGTCTCTAGCTGGACTCGTATCGCCCCGAATACACTGCCCACCATGGCCAAGGCGGGTGGGAACTACCTTTCGTCGCAGCTGATTTCCATGGAGGCCCAACGCCATGGCTATGCAGAAGGGATTGGTTTAGACACCCACGGCAACCTTAGCGAAGGGGCAGGCGAAAACTTGTTTATTGTCCGAAACGGGCTGTTGCACACACCGCCCTTGACGGCTTCGATTTTGCCGGGAATCACACGGGATATCACCATAAATCTAGCCGAGCGACTCGGCCTAGAGGTTCGAGAGGAAGCGCTCCCGCGAGAATCGCTTTATGTAGCGGACGAAGTTTTTATGACGGGTACGGCGACCGAAATCGCTCCCATTCGCTCCGTAGATGGCATTCAAGTGAGATCTGGAAAACGTGGACCGATAACGGAGAAACTGCAGAAAGCGTTCTTCGGCTTGTTTGATGGCTCAACCGAGGATACCCATGGTTGGCTGGAGCTGGTGAGGGGCGAGTAAACCGAGTTCGCCGAGCAGGGGTGAAGGAGTAACTGCAAGCCCTGATAGGGTTAGGTAGTTCATTGCGATGACTACGACATCAATTCCCTCTGGGTTTGGTAATCCGAAGCTGTTTTTTTGACTAGAGAGGAACGCCCTGCTTTGATCGACTTTGTCAAAATGCTTATTTCTTCCGGTTTTAAACATCGAATCAATGGTAGCGGGCGATCTCCGAACGCCCGTTTAAGTTAGAACAGGCATCCTGCCTG
>CALDFV010000043.1 GCA_937942145.1 uncultured Opitutaceae bacterium
ATGTGAGCCGTCCGGCCTGGATCGTATTCGATCGCCTGTACATTTGCGGGGATGTCGAATTTATTGCGTCGAAAGTCCACGATTCTAAGCAATCGCTTATGCCCACCTCCACGGCGGCGTGATGTCACGCGACCGTAGCAATTGCGTCCCGCAGATTTGCTGTAAGAAGTGGTTAGCTTTTTCTCCGGACGCTTCTGCGTAATGTCCCTCTTCTGGAGCTCCGCAAAACGCAGAGACGGAGTGGTTGGTCTAAAACTTATAATAGCCATTATATGTATCCCCTTCGCTTATACGATTTCGATCGTATCACCTGTTTTCAAAGTGATGATCGCCTTCTTATAGTCGGATTTATAGTTAGAGCGACCAGTCTTACGGTTACGGGCCGGCTTGCCTTTTTGATTAATAACATTCACACGCGTCACCGAAACATCGAACACCTTTTCGACCGCGGCTTTGATAGCGTACTTGTTAGCGTCTTTGAAGACCTCAAACGTGTACTGACCCACTTCAGCTGACTGGAGATTGGACTTCTCAGTCAAACGAAGAGATTTTAAGATTTTGTCTGCTTGAATCATTTCGAGCCTCCTTTCGAGCGGCCAAGAAGTACTTCCATCGCTTGACGCGTTACAACGATTGTTTGGAAATCGGCGAGATCGGTAACGCTTACAATCGCAGCCTCCTCAAGGATCACTCCACGCAAATTGCGTAGCGCTAACATTGAGGTATCGCTGAATTCCTTGTCTACCACAAGAACGTTTCCTTCCGGGGCGATGCCGCGGATGACACCGGATGCCACACTCGTTTTCGCGGGAGCGATATCGAGGGCATCCACCACAACCAACGAGCCATCACTCGCACGTTCAAACAACGCACGATTAAAGGCGAGCTGACGAACCTTCTTGTTAATCTTCTTGGAGTAGTCACGTGGTTTCGGGCCGAATACGACTCCACCACCAACCCATATCGGAGAGCGACTACTTCCTGCACGGGCACGACCCGTTCCTTTTTGGCGCCATGGCTTCTTACCTCCGCCCCGAACCTCGCCGCGCGTTTTTGTATTCGCACTGCCTTGGCGAATATTGGCCGCTTGCGCGACAACTACTTCCTTCACTGCCTGGAGACCTTTACCGTCTTCGAAAACAGGGATATCGAAATCACCTTCTCCGTTCGCGGAGCCATTGTTGTTAAATACTTTCAACTTCATGATCAATCAGTCCTTCCCGCGTTATTTGCCCTTAATCGCACTGCGAACGAGAATCGTGTCGCCATTGGCTCCAGGAATTCCGCCCTTTACGAGAATGAGGTTCTTTTCTGCGTCGATCTTAACGACCTTCAGATTCTGAACCGTGCGCTGCCTTCCGCCCATGCGGCCCGGCATTTTTTGGTTTTTGAATACGTGACCCGGCCATTGGCAAAGGCCAATCGATCCGATACGGCGGTGGAACATAGAGCCGTGAGAAGCAGGTCCCCCTTTAACGTTGAAGCGCTTCATTACACCCTGGAATCCACGACCTTTGGTAATTCCGATGATGTCGATTTTCTGGCCCTCTTCGAATTTCGTTACGTCAAGCACATCGCCAGAATTGTATTCCGGAGCGCTATCACAGCGTACTTCGCGAATGGCTCGTGGCGTGGCGGCACCGTTTTTCTTGGCATGATTTTGCTCTGCCTTGCTCGCTCGCTTCTCCTTTTTGGTTTCGTAGCCGATCTGAATGGCATTGTATCCATCCGTTTCCACTGTCTTCACCTGAAGAACGGGGCAAGGGCCTGCTTGAATCACTGTGACGGGAACTTGGACCGTTCCGTCATACAGTTGAGTCATGCCCAATTTTTTGCCTAAGAGTGTATAGTTCATATTTCTAAGAGGTAGGTGGAGCATCTGCTCCGTTTTACTAGACCCACGTTAGCGCCGGCAAATGCCAGCGAAAGTGTGATGCTGTATCCGTTGATTTATACGTTAATGGTAATGTCCACTCCTGATGGAAGATTCAGCTTTTTAAGTTCGTCGACCGTTTGAGCAGTGGGCTCGATAATGTCCAACAAACGTTTGTGCGTGCGGATTTCAAATTGCTCCATAGATTTCTTATCTACGTGAGGCGACTTGTTCACGGTGACTTTCTCGATGCGCGTCGGCAACGGTACAGGACCGGAAACACGAGCGCCCGAGCGCTTGGCGGTATCCACAATCTCGGATGCGGACTGATCGATCACTCGATAGTCAAATCCTTGAAGTCTGATGCGTATTTTTTGTCCAGTCATGAAATTTCGGTTATTAAAATTATTATGTCCCTATCTAGATGGGTCTTCGGTAAGCCTAGCGAGCACATTCGGTGGTACTTGCTCAAAGTGAGAGGTTTCCATGGAGTAACTAGCCCGTCCCTTTGAGAGTGAACGAACATCGGTTGCGTAACCAAACATGGTTTCGAGAGGTACAGCCGCATTGACGATAGCCAAATCGTTCTTCGACTCCATATTCTGGATATGTCCACGTCGTCGATTCAGGTCGCCGATCACATCACCCTGATACTCATCTGGAGTCGAAACCTCCACTTTCATGATCGGTTCGAGGAGAATCGGGCCGGCGTTCTTCATCGCTTCCTTAAAAGCAAAGATACCCGCCATTTTAAATGCGATCTCAGATGAGTCCACGTCATGAAACGAGCCGTCGATAATACGGGCTCTCCAATCGACTACGGGGTATCCTGCAACCACACCATTGTTCGCTGCCTCTTTGATTCCGTCTTCGGTCGGTTTAATGAACTCTCTCGGAATGACGCCACCCACAATTTCGTTCACCACTTCGAACCCTTTTCCCGTTTCTCGAGGCTCGAGTTTGATGACCACATGACCATATTGGCCGCGTCCTCCTGATTGGCGTATAAACTTTCCCTCTGCCTCGGCGGAGCTAGAAATGGTTTCCCGGTAGGCGATCTGAGGCTTTCCGGACTGGGCCTTGACTTTAAACTCACGGAAGAGCCGGTCTCTAATGATCTCCAAATGGAGCTCGCCCATACCCGAAATGATTGTTTGGCCGGTTTCCTGATCGGTCTTCACAACAAAAGTCGGGTCTTCTTCTGACAACCTCGCCAATCCGACAGAAAGTTTTTCCTGGTCCGCGGATGTTGCTGGCTCAATCGTCATCGAAATGACAGGGTCCGGAAATGACGGTGGCTCGAGAGCCACATCGAGGTTTTTTGAGGTAAAGGTGTCACCCGTCCAAACATTCTTCAATCCGATCGCTGCACAGATGTTTCCTGAGCGAACACAATCCACATCATCACGGCTATCCGCCTTCATTATTAGAAGACGACTTACTCGCTCCGATTTCCGAGTGCGAGGATTGTAAAGGACGTCCCCTTTCTTGATCGTTCCGCTATAAACGCGAATGAATACGAGCTTTCCCACGTAGGGATCGCTCCAAAGCTTGAAAGCGAGCGCCGCTGAGGGACCGTTGTCGTCAGGCTCGATAGAAACGGGCCTCTCCTTGCCGTCTTGACCCTTTATAGGAGGCATGTCGATCGGGTTGGGCAGGTAGTTTACAACCGCATCCAACATGCTCTGAACGCCCTTGTTTTTGAAAGCAGACCCGGGAATAACTCCCACAAAATTCAAAGATAGCGTCGCCTTCCGAATCGCTAAGACCAACTCGTAATCGTCGATCTCTTCACCATTTAAATACTTTTCGGCAAGGGTGTCATCAAAGTCCGCGACTGCTTCGATCAGCGATTCCCGTAATTCCGTCGCTTCGCGAGCCATATCTCCCGGAATTTCACACTCGATCACGCTAACGCCCATCGCGTCTGACTCATCGAATTGAAAGGCCTTTTGGCGAACAAGATCAATCAGCCCCGTAAAGTGCTCCTCTGAACCGATATTGAGAAAAAGCGGGTGAGCATTCGCGCCTAGCTTGGAGCGCATATCCTCAACGACCCCGAGGAAATTTGCCCCGGTGCGATCCATTTTGTTCACAAACGCAATCCGCGGAACATGGTACTTGTCGGCTTGGCGCCAGACTGTCTCCGATTGGGGCTGGACTCCAGCGACCGCACAGAATACCGCAACCGCTCCATCGAGTACACGCAATGAACGTTCAACTTCAGCTGTGAAGTCGACGTGGCCGGGAGTATCTATGATGTTTATCTGGTGGTTGATCCCCGAGAACGGGCCGGATCGGCCTTCCCAATTACAAGATATCGCAGCGGAAGTAATCGTAATACCGCGCTCACGTTCCTGTTCCATAAAGTCCGTGACGGCATTACCGTCGTGGACTTCCCCTACCTTGTGAACGACTCCTGTATAATAGAGAATACGCTCAGTCGTGGTTGTCTTCCCCGCATCGATATGCGCCGCAATGCCTATATTGCGTGTCCACTCCATTGGCACTGGACGTCCAGAGCCATTTTTCGTGGAAATATCTGAGGGAGCTTCAACCATTTTACAAAGAACATAAGGGAGCAAAATCGATCACCAGCGAAGGTGGGCGAATGCGCGATTAGACTGCGCCATCTTGTGTGTGTCTTCCTTTTTCTTAACAACCCCGCCTGTATTATTATAGGCGTCGATTATTTCATTCGCGAGCGCGTCCTTCATCGGGATGCCCTTACGGGCGGCGGCAGCATTTACCATCCACCGCATGGCAAGAGATTCTTGGCGCTCAAACGGGATTTCTAAAGGCACCTGGTAGGTGGCCCCTCCAACACGTCGGCTTTTCACCTCTAAACGAGGCCGTGAGTTTTCGAGAGCTCCCAAAAGTAGATCCACTGGATCACCCTTTTCGAGCTTTTCACTCACTTTCTCAAACGCAGCGTATACGATGCGCTCAGCCAAAGTCTTTTTCCCGTCACGCATGACGGTGTTCACTAGGTGACCCACCAGAGTACTCCCATAACGGGAATCCGGTTTGGTTAGGCGTTTAACTGCTCTTCTACGACGTGACATTATCTAAATAATTGAATTCTTATGCCTTAGGGCGCTTGACGCCGTACTTTGACCGGCTGCGTCGACGCTTCTCCACACCCATTGCATCCAAGGTACCGCGAACGATGTGATAACGCACACCCGGTAAGTCCTTCACACGGCCGCCTCGTACCAGAACGATGCTGTGCTCCTGAAGGCTATGTCCTTCATCAGGAATGTAGGCGATGACTTCGATGCCATTGGTCAAGCGTACTTTCGCCACTTTTCGGATGGCCGAATTTGGCTTTTTCGGCGTACGCGTCATGACTTGTACGCAAACGCCGCGTCTAAACGGATTTGAGTCAAGCGCGGGTGACTTGGACTTGGTCCGGGCCACCTTGCGGCCTTTTCTGACAAGTTGATTAATGGTTGGCATGATGAGAGATTTTTAGAAAGGAGCGTGAAGTTAGCTTAAGGCGTTACCTCGGCAAGTATTTTCTGCCGAAAAACGAGTAAAAAGCATACCCTGCCAAAATTTGGCCTGATATGCTTGGAAATCGGGCGAGCCTCTTGAGGGAAACTCTATGGTTTATCAGCTACGATAAATTTGAGAGCCTTGCGTATTGCCGATTCGTCCCAATGACATCAAGGTAAAAACGAAGAATATGAAACAATTCGTGCTCGCCCTTCATTGCGAAGCAAAACCGATCATCCAGCACTACCGCATGAAACCATGCGGCAAGCACGGTCAGGCCCAATTTTTCGAGGGCGAAACAGCTCGGCTGGCTGTGACTGGAGTGGGCTCGTTATCGAGCGCGATCGCAACAACCGCAATGGGAGAAAGATTCCCTTCAAATGATTCAACCTGGCTGAATATCGGCATTTGCGGCGGGGAAGACTTAGCGATTGGCGAGGCATTCATCGGAAACAAGATCACTTCTGGCTATTCACGCGACGTATTCTATCCTCAACTTGTGGGAAAATCCCCTTGGCCTGGGATCGAAATCAAAACCCTAAATGCCCCATCGAGCGTCTATGAAACCAATCGCGTATTCGACATGGAGGCATTCGGCTTTTACACCGCCGCTCTAACATTCGCCTCTTCCGAACGCGTTCAGTGTATCAAGATCATTTCGGACAACTCTGATTCTCCCACAGGCGCTCATTTCAACAAGACGGAAATCTCAAGTCTGATTGCTTCACAAATCCCGAAAATCGAAAGCTTTTTGGAGAATACAGAGTTTTCGGAAGCTGAATACCACATGAGAGACTGGGCGAATGATCTACTGTCTGCCGCAAAAACCCGCTATTCCCTCACGGAAACAGAGCGGCACCAACTTTCCAGTCGGATACGCCAATTGGATGCTCTCCTCGACCTCGAGGAAGGTCTAAACCTGCAGGTCCTCTTGAACAGCCCAAAGAAAGGCCAATTTCTCGAACGTCTTCAGTTCAAAATCGACCAAGTGTCTCCACAGCGAGTCTGCTAATGTTTGATCGCATCTATATAGAAGAGGCGGTTAAAAACCATCCGCGAACGCTGGAGATTCTAGAACGCTACGATCATGCTGAGCGAATCGATTGCAGACGATACGGCGAGGTCTTCAATCCTAAGAGACAGAGCTTCCGTCTCCAAAAGCAGAATCCGGCTCTCATACTGGCGGCAAAGCACGGAAACCGAGTTCTCCCTACTCCACCCGAATACGGCCTTGGAGCTGACCAGCACTACTATTTTTCGCACATGCTTAATTGCCTGTACGATTGCCGCTACTGCTTTCTCCAAGGAATGTACCAATCGGCCAACTATGTTCTCTTCGTAAACTATGAGGATTTCGTAAATGACATCAAAGTCACTCTCGACGAAGATCCTTCCAAGCAGAGCTTCTTTTTTAGTGGATACGATTGCGACAGTCTGGCCATGGACAAGGTCACTGGCTTCACAAGCGTCTTCCTTCCTTTCTTTGCTCAGCACAAAAATGCTTGGCTAGAGCTCCGCACAAAAAGCGTGAACATTTCTTCCCTCCTCGACCGAGAACCCATTCCAAATGTAGTAACGGCTTACAGTTTGAATCCCGAACCAGTGGCTGATTCTCTGGAACACAGAGCTCCCCCAATCAAGGCACGTCTATCTGCACTGAAAAAGCTAGCTAAGACAGGATGGAAAATTGGACTTCGTTTTGATCCGCTCATTCACTTTGAAAACGGCATTGAAAAATATAGCCAATTCATCGATCAGGTTTTCGATTCAGTTCCTCCCGGATCCATCCACTCCGTAACGCTTGGAACCTTTCGTTCCCCCAAAAACGTCTTTAAAAAGATGGAGTCGCTGTATCCGAAAGAACCCTTATTCATGGGCAATCTTCAACTTAAGAATGGAGCCATCGGCTATAGGGAAGCGATCGAACAAGCTCTATTCAGCAGCGTAGAAGAAAAGATTCTTCAATACATCTCCCCATCCAAGTTCTTTCCCTGCCAATAGAAAACCCAGTTCGAGAAATTAGTCACAGGAATCCAGAAAAAAGCCGCGACACTCGGTCGCGGCTTGAAAGTTTATCTTCGTTCTCGAGAAGCTAAATCACTTCAGAATTTTGAACCATGGATTCTGCTGCCTCCTCGGTCGGAACCTCCTCATCGATTTCACTTCCAAACGGAAGCGTGATTCGAAGATCTCGATATTGAGGAAGACCCGTTCCCGCAGGAATCAAGTGACCCATGATCACGTTTTCCTTAAACCCTAGAAGCGTGTCGATTTTGCTCAATGTTGATGCGTCCGTTAATACGCGAGTAGTCTC
>CALDFV010000044.1 GCA_937942145.1 uncultured Opitutaceae bacterium
TTTCCCATTAAGCCTTCAAAAAAGGGAGGCGGAATCAAAGTGCAGCAATTGCGAGACCCCGCGATCTTCCACGATGATGATGACCAATCGTACCTGATCTACTCCATCGCCGGAGAAATGGGCCTAGCCATCGCCGAAATCTCCATTTCTCGGATTTCCCTATAGGATGGGATAACACGGCATTCTGGGTAGCGGGCAATCTCCGAGCACCCACTAATTATAAACACAATAATAGGCACTCGGCCCGACGACAGCCCCAGGGTTGGTGAGCTTTTCCGAGGTAAGATCACCCGGTGCCCACTTCACGTCAAAGCCCCAACGCGCGGGGAAGCCAGAGAGTTAGAGCCGGCCAATAGGTGATCAGCATAAGGCCGATAAACATCGCGATGAATATGGGTAAAAGAGGTCGAATCACTTTCGCCAAAGTCGTGCCCCCCACGCCACATCCAATAAAGAGGCAGGTTCCCACCGGTGGGGTACACAAACCAATGCAAAGATTGGCAATCATAAGCACACCAAAGTGCACCGGATCCATTCCTGAACTCATTACTACAGGGAGAAAGATCGGAGTGAAGATGAGTACCGCTGGAGTCATATCCATAAAGGTCCCCACAATCAAAAGGAGAATGTTAATAATCAGCAGTGTGACCAGTGGGTTGTCGGATATCCCCAACAAGGCAGCGCTTACTGCCTGTGGCACCTGTTCAAACGAGAGTGCCCAACTCATCGCTTGGCTCGCCCCGATTAGAAACATGACCACCGAAGTCGTCTTGACGCTTTTAAGCAAAATCCGGTGGAGATCACTGACCTTGATTTCCCGATACACTACAATTCCCAGAAAAAGAGCGTAGGCCACCGCTACCGCGGACGCTTCGGTAGCGGAGAACACTCCTCCTAAAATCCCACCCAGTACGATCACAATCAGCAGCATACTTGGCAACGCCCCAAACAAAGCCGCCCACAGGCTAGGCCGTTCGCTGGCATCTAAACTCTCGACCGTCGTGCGAGACGGGTTCGAAAGCCAAGCCGCAAACATTATAAGTGATCCGATCACAATTCCGGGTATCACCCCTCCAACAAAAAGAGCGGCCACTGAAACATTGCTAGCCACCACGGCATAGACTATCATTATGTTGCTCGGAGGGATCAGCAATCCCGTCGTCGCCGAAGTCGTGGTAAGAGCCACACTGAACTCCCGGCCATAACCCTTGCGAGTCATCTCTGGGATCATAAATCCCCCTATCGAAGATACCGCAGCGGATGCCGAACCCGAAACGGCGCCAAACATCATACAAGTAATCGTATTCACATAACACAACCCACCTCGAAAGCCGCCCACTAAAAAATTGGCGAAGTCAATCAGCCGTCTCGCCATGCCGCCCTCTCCCATCAGCACGCCAGACAAGACAAAGAAGGGGATCGCCAGAAGGGGAAAGCTCGCGATTCCCGTAGACATACGCTGGGCGACAACATATCCCGTGGGCACATCGCCTATGGCATAGATAGTCAATACAGTCGCGCCTCCAATACACACGGCAATCGGGACATCGAGCAGCAAAAGAACAACAAAGCCCGTCAGTAGTATGAGTGCTTCCGTATCCATCCTACTCTGACTCCTTTTCTGCGGATTGCGGGGAAGTCTTTAGGTCGAAGTCAACCGAAAGGTACGCCATAAGGTGTTCAACGGCAAAAAGGCAAAACACGACTCCACTAATCGGCACGACCGAATAGACATAACCCATCGGAAGATTCAGCGCCGGAAGGACCTGTCCTGAGCCAAAGGTTTTAATCACCAAATTCCATCCTCCATGAACCAAAGCGAAAGCGGAAAAGGAGAATACAATTACTTCCACAAGTATGGCCGAGAGCCGCCTGGCCGAAGGCTCGAGTTTCCCGACAAAGTAATCTACCCCCAGATGGCCTTTCTCCCGAAAGGTCAAGGCCGCGCCCAAGAGCGAAATCCAGACGAGAAGATAGACTGCCAGCTCTTCGGTCCAACGCGTTTGCTCTCCCAAAGCGTACCGGGAAAACACACCCCAAAGAACATCGACCACAAGTACGGCCATTCCCACCACAAGCAGCACCTCCAACCCTTTAACGATCGGGTGAACGCAGCGATTGAAAATCGATTGAGCGTGTGACATTATCGGACTTCCCTTATCCGCTCGACTAGCGATCCAATCGAGGTCCCTTCAAAACGCTCATACATGGGAGCCATCTTTTCGAGGAAAGGCTCCTTGTTCGGCCGATACACGGTCACGCCGTTCTCTTGCAGTCGCTCCAGCGACTTTTGCGTCTCAACTCGCCATAATTCCCTTTGGAACACGACGGATTCATCCGCCGCCTCTTGAACCCAGGCTTTCTCGTGAGGAGCGAGTGACTCCCAAATCGACTGGCTAAATAAAACGATGTCGGGTATGCGTGTGTGCTCATCGAGCGAGTAGTGCTTTGCCACTTCGTAGTGTCGGCTCGTTTCGAAACTCGGGGCATTGTTCTCCGCTCCATCTACCATACCCTGCTGCAGCGCCGTGTACAGTTCCCCGAAAGGAATTGGTGTGGGAGAGCCCCCCATTTGGGAAATCATATCCATCGACATTTTACTCCGCATCACACGGATTTTGTGGGAATCCAAATCGTCGGGCGTCAAAATCGGCTTGTCGATTGTATAGAAACTTCGACTACCGGATTCGTAGAACATCAATCCGTGCAGCCCACTGGGTTCTCCCAAGGCCAAAAGCTCCTTGCCAATGGGTCCGTTTAGAACCTTCCAGAAATGGTCTTCGTCTCTAAACAGATAGGGCAAACCGAATACGCCCATCTCGGGCGTGAACGCTTCCATCGGCGCCACAGAGGCTTTGACCATGGCGAGCACCCCTCGCTGCACCTGCTCGATGGTCTCCGTTTCCGTGCCCAGCTGCCCGTTAGGAAATATCTCAATAACCACCAGCCCTCCCGATTTCTCTGCCAACCGGTCACGCATAAACTCCATCGCCAGATGAACCGGGTGAGATTGGTCCAAGGTATGGGACAACTTGAGCGCTTTCGTCTGTGAATCTGATCCAGAATCGCTACGGCTATTGGAAAGCAAAGAAAAAGCGAAAACGGTCAACAACACCCCCACGATCAATCCGAGGCTGAAATAGGAGGTAGTTATTCGATTCATAAGAAAACGCTTGAGAAAACACGCGCAGGAACACCCTTGTCAAGGGGATAGGATTTTCGATACGCGAATCAAGGTGG
>CALDFV010000045.1 GCA_937942145.1 uncultured Opitutaceae bacterium
ACAACCGTATTCAAATTTTTCCGCCACAAATCGTGATCGAGAATATGCTCACGGTCTTGCATCGGACACAGGACAAATTCGCAGTCAGGGAGGGATTCCACAAAATCCCAATGCTCCTCCAATCGATCCATTTCCCAAAGAGGAAAGCGAAGCAGTATCTGTTGCACCCCGAGCTTTTCGATTTCTTGTGCGACCCGAGGGCCATCACATGAGTCCAACCCCACCGCAATACCCATGAAACCGAGTGGATCATGGCCACGACGTATCCATTTCTTTGGACGGTACCCTAGGGAAAGCGCTCCCTGAAAACCAACGATTGCAGGTAATGCCACAATAGTGAATAGCACGGACTTAATGTGAGACCACAAACAACACCGGATTCGCTCGAAGACCGTGTATCGATTGCGGATCGGGTAAGGTTGCTCACTGAAGCCGTCCCATGAGCCTTGATTCACTTTTTGTTTAGAGGCCAATTTTTCTCCTCCAAGGTCGAGTTGCGTTTTTAATGCGCCACTTCAAGGCATAGCTTTGGCTGCGGCGGCGATACGCTTTTTCCAATTCTCCAACCGGAATTCGTACGGATTCCGCATAGGTAGAGAGCATTGGCGACAGCAAGTCGTCAGGCAAATCGGCCTGAGCAAGAGAAGTGATAGCAGCCCGACGAGGCACCGGGCCAAAACGCATGCGATTGTTGTCTACTATCTGGATTTCCCAGCCGCTGCTTTGTCTAGGGGCGTATAGAAGGTTTCCGGGGGTAAGGTCCAGATGCAGTATCTCCGCGCAATGCATCTTTGCGAGGGAATGCCCCAGCAGACGGGCTTTTTCCTCCCTTTGGGGCAGCTGGAGTTGATGGAGTTTTCGAGCTTCGTGCTCGAAAGGAACAAATAGACAGACGTAAAAGCTCTCATTCAACCACTGACCTTCCCATGATTCGAGCCATGCGACGGGGGCTGGGCTATTCAAACCCGCTTGATTGAGGCGCTGCGTGTGCAAATAGGAACGTTTGGCTTTGCTATCCCAAATCCGATAAACTGTTTTTTTCCACGCTCCATCGTTTGGGAATCGCTTCACAACGAGATCCACGCCCTCAAAACGGCACCGAAAGAGCTGGTTGCGGCCACCTTGAAGCAAACTTTCCTTCGGAAATTGGGCAACTGCCTCCGGCAAGTCCTGGAGCCAACTCTGCCAGACTGGCTGGTCGTATGAGTCAGCAATTTGCATTTTCAATGGCATATAGGTGGTAAACGAGCTACCTGGAGAAGTGTCTTGAGGAGAGTAGCGGTACTCCGTTTGGGAATTGATTCTAAAGAAAGGAGAAGCGTGGTTGCCGTGAGAAAGTTGCGGGTCGTCTCGTAAATTGCAAGCGGATCAGAACCCGGCCCCGGAAATTGTTCCGAGGGGTATCCGCTATTGCACTCAGTCGGCTGACCCTCATTATTCGGCCCCCACATGCTGGAGGACCTTAAAACATTCTACGCTCTTATTCGGCCATATCAGGGCAAGATATGGCTCTCGGCGATCTTTGGATCGATTGGGGGCGCCCTCACTGGAGCCGGTCTGACGAACGGGGTCGAAAGGCTGTTTACGGGCATTTTCAGCGATGACCGGGCGTTGATGCTAAACGAAATCATCCTGGTCGCCTCAATCTTTCCGGTCCTTTTCCTTATCATTGGAGGGTCAAATTTCTTGGGAGCCTACCTGCTCCACTCAGCGGGCCTATCGGCTATCCGGGACCTTCGCATTCGAGTTTTCGACCGTCTCCAGCTGCTGTCATTCTCATACTTTCAGAAGAATTCCACGGGTGACTTGATCGCTCGCATTACAGGTGACACTCAGATGCTGCAGATCACCCTGAACTATGTCGCCCGTAAATTCATCACCCAGCCAGCGACCATCATAGGAGCTACCTACTTTCTCACCCTCAAGGCCGTCCAAGACGAGGGGGTGCTCGAAATATACCTCTGCCTGGCAGCCCTGCCCATCGTCATTTTCCCAATACGTCACATTACCCGGAAACTCTCGCGAAAAGCGGTAAAGCAACAGGAGGAGTTTGGCGGATTGACCCAGAACATTGCTCAAAATCTAAGCGCAGCTCGAGAAGTCCGGGCCTTCAACCTTGAGGAACGCGAGTCTACGCGTTTTCGCGATCGGGCATCGCAGCTGTTCAAGTCACAAATGAAGGTCGTCAAATATGGATTTTCTCTCCCTCCGGTAATTGAGACCATTTCGTCAATCGGCCTGTCTATTGCCTTCGTAATCGGCTACTATCAGGGTGTCGCTGGCGGGGTGTTCACCGGCGTTTTTCTCGCACTCTACTTCTTGTACACGGCGATCAAAAACCTGGGGATGTTTGCGGCCGAGCTTTCCAAAGGGGCAGCTGCCCTGAGTCGAGTTGAGGAGATATTGAATGAGCCGATCGATGTCGTTGACGATCCTGATGCAGCGCCACTCAAATCGGTCAATGGAGAAATCCGCTTCGATCAGGTCGACTTTTCCTATGACTCCAATCCCGTACTGCGTAGCGTGAACGCCCAGATCCCAGCCGGCTCTACCTGTGCCCTAGTGGGTCCAAGTGGATCCGGAAAAAGCACCTTCGTGAATCTGGTGCCTCGCTTTTTTGACGTGGCGAACGGATCGATTTCAATCGATGGGAGAGATATTCGCGCAGTCCCCTTGAAAGAGCTGCGCCAGCAAATCGCACTGGTTTCCCAGGAACCGGTGCTCTTTGATGACACCGTGATGGAAAACATTCGCTTGGGGCGTCAGGATGCCAGCGATGAGGAGGTAATGGCTGCCGCTAGAGATGCCTTCGCCGATGAGTTCATTCGATCGATGGATAAAGGGTACAATGAAATCGTCGGAGAACGAGGAGCAAGACTCTCAGGTGGACAGCGCCAGCGCATTGCCATTGCCCGCGCCTTTCTGCGCGCGGCGCCGATCTTAATTTTGGATGAGGCAACCTCAGCTCTGGATACAGAAAGCGAGGAGAAAGTTCAGCAAGCGCTCCGCAAGCTAGTGGTGGGAAAAACGGTCCTCATAATCGCCCACCGATTCAGTACGATCGACTCTGCCCAACAGATACTTGTTTTCGAGAACGGCCAAATCGTTGATTCAGGCTCTCACGATCACCTCATTGCCAACAGTCCACTTTACCGGCGTCTTTACAAAAGGCAGGTCTAAGAGAGGGTCTGAAAAGTAAATTACTTCAAATTAATGTAGGGCGGGTCGTTAAGGACCTCGACTAGTCGGTGGCTGACCCGCCGATTAGGAATAAGTGTCGCCTCATCCAACGACTTGCCAGGGTCTTTGACGAGACGACCTACAATAAAATAGTGCGAGCAAATGGGGATTAGACTTCGCGTAAAAATCAACTCGTCTATGCCATTTTCAATTGCTATCCTGGAAACAGTCCCCTCGATACAATAATTCAGGGGATTGTAATAGAATATAACATACAAACAGAAAAAGCGAGCCGAAGGTTCGCGTTAAACAAAACGAAAGGAAATCAAAATGGGAATCATCAAGGAATTTAAGGAATTTGCGATAAAGGGAAACATGATCGACATCGCAATCGGAGTTATCATTGGGTCCGCTTTCAACAAGGTCGTGGATGTACTGGTTAACGAGATTTTCCTTCCGCCGTTATCGTTTCTAACCGACGGAATCAATTTAGAGAATAAGAAACTAATATTGCGAGAGGCCGTTACGGTAGACGGGGTCGCCAAACCCGAGCAAATCGCGATAGGTTATGGCAAGCTAATCGAGGTTAGCGTAGATTTTTGCATCATCGGATTTGTCGTCTTCCTCGTTGTCAAAATTATGAATACGATCCGAAAAAAGGCGAATGACCCGAAAAATGCCACGGAGGAGACCCCTAAGAACATCGAGCTTCTACACAAAATGACCGAGCTAATGGAAATCCAAGTCAAGCAACTAGAAGAATTGAAGCAGAAATAGAAATTCATCCGAACGGAGCGCCTCTGATCCTATCGGGAAGAGAAATCCCGGCCGGTGAAGCGTTGAAGCCCAAAGCCACCAGAGCGGCTATCGCAAGAGATTGTAGTAGTGCTCCACATTCTCCACGTATTGAATGGTTTCCTTGGATTGGTTACCCGTTATCTGAGGAAGGCCGCGCCGGATGCAGTCCCAGCGCTTCCCATCGCAAATCCCGCCACTCCGTACCACTTTCTGGGCGCGGATAACACTCCCCGGACCAGCGTTGTAGGAAGCGAACATCAGTTTCAAAATCTTCCGACTGCTCCGGTTTTCCGTCCATACATTGTAGCACCTCAAATTGTACCAAATGCCCGCATGAATGTTAGCGTTCGCATCGTAGGGAGCATTCGGCAGCCCCACTTCCTTCCGTATCTCCTGAAACGTGGCCGGCATCAACTGCATCAAACCCATCGCGCCTGCCGCACTTTTAGCGTGAGGCTGCAAACTGCTCTCTTGGATGCTCTGCGCCTTAAACCATTTCCAGGACATTCTTCCGAAATAAGTACGGGTATACTTTCGGAAGATTTCGTCGTATCGACGAGTCATCCCCCCGATCGATTGCCGTGCCGTTTCAGGATCACTCTGCCCTTCATCCTCGATTAGACTCAGTTCGATTGCCTGAAACAAAGACAAAGAAACCGCAAGTCCTAGAAAGCTCAGAAGGTACTTCCTGAGGGCCATCATTCTAGCGCATGGTGAAGCTTAGCAACAAGCAAACCGAGAGCAGAAAGAAGCCCGCGAATATAGCGGCCGCAATATTACCCTTCTGAATCTCCTTAAGAAAGTCGATTTCCTTGAATACATGCCGGTCCACCAGCCACAAGATACCCACTGCGAGCAAAATCGTCAGGCAGGCGTAAAACACGTTTACGATCAGCGAGAAAAAACTGCTGAAGAAAATGTCGAGAAAAGCCAGTACTGGAAGGATTATCATCGACTACAAAGCCTGAATGACTCCGCCAAATTGACAAGGGCGAATCCCGCAATCTCATCGCCGACACCAAAACTTTCATCTACCCCGATGACCCAAGCAAGTAAACGAGGATATCGAAAAACTGAAAGAAGCCAGCCAGCGCTAAGAGCGAGCAGAATCATTGGTTTGCCAATGCGGGAAATCTAGCCAAGCTCGCGCTGTAAACAAAACGCCATGGACGAAAACCTCTGGATTCAACTGCCTTCATGAATCTTCTCGCTCACGCATTGCTTTCTCGGAACGAGACCGACCAGGTCATGACAATCAATGTGCTTTGGGACTTTCTCGGGAAAGACCTTCGTCAGGACCAGCGGAAATTTGTCCGTCGTGGGGCAACTATCCATCGTACCATCGATCGCGAAACGGATACTTCAGCCGAATTCCAGCAAGCGCTCAATCTGGTATCCGTAAAACGGGAATCCGTATCCGGCGTGGTTGTCGATATCGCTCTCGACTACGCCCTCTCAAAGGATTGGACCTATTACTGCACCGACGATCGTCTCGAACTCTTTCAGCGCTTCTACGACCGCATGGAGCGAGCCGCTCCTTCGATCAACGAACGAGCGGTCACTTTCGTTCATGGCATGCGTGAACGAAACTGGTTCAAGTCCTATGGCGAACTCGAAGGAATTCAGCGCGTCTTCAAACACTTGGCTGATCGATACCGGTTTCTAGATTCGATCGTCGGAGCTGAAGCCGAAATCGAGCAACGCGTGGATCGCTACACGGTTCTGATGCGAGACCTTTTCCCAAAAGTCGAACTAGCCGTAGCGAAGCTGTAGTGGCACGAGAAACGGCCCTAAACAAACCTTAAGCCTTCGTATTCGGCACCCACTTCATTATGTGCGTCGCCACTGCGACTAGCTGATCGTCTTGATTCATAATCTCGATTTTAGCATAGGACCGAGCCGCTTCGGTGTCATACGATTCCACAATGTAGCGGACGGTGATTTCGTCATCAATAAATACCGGTTTGATAAATCTTATCCGATCATAGCCGAGTGAAATGGGCGTCGCATTCTCTTCCGTCGCCGCAAATTCCTCGATGATTTGAGAAGAGGCTTGGGACGTGTAGGCTATCAGGAGCGCTCCGTGGGCAATCCGCTTCCCATAGGCTGACTTTTTCATAAACGCCTCATCCACGTGATTGGGAGCGAAGTCGCCTGACAACTGGGCGAACTGGTTGATGTCGTCTTCGGTAACCGTTTTCCTAAACGAAACCTCACTGCCCTTCTGAATCGAATCACTTTTAGCCATGCTTCGGAAGTTGATGGAAGAACTGTTGAGACGCAAAACTAAGAAAGTGACCAACGGTTCGAATGAACCTTTTTCCTCCGTGGGGCCAGCGCTCGCGCCGTGCCGCATGCGATAGGATTTCAATGCAATGCAGCATAGCGCAAGCGCTGGCCCTACGCTTCTGATTCAAATTTGTCTCCTTATCCTTACCACATTAAACTGAACCGGTTCTTGCAAACTTGAGCGGTTACCCGCTTGCCAAGCGTCCACTCACCTACCACTTTGTTCGACTAGTTAAACCCAAACAATTGAATTGCTAATCATTAACGCTTTATGAAAACAACTTTAAGTCGCCTGATTCTCCTGTCTTTATGCGCGGTATCGCCATCGCTTTTTGCCGATTCCCACGGGGACCATGGCTGGAAGCCGCTCTTCAACGGCAAAACTCTGTCTGGCTGGGGTGTCGCTCAAGGCTATGCCAACTATTACGTGGAAGACGGGGCCATCCTCGGAAGAACCGCCGAAGGCAGCCCGAACACCTTTCTCACTTCCTACAAGCACTTCGGTGACTTCGAATTGAAGTTCGAAGTTAAGGTGGACGAGGGACTGAACTCCGGAGTCCAAATTCGCTCACATACTCGCGAATGGGGCAGTCGCCGTTACTTCGGTCCACAGGTTGAAATCGAAACCAGTCCCGGGCAATCGGGCTTTATCTATGGTGAAGGCCTCAATACCGGCTGGATCTCGAAAGAGCCGGGCGAGGGAGCGAGCCACAATCACGTGAAGAACAATGATTGGAATGAATTCCACATCATCGCCAAAGGCGACACCATTACTACTTTCATCAACGGGAAACAGGTCACCAAGCTAAAACTTCCCGGCGGCATTTACCGCGAGTACCCCTCAGGCTCGATTGGTCTGCAGGTTCACGGCATAAAAGCCGGCACGGGTCCTTTCGAAGTCCGCTGGCGCAATATCATGATCAAAGAGCTTTAGTAAGAGCGCGGCGCCTTAAATCTCTGTACCCATCAACCAATCCGCTAGGCGTCAGCTTTCCTGCTGCCCTGGGCCGATCGGGGCACTCCACCATTGCAGCGACTCGCTTGGAGTATGACGTTATTGAATCCTCAGTAAGATTCGGGATAGTGCTTCTTATGGTACTGCACTATCCCGTCCGCCTGCGCTTTTAGTGCCGCCTTGATATAGGTCTCCGCAGGAACCCCACTCACTGAGCTAATAACTTGCTCTACTATTTCACGACCAACGGCCTTTTCCGTTAATCCCGTCAACTGAATCCTTAGAATTTCCAAAAACTCGTCTCCATACCTCAAATACGCGTCTAACATAGCAAAACGAGCGCCGGTAGGATTATTGAAATTAAGCCACACTTTGGTGTTCTTTTTCGCCTGGCGTGTTTCGCGTTCCTCACCCGGATGCCAGTTCAATGGATCCATTTCCTCGCCTAGAAGATTTCGACCAGACTCAAACCGTTGCACCACATAAAAATCGTATATCTCCTTCAACCCGTACATTTGCAGGGCAACCACGTCATTTAGAAAATGGCAAATCGTCGGGTCGAACCATTCGCGATCCTTAACCCGATAGCTGCGATCTTGCAGGTGCCTGAGCAAGGTACCCGGAATCCTTCCCCTAAACCGCGTCGCACGCTTGGCCCCCCAAGAAAAGGGATCGTACAAGTAGCTGAGATTTTTCACGATTAGCTGCTGCAATCGGTCAATCTGCTCCTGCGTGTCCCTTTCACTCGAAACAATAATCGGATAGGATACTTTGACCTCCTTAAAACTCGATGGGCTAATATTGGTCGGGAGCCCGTCGCTGATATGAAATCCATGATTCGTATCCAGGTTTAAACCCTGCCATTTGTTGATACGCCTAAATCGATTGCGCGTGCGGACGTTCACTTCCCACTCGGTCAAAACACGGCGCTCCCAACTCAGGGTATCGGGGCTGAATCGAATGTTTTTCCCACGCTCATTTCGTCTTAAGGCGATCTCGCTTAACTCCTCCTCATGCCATACGACCAGTTCCTTGATTTGAAAAAACGGCTTTTCCCGAAGTCGAGCAAGGATCCTTCGCTCTTTCAAAAACCAGGACTCGTCCTCGACCTTAAAGTGCTTTATTCCAAAAGTCGTCGCCAATTCGCCAAGCCGCTTTGTGTGCTCGATTCCGATCGTCATTTGGTGCTCCATGTGCTTCAGCTCGAGGACAAGGAGCATGGTATGCAGTCCCCCCATAATTTTGGGAAAGTTCGTGTTGACAGTCTTCACAACCTCGTTCGCGCGATGATATTCCCTTCCGGTCATTCCGTCGATCACATCGATATCGCCTCCGTACTTCGCGTAAGCCTCGAGTTCGATCAGAAAACCAGAGTCATTCCCCACTCCCGCTTCGGATAGAGCAGATTGAGCTCGAACCCAACAGGGAAGAATAGCAGCTACCACTGCGGCAGCAATAATCCACCTAGAGAGAATGAAAAGAGTAGGCATTGTCAGTTGTCGAACGGAAGGATGGTTAACCAGTGGATACAGTAAAAGCGTAAGCACGCCATTTTCTAGTAGCAAATCAATCTCTTTTTCGCAAGAGCGGCAACCCCTACTCTTTCAATACCAGACCGCGCCATTTTCCACTGCACCGCAAACCTAATTCAAAGTAACCGCCTCTGCCTAGCGCAAGAAGTGCAGGAAAGCTTTCATCGTTCAACCTCCCAAAGGAGTTTACTCTCAGGGTCACCGATTGAAAACCACAGAGGAGCACCCTAGGATTGACGATTCGGGGGTCCTTGAGCTTTAAAGGATTATGAAAAAAAGCCCTTCATTTTTCTTCTTTCTGATCCTGCTAGTTCCCGTTCTTTCCGCCCAGACGGGAATCGTTCGATCTTCCAACCACGAGAACCTGCAAGAAGCCTTCGATGCAGTGCCCGAAACGGGCGGGATCGTTTACATCGCCCCCGGAACCTACGAGTTGAGCGAGCCACTTATCCTAAGTCGGGAGAATGTTCGTATTGAAGGGGCCGGGCCCGCCACTCACATCGTCAACAAAAACGATAAGGGCAAACCCGCCTTGCACGTACGTCCGGATGGATACGAGGGCGATTCCAAGAAACGGATCTGGCGCGTGCAGCTGAGCAACTTCCGCATCAGCGGTAATCCGAAAAGCGGGATTGGTATTCACGCTCAAGGTGTTCAGGAGATTTTCATTCACGGGCTTTCGGTGGACCATCACGGGAGCCACGGAATTCATCTCGACAATTGCTACGAAGATCCACGGGTGTCCGACTCCATCATCACCTACAATGCCAAGACCGGACTGAACCTTACAGATTGCCACGACATCGTGGTTAGCGACAACCAGTTCGAGGAAAACGAGGACGCCGTCCGCTGTATTGACAGTTTCAATCTTTGCATGAACGCAAACAATCTGGATGATCATCTGCGACATGGTGTGGTAATCGAAAATACATACGGATCCGTTCTTTCCGGAAACATGATTGAAGAATGCCAAGGGAATGCGGTCATTCTGGACCGCGACTGCTACGGCATTACAATCAGTTCCAATGTCATCGCCCACGAGTTTTCAGGCGGAATTGACCTTCGCGACGCTCACGGATGTACCCTTTCCGCCAATACATTCGTAATCGTTCACAACTACGGCGTACGAATCGGTCCGGATAGCGGCCGGATCACCATCACCGGAAACAGCTTCGCCAACAGTTACATGGGTAACGGCAAAACCAAACGCCAAATCGAAACCGAAAATTTCGATCAGAAAGACGTAGGAACGAGTATCGTGCTGGATAACACCTCCAGCATAAACATCACCGGGAACTCGTTTTCCGGAATGACCGAAAACGCGGTGGAAGGTCTCGGCGAATGCCGCCGGATCATCATCTCCTCAAATCTCGCGACGGACATCCACACACAAAGCGCAAAAAAGCTGCCGGCTTTCAATCTAGGCGACCCTCACTACTCCAATCTGATTAAAGACAATATTGCACAGTAAAAGACGTTTTTTGATAGAAAAATTTTGAGTCGTTGCTCCCGAGGCGTTTCACTCTTTCGCTAAAGGTTTGCAATACCGCCACCTTTGACTCGAATGGAGACTACCCTTTCAAATCATTCCCGATATGAATAATTCAGAACTCCTCGAGGCTCTCGACTCCGTTACTACGATTCCCCCGATCGTCTATCGCGATGGACGCATCGACTATGACGCTCATCTAAAGAACATGAGCTACTTGATGAATCGCAACTTCCTTAGCGATGGGCGTAAACGAATCATCTCCCTCGCGGGCACGAGTCTTATCAACCACGTTGGTTTGGATGATCAACTGAAGCTCGTTGAGGAAACCGGTAACCTCATGAACGATAACGGAATCCTGATGTCGGCAATCGTGCCCAATCCTATTGGAGAAGTCGGAGACCTGATCGAGAAACAAGCTGCCCTGCCCCGCCCCCCTGATCTCTACCTGATCATGCCGCTTGGTGGAATCTACAGCACGGAAGGTCTCTACGAAGGCTTACTTGAATTCGCCAATCGGTACGGCGAGTCTTGCGGGGCTCGCTTCCTCTACTATTATCGCAACGAACGCGATCGAGACCAGATTGTGCGACTGGTCAAGGATTCCCCGCATATTATCGGTGTCAAAGTGGGCACCAGCGAAAAGGATGTCCCTTCCATGGTCGAAGATGTCGCCGGTGACGGAATCGTCATCTGGGGAGTGGGAGACCGAAGCACAAAGGGGGCGCAACTCGGAACAAAAGGTCACACTTCAGCAATTTCCATTCTTTGCGCTCGAGCGGGTGACGAAATCAACAATGCCCAGCGTATCAAAAATTACGATACTGCCTTTGCAATTGAGAAAAAGGTAACGGCTTTCGAGGAGATTCGATTTGAAAATGGTCGTGCCTACAATTACTCAGCAGTCATCGAAGCCATGAAACTAAGCGGTTTCAACGACATTGATCCCGGCGAAGGCGGACCCTTCAACCCCTTTCCACCGGCCGAGGTCAGCAAACGCATCGCTACCGCGATCGAGGGCCTACTGGAGTATCACTGAATTTGGTGGTGCTAGAGGTCGCGGGGTCACGAAGATTCTTCCCGCCCCTATCGCAATGCGCCACTTAATGAATCGTCATAGCCGGCGAGCTCCAGATAAGCACGCCCGATCCACTCGCCTGCTTTATTCGTCACCCTACAAGCCCCTTCCCAGTAGTTGGTGCCATTAAGGTCTCCCGTGAGCTCCTGTTCCGCTACGGTTGGGCTCAAGGTTATTTGCCTCCACAATCCCGTCTTAGGGTCTACGGCCTCAATCGTGACGGTGGTGGGGTAGTTGGCACCTGTAACCGGACTCTTCCAGAAGCTTTCCTTGGACCATAAAAAACCGGACTCACCGTAGTCTTGGTAAATGGTGTTCCCCGCTTCATCAATCCAGATCAGTTGCGAAAACTCGGAGGGGGTCCCATCGGCTTGCCTTAAGAGATACGCCTTAATTTCCCGCCCATCACCAAGCTGGATAGCCGTCCAATCCCAGCCTTCAAGATTCTCGCTCAATTGCTGGCTAGAAATTTCATGATCCATCCATGCTTCGCCCGCGAGATTGAGAATCTCCCCGTCGATCTCAATGCTACCGGAAACCGCCAATCGGGTGAACGTAATGTAGTAGCTTCGCGCAGTGGGATCCGGACCTTTTCGGGAGGTGCCGTCAGGGCCGAAGATCACCCTCGGCTTCGTCGGGCGCAGTTGAAGATTTATGGCGGCTTTGTCACGGATATGAAATTTTACATCAATGCTTTCGCTGGGTTCGTCGCTCATTTTCATCGACCAAGGTCCGTGTCTAAGGTCGAGACTATCCTCGCTTGCGTACGCATCCCATCCGTTGCGATCGAGTCGTTCGTCAAAATAGAAGTTGCCTGCTCCAATATCCGTCAGAGCCACCTGAGTGGAGTAAATTTGCGAGTACCCAAAGCTTGGAGACTCCAGGCCGCGTTCCCCCTTGGTTCCGGCAAAGCGAAAAAACGTTACCTGAAATCCGAATTCTCTCCCTAAATCAGACTGGAGGTGACCGGTTAGGTACCACCATTCGATTTTAAAATCAGGATGGCTTCCATGATCCATTGGAAACTTGAGGGCTTGATGCGGCTGCGGCACTCGAAAGCCTTCCTGAGTAAATTCTGGAACGTCAGAACGTAGGCATTCTGATATTACAATGCTGAATACCAATAGGAATAAGTAGAATCGTCTTCTGTTCATCATTCTTCCTGCATGGGTTTTTCGTCTCCTGCCAGCCATCCGACCAGCCAACTTACCAGGGCTCCCAAGGCGACAAGGAGGATTCCTAAACTCAAAATGTCGCCCCACGGAACCGCGTATTGAAGCGTCCAGCCAAAGCTCTGCCGGTTGATTACGAAAACGAGGAGCCAACCCAAGGCGAAGCTTAGGAGAATACCGCCTAGTGTCGCGATAAGAGTCATCCCTGTGCCCTCAAAGGCGGTGATACCAGCTCGTTCGGCTCGAGTGACTCCAAGCGCGCGGAGGGTGTGAAGACTGGAGACATCTTCCCGAAGTATATTCAAAAGGGCCAGAGCTAATCCCAGGACCGCCACGAACAATCCCAGAACTTTCAGGGCATAGGTCACAACGAAGGTTTCTTTAAACACCTGCAGTGCATTCTTGAGCAACGCTCCTTGCTCCCGAATCGCTAGTTCCGGAAATCGTTCTTTCAGGTCTTCCACAACCGCATCAACATCGACCCCTACTGAAAGGTAAAGAGTCGTGTTCGAGAAATCATACACCTCGTACCAGGATTCCAGATACTTTTGGTCGACGAGTATCGCGCCTCGATCGTTTCCATAATCGGCTTTCATTCCACGTATCCAAATCGGGTGCCTTCCTTTGCTGCTTTCCAGATTGACGACATCGCCGGTTTGGTATCCAAAGCGATAGCGGTATGTTTCGTTGATGATGGCCCAGGATTCCACCCCATCAGGCATATCGCTCAAACTCAGAAGAGGATCAATCCATAAGAATTTTTCGTAGTCCTCGATCAGCTCTGTAAGAATGCCGACCAGATAGACCTGTTTGTCCTGAAATTGAATGGGCAGGTAGCGCTGAGTGGATACCGCATCAATCCCAGGCTCTTCGGCCAGCTGAGCAATGGTGGTCGAACGAATAAAGTACTGGGAGGAAGCTCCGCTGAATGCTCGACTCGCGACATAGATATCCGCTTGGAAGCGGGTCTTCAACCAGTGCGTAATCGTTGTTTCAAAGCTGCCGATCAAAATGCTCATACTGGCCGCCATGCCGATCGCCACAAAAAGTCCCGATACCGCCAATCGATGTCGATTGCCCGGCAGGCGCAGCTTTCCGATCCCGAGTCCCGCCGCAAGATGTTTGGATACACCGCGATGCAATACTTTCCCCAGAGGTGAAATGAGACCGGCTACTGTGAGCGCTCCTCCAAGGAGCCAGCAAAGCGCCGTTATGTAGCCAAAGACAGGAAAGGCCTGACCATTGGAAAATATCACCGGCTTTGCCAAAGAGCTCAGGCAACCCAATAAAAGAAGGAGCCCGCCTAGCCATTGATACCGGTACCGTACTCCATTTAGTTCCTGACGGCCGCTGGCGATGATTTTGGCGGGGCTCGTCCGAGTGGCAACGCTGAGGGGCATAGTTCCCGCGACCAGGCTTCCCAAAACGCCAAGCCCCATTCCAATCAAGCAGTCGATGCTATTGAGCTGGGCGCTTTCGGCAGTCGTTTCGGTATAAAGGGCGCTAACTGTTCTGGCTATGGCCACGACCACGATTTGTGAGGACGCCCAACCGATGAAAATTCCAAAGAATCCGCCAAGGGCTCCCAGCGCGGTCAGATCAAGGAGCCAGAGCTTCTTAATCTCTTTCGGGATCAATCCCAATGCTCTTAGAATACCGATCTCCTTGCGCCTCTGAATCACGGCTGCGTCGATTGATTGACAGATCAGATAGAGCCCCACGAGCAGGGAAATCAAAGACAATATCGTGAGATTGAGCCTAAAGGCGGATGTCATGGCCGCTCCCGCCTCTTCCTGCTGCTCGGCTTGAAGCACCCTCCAGCGACCCGCGGCGTGTTCGCTCAGTGACCTCCTAATAGTCTCTCGCAAAGCCTCCGATCTTTCCTCGGCCTCGACAATCACTTCCACGCGGGAAACGACATCCGGCCTACCCGCCAATGCCATCGCGGCTGGTAAATCCATGATTGCGAGGTTCTCCGGAACCTCCACTCCCGATCGGCTCGTTGGCAGTATTCCTCTGACGGTTAAGATAAAACGCTGGTCGTCTACGATGACTTCAATTTCATCTCCAACCGCAAGCCCCAGCTTTTCAGCCAATCGGGGTGAGATGAACAAGGCTTTCGGATCTCTTGCGATGGAAAAGATATCCCGCTCCTCTTCTCCCTCTTCGGAAAACAACAGAGAGGCACTGATGTTTTGGTTATTGAAGTTTTGGATACCGATAATGTCTACGCCGAGAATCCGCAGTGATTCGCCGGGGATTTGCAGGAGATCGCTTGATCGCTTTTGCTTCGACACTGATGTTTCCACCAATGCCGGAACCTCCAGAACAGGAGCCAATTCGACAGGATTCTGCTGCAGGCTTTTCCGGATTCCACTCAACCAGGAAACGGGAAACCGTCCCCCCTGTGCTTCCAAGGTAAAATCCACCTGTCCGGTGACGGTTTCCGTGAACCCGCTAAATCCTTTTACGGCGGCCCTATTGGCCATGCGGATTGAAAGAAAAGACGCTACGCCCAAGGCTATGATCGCGATTAAGATGGCGGATTGAAGCTTGTGCCGCAGCCAATGCCTCAGACTGGTCTTTAGCCAGACTCCCAGTAGGGCTTGCGGTGACGCTGGACGTTCCATTTGCAACGGGTTGGGCTAAGCCCTCGACTCCAGCGCGTCTTCAGACAGAATGCCGTCGTGAATGTGCAGGGTTCGGTGACAGATTCGCGTGGTTTCCTCCTGATGGGTCACTAATATGAGCCCTACCTGGTGAGCCTCAGACAAGGCCTCGATCAAGTTGAGGACACGTTCCCCGTTTTTCGTATCCAAATTGCCGGTGGGTTCATCCGCGAGAAGCAGCTTCGGTTTTATAACCAAAGCCCGCGCGATCGCTACCCGCTGCATTTCGCCACCGCTCATTTCCCTTGGGAAGGCCTTCGCTCGGTGGGCGACATCAACCTCTTCCAGCATATCCATCGCGAGCTGCGCTTGCTCGGAGGCAGAGTAATTATTGAGCTGTAAGGAAAGGGCCACGTTCTCCAAGGCGGTTAACGTGGGAAGCAGATGGAAGAACTGAAAAATAGAGCCCAAACGGCCCCTGCGTAACAAGGTTCGCTCATCAGGCGAGAGCCGAGTCAATTCCTCGCCGTCAAAGATGATCGTTCCCTCGTCAGGGGTATCGAGGCCAGAAAGGCAATTGAGCAAGGTCGATTTGCCGGAACCAGAGGGGCCCATCAGGGCAACCCGTTCACCAGAATTCATGGCAAAGGAAACCTCGTTTAAAACGCGGCGATTCTGGTAAGCTTTTGAAACGGCCCCTACGGATAGCATGCTACATCAGATATCCAGCCAAATCCGCATTGCAACCCGCGGATGCTCCTAAATGGATCCCCTCCTCGTTTTATCGATTCAAAACCTGTCAATCGCCCGAATGGGCCTGATTACAGAAACGAGAGAAATCAGCTCGCTATGCTCCCTCTAAAGCTGCTGTCAGATCGAAATCGAGCGAGCGCTTTGCTGCGCCTAGTTCTGCGAGTCTCGCACGCGCTTGCAAGGGTCCACAATTGCCCCGGCACCCTTTTGGGGAGGTCACGATGACAGAGGACTGCCGGGTTGAACAAATCGACAGCGGGATGCGACGGGATCGTCCGGACGCCTTCTGCTTCGAAGGTAGAAGCGACAATCGCGTGAAAACGGGGGAATCTCCGTCAAACAATTCGCAAGCAGTCCTTTCCTGCTACTGTTGCCTAGGGCTTCGATTCGCTGGAGTCGCCTCTGGCTCCAGCGTAGTTTTTTACCTAGCTCACGGAGTTCGAATATTGGAACGAGTGTGCATCGCGAGAATTCGGTTGCTCTCCTTTTTTACAGTCAAATTCTTTCGGTGCCCCCATATCTTGCTTCGCGCTTTCTTGGCGCTTTCCTGGAGGTCTACTACGGGATGTGGATAGTCCCTGCCCATTTTGAATCCGCACAATTGCTGTTCCATGCCAGTCATCAGCCAAGGTTCATGGATATACTCCGCAGGAACATTCTTCAGCTCCTTGACCCATTTTTTGATGAACGTCCCGCACGGA
This sequence comes from uncultured Opitutaceae bacterium, assembly GCA_937942145.1. Classification (GTDB taxonomy): domain Bacteria; phylum Verrucomicrobiota; class Verrucomicrobiia; order Opitutales; family Opitutaceae; genus Pelagisphaera. The sequence goes on from CALDFV010000045.1 coordinate 16,557, forward strand.
TCATGATCCTTGCTTTGCTTTACTGGATTGTAGATTCTAATCGTATTGATACCTGTAGTACCCGCCTGCATTTGGAACTGCGGGTAGTGAATTCCGGGCTCGTAGTCCAAGAACTGTCGAGCCAAGTGATAAACCCCTTTCCGCCAATCCTGATCCAAGTGGTGGCAGAGAAAAGAGACCAGCATTGCGCGCATGCGGAAGTTGATCCATCCCGTCTGGGATACACTCCGCATGCAGGCATCCACCATGGGAAACCCCGTCCGACCCTTCTGCCACGCACTGAGTTTCGCCGGGTCACTCTCGTGGGAAAGCAATTCATATCCCCGGTTGATACAGGTATGTTCGTATTCGCATTCCACTTCAAATTTCTGGATGAAGTGACAATGCCATTTGAGTCGTATAAGAAAGGCTCCGAACGGTCGTTTGTTCGAACCGTAGTTCTCATGGTTTTTGACGTGCTGATAGGCCTGTTTGATGCTCAAATTGCCCCAGGCGAGATAGGGAGAAATACGACCTCCTGAAACGCTGCTTTGTTGAGGCTTGGAAATGTGCTTGCTGTAATCGAATCCTCGCTCGTTCGCGAATGACTTCAAGCTGCGCCATCCGCTTTTTTCTCCAGCCGGTTGAAAGACAGTGGGATAGGCCTCCAGCTGTCTTCTGAAATCGTCCCGCAAAGAGAAAGAATGGGCAAGTGGTTGAACGCCAGAAACGGAGTAGGTATTCTTGAGCACTGGTTCATTCATGGTGGTAAACCAGTTTTTGTCCCAACCATCGCGATTCGTAATGCCTCTAACAATACCGTCTCGCTGAAATTGCTTCCAAACGATCCTTTTCTCTTGAAAAAGCGCGTTCACTTTCTTGTCGCGCTTCCATGTAAGCTCTACGCCTGTTTCCTGGTACGAGAAAACCTTTCGGATCACAAATTTGCTAGCGATGTATCGAAATATTTCCTCCGCTTCACCGAAGAGCAATTCCACGCGACGCTTGTATTTGAGAAGCTCGTCATTCAGCACGAGTAACGAATGATAAACAAACTGCTGGTGCCGCAATGAAGCGTCGGTGTGCGCCGACAGGGATGGTTCGAAGATGTAAATTGGATAGTACGGGAGACCCTCCTTCTCCGCTGCATTGAAGGGGGTGTGGTCTTGCGTCCTGAGGTCGCGTTTGAGCCAGACGATATTAATGGCCTCCATTACTTCAGCTCTCTTTGGCACTTTTTCCAGAACGCGAAAAACGACCTGTAATATCCCGTAACCTCAAACATCCAGTCACGAGGCTCCTCTCTGCCATTGTATTGGTTGAGCGGATGTTCTTTGAAAATCGCCTCTCTGATGCCATACGCTTCAACCAATTCATCAAACTCCCCCACGTAGCATTGAATCCCCTTAATGTTGTCTGACAACCCGAGCATAAATTCCATTGAGTTTTTGGATATGGGATACGCTTTGTACACGGAGGGCTCCATCAGCAGGACCCTATTGAAGTTCGCCTCCTCATGCCATTTCGGATCAAGGTTGTAGAAATTATAGATCAAAGTGGGCAGCTCAGGGTCAATTTTGATGCTTCGCTTTTCCGGTAAGGGTGTTTCCAGCCTGGGAACTGTCCTTTCTCGAAGGATTTCTGGAATTTCCGCTCTTTCGAGACTCCCATAATCCACGTCCAAAAAGGTCCCTTTTTGATGGGAGCGACAATACTTGTTTATATTTTCCTGATTGGCGTAGTACTTCTTACCCGCATTGGATCCAGACACCCACTGCCAACTCAGCGCGTTGCTGGCCCAGTCACCGTCCAAGAGATGGTAGTACATCCACCGAGCCGGCACCCGCCAGTGGCTTCCCCCCACATTGCACGCAATGGCCGCGACATACATCCTAACGTGATTATGCAAATACCCCGTCTCGTGAAATTCATGTAGGGCTTCGTCGATGGCATTGATACCTGTTCTCGCCTCGACAAGGGCTCGCGGCATTTCATAGTGACAAATGTTCGGCTGTTCGCACCGCAGGTCCTGATTGATCTCACTCCCGTTGGCAATCCATACCTGCTGCCAGTAATCCCTCCAAGCGAGCTCCTGGATAAACTTTCCGATTTTCCTGGGATCAAACCCGCGCTCCACTACCGCACGAAAGACTTGTCTCGTTGAGATGACACCTCGTGAGATATACGGGGAAAGCTTGGTGACCGCCCCATCGATGAAATTCCGGGTCCTTCCATATGCCACCGGATCCACGCGATCGATCCGGCTGAGTATCTCTTGATAATTAGTTTCGAACCCCATCTCACCTTTATTTATAACCGCTAGCTCCACGTGGGGAAGACCAAATGAAAATTCAATGTGTCCAAAAGTTGTCTTCCCATTCGAAAGCCCGAGCTTCTCCAAGAGTTCGCTTAGGTCGCCAACTCACTCGCTAGTGAAACATGGTTGATTGTTTAATCAATCACGGTCGCCGCTGGCAGACGCCACTGCTACATGGTCCTGGCGATATCGACTGGGGCAGCTTTTTCGGTGTGTTTGGACAAACTGGATACACTAGACCCGTTTGCATCGAGGTGAAAGACCGACCCTATGAAAAGACATTGGCCGGTCGCCAAGGCGCGTTGCGGCAAAGCGCCCGCTAGCTCCGAAATTTCATGGCTGAGGAACTGGCAGAATCCTAGAGCCAGCCATTGTAAGTGAGAGGAAAGACCGTCAGAAATCACTACCGGACACCAAGTCCTGCCTCTCCTAACTCCTTGCTAATTACCTGCTCAAGATCGAAAACAGCTACTTTTTTCTGGGGTCTTCCCCCGAAGTTCCCCACTTTGCCCAACGATCGCGTTCGTGTAGGGTTCTCTTGGGATCAGCGAACGTTCCGGGTCGAACGGGTTCGTGGGATGCTTTCGCAAAGGACTTCATCTTAGCCAGTATATCCGTATGCCGTTTCGATAGATCGATCGTTTCCGATATATCGGAGTC